>NZ_JBGCDL010000088.1:0-3387 GCF_045105435.1 Kordia sp. | reverse complement strand
AAAGAAAATAGAAAAAATGAAAATTGTAATATCTCCAGCAAAGTCACTAGACTTAGAAAGTAGTATTCCAACAGAAAAACATACCGAAGCTTGCTTTTTAAAAGAAGCAGCACAATTGAGTAAAGTGCTGAAAAAGAAATCACGCAAGGAATTATCAAGTTTGATGAAAATTTCAGATGCATTAGCCGATTTAAACTATCAGCGAAACCAAGAATGGGAATTGCCGTTCAATATCGAAAATGCACGACCAAGTATTTACACATTCAGTGGTCAAGTTTTTCAAGGATTGGACGCGTTTACACTTCCCGAAGAAAAAATAGATACCTTACAAAGTACTTTGCGAATCTTATCAGGGCAATACGGATTATTAAAACCATTGGATTTAATGCAACCGTATCGTTTGGAAATGGGCACACGACTTCCTGTTGGGAAAAATAAAAACCTGTATGAATTCTGGAAAAAGAAAATCACAACAGCATTAAACAACGAACTTGCAGCAGATGAATTATTTGTCAATTTGGCAAGCAATGAATATTACAAAGCAGTTGATGCAAAAGCATTAAAAGTTCCTGTAATTACGCCTACTTTTAAAGATTTTAAGAATGGCGAATACAAAGTTATTATGACGTATGCAAAATTGGCAAGAGGTTATATGACGCGTTATCTAATTGATGCAGACGTAAAAACGATCGATGATTTAAAAGGATTCAATTACGAAGGATATGGTTTTAGCGAAGAACTATCTAACGGAAATGAATTAGTATTTACACGATAAACAATGATCCGATTTTATACACCAGTTCTCTTTCTACAATTATTTTGTATGTATCATGCATACAAAAACAAAAAGGACAAATTTTGGTATTATTTAATAATGATGCTACCATTAGTAGGCGCTTTAATCTATCTCTTAACAGAAGTATTAAATAAAAGAGATTTAGAAAAAGTAACTGAGGAAATTGCTATTGTAATAAATCCATCTAAAAAAGTAAAAGATGCTGAAAAAAAGTTGGCTTTTGCCGATACATTTCAGAATAGAGTTGCATTAGCAGATGCACATTATGAAAATGGAGACTATGAAAATGCGAGTATTCATTATGAAGTAGTGTTAAAAGGGAATTTTGAAAAAGACTTCTATGTCATTTCTCAACTCATCAGCGCTAAAAGTCAAGCCCAACAATATAAAGAGGTAATTCGTTTAGCTGAAAAAGTTAAAGATACTTTTGACTTCAAAAACTCGAAGGCACAATATAATTACGGTTTAGCTTTAGACAAACTGGGAAGAGTAGCCGAAGCAGAAGAACATCTAAAAACCATAGATCAACGTTATTCTAACTATGCAGAGCGCTACACATTAGCGCAGTTTTATCATAAGAATGGAAAAACTAGCAAGGCTACTGAAATATTGGACGAAATTATCTCAGAATCGGAACACATGTCTTCTCATAATCGTAGAATGTATCGACACGTCGTGATCAATGTAAAGAAGTTCAGAGAAGAACTCTAAAAACTTTAAAAGACATGTTCTTTCACAAACATCCATACCAACCTTTTATTCAGCCAGACACTGAAAAGCTAATTGTAGGAACGTTGCCGCCACCGCGATTTTCCACAGGCGAATTACTCGAAAAAGATGTCAACTTCTGTTATGGAAGCTACTATAACTCGTTATGGTTGTTTATTGATGAAATATTCAATTTAAAATTGCGGTATGACAATTCTCAAGAAGCCATTGATCAGCGAAAAGAATTCTTTATCAAACATAAAATTGGTGTTTGCGATATTGTAGACAGTTGCGAGCGCCAAAAAATTGATGCTTCCGACTTAGGTATGCAAAACATACAACTGCGTGATGTAATTAGCTATTTGCAACAATATCCAAGCATTCATACCATTCTCTTCATTGGTGGAAACTCTAAAAATGGTCCTGAATATTTCTTTCGAAAACACATCAAACCGTATAATCTCAAATTGGAAGTTGTTTCAGATACTGTACCTAGACTTCATCAATTTGACTTGAATTTAGCAAAAAATAAACATCACATTGAACGCGCATTGAGCGGAGTCGAAATGCAATCACGAATCATCAAAACTGTTTCCTTAACCTCATCTTCTGGGGCAGCCAATCGTGCAATTGGAAGCATTCCTTTATACAAAAAACTCAAAAAAGAAAATCCAAAATTTACCACCTTTGATTTTCGTGTGTTGCAGTATCGGGCGTTTTTTTAAGATTACTTTTTTTGGATAAAAAAACCTCCAAAATCAACTTTTGGAGGTTTCTATTTTTATCATCGATTCTCTTTTTCAAAAGGAGGTTTCCAATTCTTGGTTTTCATAATGGCTTTGACTTCTTCGTACGATAACGGATAAAAATCGTGACAATCAACACCAATATCAAACGATAATGAAGTATCAATATCAGGCAAAGTTCCGTGTGAATGTCCATACAAATGATACGTTCCCCAATGGGAAGCATTCCATTCGCGCAATGCGTAATGAAACAATACAATCAGCTGTTCGCCGCGTTCAAACTCGTCGTCTTTTACAACCAACTCATAATAGTCTTTAATCCATTCAAAACGTGTGTGACACGCTTGCGCAGATTTTTCGTGGTTTCCATTAATCAAATAGATTTTCCCATGTAAACGGTCTAAAATCTTTCTTAATTTCCCTGAAGAAGCAAGTCCCACATCACCTAAGTGATACACTTCGTCTTCGGGTTTTATTTTTTCATTCCATCGTTGGATCAATGCTTCATCCATTTCAGCAACATCAGCAAATGGACGTTCAGAAAATTTAAGAATGTTTTTATGTCCAAAGTGATGATCTGAAGTAAAAAATATAGTACTCATTTTTTTAATTTTTAATTCAATAATATTTTTTTAAGCTTCGGCTTTTAATTGAAATCGAAATTTCAACTTTGGACGCATCGAATTACATTTTTGTAGTTTTAAAAGTGTTCATTGTTCTTGAATTTAAGTGGCAAATGTACAGTTTTTTAATGTGAAAGTTTATGCTACAAAACTCCACACCACAATTCTACTAATCTTATTTCCTTGTCCCATCAAAATGGTTTCTACGGTTTTGGCATGTACACGTTTCAAGGCATCATAAATGGCGGGTAAATTAGCTTCTTTAGAAACCAACGTCGTAAACCATTCGCATTGTTTTGAAAACTGTTTACTTTCTTTTATCATGTTCTTAATGAACTTCTTTTCGCCACCTTTACACCATAATTCATTGCTTTGTCCACCAAAATTAAGTTCCGTTTTTACAGGTTGCTTACCTTTCAAATTTCGTAATTTCCGTAATGTTCCTGCTTGTGCTTCTTTTGCAGATGTATGAAAAGGCGGATTGCAAAGTGTAATGGTAATTTTTTCTTTTGGA
>NZ_JBGCDL010000087.1:0-23189 GCF_045105435.1 Kordia sp. | reverse complement strand
TAACTCAATCTTATTTCTGAAACCGATGCTCCTGTTGGAATCATTGGAAATACATTATCTTCTTTTTCTACACATACTTCTAAAAAATACGCTTCTTTGCTTTGCATCATTTCTTGTACCGCTTCCGCTAATTCGTCTCGTTTAGTAACACGTCGTGCGTTTAAATGATAGCCTTTTGCAATCGCTACAAAATCTGGATTTTTCATTTCGGTAGATGCATATCGTTTGTCAAAAAACAACTGTTGCCACTGACGCACCATTCCTAAGAATTCATTATTTAACACCACAATTTTTACCGCAGCTTTTTGCTGAAAGATGGTTCCTAATTCTTGAATCGTCATTTGGTAACCGCCATCACCACAAACACACACGACTTCGCGTTCTGGAGCTGCCATTTTTGCACCAATTGCGGCTGGCAACCCAAATCCCATGGTTCCCAATCCGCCAGAGGTAATGTTACTTTTTGTCTGATTGAATTTTGCATAACGACAGGCAATCATTTGATGCTGACCAACATCAGAAACAATTGCTGCTTCGCCTTTGCTTTGGATGTTAATTTCGTTCATCACTTCGCCCATTGTTAGTCCTTCTTTGGTTGGATGCAAATCGTTTTTGATGACTTTTTCATATTCAATTGCATATAAATCATCGAAAGCGCGTCTCCAAATAGCATGTGTTTTTTCTTTGATTAGCGGTAAAATTTCCGCCAAGCTTGCTTTAGCATCACCTAGAACAGCCACGTTTGTTTTTACATTTTTATCAATCTCCGCAGGATCAATTTCAAAGTGAATTACTTTTGCTTGTTTGGCATATTTTTCTAAATTTCCTGTTACACGATCATCAAAACGCATTCCGATAGCAATTAACAAATCGCATTGATTTGTTAATACATTTGGTGCATAATTTCCGTGCATTCCTACCATTCCGACATTTAACGGATGTTCCGTTGGAATTGCAGAAACGCCCAAAATTGTCCATGCAGACGGAATTCCAGCTTTTTCTATGAATGCTTTAAATTCTGCTTCGGCTTTACCCAAAATGACGCCTTGTCCCCAAACTATCATTGGCTTTTTAGCGGCATTTATCAATTCTGCGGCAGCGGAAATAGCATTTTTATCAATTTCAGGAACTGCTTTGTAACTGCGAATTCCTGTACATTTTTTGTATGCAAAGTCAAATTCTTCAAATTGCGCATCTTTTGTAATGTCAATCAATACAGGACCTGGGCGACCACTTTTGGCAATGTAAAATGCTTTTGCCATGACTTCTGGAATTTCAGAAGCTTTTGTTATTTGGTGATTCCATTTGGTTACAGGCGTAGAAATACCGACAATATCCGTTTCCTGAAATGCATCACTTCCTAGTAAATGTGAAGCGACTTGCCCAGTAATACAAACCATTGGTGTTGAGTCGATTTGTGCGTCGGCAATTCCCGTGATTAGGTTGGTTGCTCCTGGACCTGATGTTGCAATTGCTACACCAACTTCACCAGAAATTCTTGCGTATCCTTGCGCGGCATGTGTTGCACCTTGCTCATGTCTCGTTAATACATGATGAATTTGATCTTGGTATTTGTATAATTCGTCATAAACTGGCATAATTGCGCCGCCAGGATATCCGTAGAGAGTTTTTACGCCTTCTGCTAATAGACATTTTATGATGGCTT
This sequence comes from Kordia sp., assembly GCF_045105435.1. GTDB lineage: Bacteria > Bacteroidota > Bacteroidia > Flavobacteriales > Flavobacteriaceae > Kordia. Next base: position 21,523 of record NZ_JBGCDL010000087.1, on the reverse strand, counting down.
CACTTCCAGAAATACGCTCTGTTTGTTGAAGTGTTTCCTTTGCTTTTTGTATGGCTTTTGTTTCCATAGTTTTGATTTTTATTGTCATTCCGTACTTGATGCGGAATCTATTTTAAATGCTACTGTTTTTTATTTACGTTTCAATATTGTCTCAAATGTGTATACTATGACGTATGGGAATTCCTATTATGAGATTCCCGCCTACGCGGGAATGACAAAAGAATTCTTTCAGAATTCGTCAGTTACACAACCTTTGGATGCGGATGAAACTGTTTTTGCATATTTGTATAATACACCGCGTTCAAATTTGAGTTCGGGTGCTTTCCATTGTTTTCTACGTTCTTGAAGTTCTTCTTCATAGACTTCCAATCGTATGGTGTTCGTTTCTGCATCAATTGTGATAATGTCTCCATCTTTTACTAATGCTAGCGTTCCGCCTTCTTGTGCTTCTGGAGTAATGTGTCCGACGACAAAACCATGTGTTCCGCCTGAAAAACGTCCGTCCGTAATTAGTGCGACATCTTTTCCTAAACCAGCGCCCATAATTGCGGCAGTTGGTTTTAGCATTTCTGGCATTCCTGGTCCGCCTTTTGGTCCTTCATAACGAATGACAACGACATCTCCTTTTTCTACTTTTCCATCACGAATTCCGTCATTGGCTTCGTATTCGCCTTCAAATACTTTTGCTTTTCCAGAGAATTTTAAACCTTCTTTTCCTGTGATTTTTGCGACACTTCCATCACATGCTAAGTTTCCGTATAACATGCGTAAGTGTCCTGATATTTTTATTGGATCTTCAATTGGTTTGATTACATCTTGCCCTTCTTTTAAATCGTCAACATCTAATAAGTTTTCAGCAATTGTTTTTCCTGTTACAGTCATACAATCACCGTGAATTAATCCTTTTTTGAGTAGATATTTTAATACTGCAGGAATTCCGCCAACCGCATGCACATCTTCCATAAGATATTTTCCACTTGGTTTTAAGTCTGCCAAGAATGGTGTTGTATCACTTATTTTTTGAAAGTCTTTGAGTGTGAAATCGATTTGTGCAGCTCTTGCAATTGCTAAGAAGTGCAATACTGCATTGGTTGATCCGCCAAGAATCGTTACCAAACGCACTGCATTTTCTAAAGATTTACGCGTAATAATATCTGATGGTTTGATATCCTTTTCTAATAAAACACGCATTGCTTCACCTGCTGCAATTGATTCTTGCTTTTTAGCATCACTCAACGCAGGATTTGACGAGTTGAAAGGTAATGTCATTCCCAACGCTTCTATTGCAGACGCCATCGTATTTGCTGTATACATTCCGCCACAAGCGCCAGCACCAGGACATGCTTTTTCAACAATACTTTGATATTCAGTTTCGTCCATGGTTCCTGCAACTTTGCTTCCCCAGGCTTCAAAAGCAGAAACGACATCGAGTTTTTTTCCGTTGTGACAACCTGAATCAATGGTTCCTCCGTATACGAGAATACTTGGACGATCTAAGCGAATCATTGCCATTAATGCACCAGGCATATTTTTGTCACAACCAACAACCGTGATGAGTCCGTCGTAACTCATTGCTTGTACAACCGTTTCCATAGAATCGGCAATGATATCGCGTGAAGGTAACGAATAACGCATTCCTGGTGTTCCCATAGAAATTCCGTCACTTACGCCGATTGTATTGAATATTAAGCCAATGATATCTTCGTTTTTTGTTCCTTGTTTTGCCAGCTTTGCCAAATCGTTTAAGTGCATGTTGCATGGATTTCCTTCGTATCCTGTACTTGCAATTCCGATGATGGGTTTAAAAAAGTCTTCTTTCGTTAATCCGATGGCATGTAGCATAGCTTGCGCCGCTGGTTGCGTTGGATCTTGCGTGACTGTTTTGCTGTATTTATTTAAGTTGTTCATCCTGCTTTTGATAGTTTTTTGGAGCGTTCGCAAAGTACTTCTTGTTTGTAGAGTTTCATCAGTTTGTAACCGAGTGACGCTTCCCACGAAAGTGGAAATTTGTATTCATCTAACGATTCCAACCCAACAACTTCAGCGGCAGTTCCTGTAAAGAATGCGCTGTCTGCTTGTTTTAATTCTTGTAATGTGAATTCTTTTTCTTCTATTGAGAAACCTTCTTCGTTACAGATTTCGATAATTGTAGAACGCGTGATTCCTGCCATGATGTGTCCGCGTTTTGGCGTATAGAGTTTGCCGTCTTTTTCCATGAATACGTTTGCACCAGAACATTCTGCTACGTTTCCGTTCATGTCTAATAATAACGCTTCGTCGTAGCCTGCATTTTTTGCTTCATTCGTAGATAGAATGGAGTTTGTATAGTGTCCTGTGATTTTTGCTTCTACAAAACATGATTTTGGATTTGGACGTTCGAAACGCGACGTTTTTACTTTGAGTAGTTTGTCGCCCATATATTTTCCCCATTCCCAACATTGGATTGTGAGAACCGATTCGTCAGAAGTTAGTAAACTCATGTTTGAACCTGTGGTTAGAATTGGTCGAATGTATGCGTCTTGTAGGTTATTTTTTTCTAGTAATTGGTATGTGATTTCTGTTAATTCTTCAATGGAATGGTTGAACGGAATTCCCATGACCTCAGCGCCATATTTTAGGCGTTCGTAATGTTCGTTTGCTTTGAAAATTTTTGCACCAAATTTCGTTTTGTATGCTCTGATTCCTTCAAAAACGCCATTTCCATAGTGCAATGCTTGACTGTACATGTTTCCGGAAGCCTTTTCTGGATGCATGAATGTACCGTTGTGGTAAATGATACTGTCTTTTGTATAATACATGTTTCTTGTTATTATGATTCGAATTTAATTTTATTCTGTTTTTTTTTGTGTTCTGTTTTGTTTATTTCACTAAAACCAATTGTTGTTTTATTGATTTAACCATTTGTTTTTCAGTATTTTAAATATTATCAAATACAACACTCAACAACTGTTTTTTATTTGTGAGATCTCGATTTTTAGCGGGATTTGTTCAACTTGTAGTTTTGAGTGCATCTTTCAGACTTCTCTAAACTGAGTTTCACTAAAAGATAAAAGCCTGTATCATAGTTGATACAGGCTTTTATTTATATAGCAAATCGTATCAACTCAGGTGGAGTTCATAATTATAATGACGATGACGATAATGCTTGTTATTTTGTTCATTGCTTGTTATTTTAAACGTCATTCTGAACTTGATTCAGAATCAAACGAAATAGTTTTTACTGTTATGAGAAACCGAATCAAGTTCGGTTTGACGAACTTTTGATTTCACCTTTCGGACTTCTCAAAACTGAGTTTCACTAAATAAAAAAAGCCTTCCCGATTAAGGAAGGCTTTGTAATTTATAGTGAAATTATATATAGCATTCCTTATCTCCGTGAGCGAATCACAATGACATTAATAGCAATGATATGTATAATTTGTTTGTTCATTTGTTATACCAAATATTGTAAAAGTTTTGTTGAATTCCTAATTTATGCTTGAAAAATGTTGTTGGTTTTTCTGTCTTTGCAGTTCTATTATTTTTTTTAGTTTATAATTTCTCCAGTACTTTCTGTGAGTATGTAATTGAAATGTTCGATGTCATCACTATTGAGTTTTAAAATTCCAGTAATGATGACAATATCGTCGGTTTTATAGGTTGGTTTGGAAGTAAATTGTATTTCTATAGCAGTTTCGGGACCACCAATTCCGCAAAAAAAACAAGAAGCCATTGGTCCTTTAGATAATACAAATAGTTCTCCTTTGGGATCAATGTTTAAGAAGTAGCCAACTATGATGACTTTTTTCCCTTCTAAAGCTTTTACTGAAGGAGAAAAATTCGGATAATCGAAATATTCATCTTGAGCAGGCAAATATTTTTTTTCATACTTAACCTTAGCTAAATCTTCCCAAGTTATTTTCTTTTGAGCAAAACTCAAAGCAGATGTGAGTAGTATTAAGGTAATTAGAAGTTTATTTTTCATTGCTTAAGATTGTTGATATATTCATTTTAGTAATCGGATATATAGCCAGTAAAATAGCAGCAATTATCATTCCTAATACTAGCATTCCTACTTGAAAAAGTTCATAAAATGGTATGTTTTGAAGGATTTTTTGACTGTTTCCAGCTTCCATACTATTGACCATAAAATACAGTCCAATTTGTGAAAGTGCAAAACCTACTATAAAAGCAATACCTACAATAATGAATCCTTCGTATGCAATTATTTTTATCAATTGATTTTTTTTGGCACCATATACTCGCAAAAGTGCCAAATCAAACGAGCGTTCTTTCACCATTTTATACAAACTTATAAAAATTATGATACTTGAGATGACAAGAATGATGTAAGCAATCCAAGAAATTGTTTTAAATCCGACACCTGTATATTCGTATAGTTTATCAAGTTCATATTTTGGCAATGCTGCTTGCATGTTTGTATTTTTATTGATGTTTCTTGGAATCATTAAAAACCCTGTAGGACTTCTAAATGAAACCAATAAGGAAGTAATTTCCTTTTCCTCATGATCTTCATGTGCATGCGAATCGCCATCACTATGATCATGTACGTCCCATATACTTTCTAGATTGGTAATAATGAGTCGATCTATCACTTTTTGTGTAGGTTTTAAAATACCTACTACGATTAATTCTTCATTGTGCACATCAATATTATTGTCTATGAGTCCATGCGAACTTAAAAATGTGTCTCCTATGGTAAGTTGAAGTTTTGTTGCAACCGTATGCCCTAAGACAACTTCCATTGAATTTTCTATAAAACGTCCTTTTTCTAGTTCAGCATTGTACATTTTTGGAAACTCGTCAGTTGTTCCAACGATTTTATATCCTTTATAGTTATCACCATACGAAATTGGAACAGCACGTTTTATTAATCGATTTTTACGTATTCTTTTTGCTTCTTTGTATGGAATATTTCCCGTAGGATTGTCTAAATGCAATACCGAAGACAATACCAATTGTAAAGGACTTCCTTTTGCTCCAATGACCAAATCAATGTCTCCTAAGTTGTTTTCCATCTGATATTTGAAAGAAGACTTCAATTGCTGAATTCCTAAGAGAAGCGCAATACTTAATCCCAAAATAAAGATACTTAAGAAAGTATATAAAGGTTTGGTTTTAATATTTTGTAGGCTAATTTTCCAAAGCATCATAATGTAATTGTATTTGAAAATGATGATTTGACTCTATGGTCGTGCGTAATGACAATTAGATTTGCATTGGACTGCATTGCTTGTCTTTTAAGGAGTTCAATAACAATACTACAGTTTTCATCGTCTAAACTTGAGGTAGGTTCATCAGCCAAAATAACTTTCGGATTGTGTATTACCGATAGCGCAATACCCAAACGTTGTAATTGTCCTTCGCTTAATGCATTTACTTTACGGTTTTTATATTCGATGAGACCTAATTCTGTTAATAAGGCATCAATAATTGTTGTATTACTAGTTTTCTTGCTGAAAAAAAGACGCGCCTGTAGATTTTCAAAAACGCTTAATGATTGTACGGCATGATTTTTTTGAAATACAAGTCCAATATTTTGTCCTCTAAATGTATCTAATTTACTTGAAGATAAGGAAGTAATATTTACACCATCAATGAATACATTTCCGTTAACTGGCTTTAATAAACCCGCTAAAAGATGCAAAAGTGTCGTTTTTCCTATTCCCGATTTACCTAAAATAAGAAGATTTTCTTGCTCTTCTAAAGCAAAATCTGGAAAGTGAAATGTATGTCCTTTCTGTTTGTAATGAAATGTAAGATTTTCTGTTTTTATCATTTTAAAGTTTACAGCAACTATTAAATACAAGTAAGTAACTGCAAACTTACTTAAAATCTAATGTTTATGCTTTGCCGAAACTGTTAAACGTTTCCTATTCAAATACTACGCTTGTGATACATCATTAAAAGAATCTAAATGCAAGTTACACGACTAATAAACTTAGCTTATACTCTCGGCAAATCATTCCCATCTTTCAAAGGCAAATTAGAACTTCCCATTAAAAACGCATCTACATGATGTGCCGCTTGGCGACCTTCTGAAATTGCCCAAACGATTAACGATTGTCCTCTGCGCATGTCACCAGCCGTAAATATTCCTGCTTGGTTGGTAGCATAGTTTTTTGTGGTTGCTTTGATATTGTTCATTTGCATATCTAATTCAAACGCTTCTGCCAAGGTTTTTTCTGCTCCTGTAAAACCTAAAGCGAGCAATACTAAATCGCAATCCCACTGTTTTTCTGTGTTTGGAATTTCTTTGAGTTCTGGTCGTTCGCCTTTTTTGAAAATCCATTCAACTGCTACCGTTTTTAAACCTGTTAAGTTTCCGTTGATATCACTAATAAATTTCTTTGTAGAAACACTAAAAAAGCGTTCTACACCTTCTTGATGCGACGATGTTTCTTTGAGTCTCATCGGCCAATACGGCCAAGGTTGATGCGCTGGACGACCAATAGTTGGTTTGTTCAATATTTCAAAATTTGTGACCGAAGTTGCACCGTGACGATTGCTAGTTCCTATACAATCTGAACCTGTATCACCGCCGCCAATAACGATTACTTTTTTGCCTTTTGCAGAAATAATTTCATCAAAGTTTAGCAAACCAGCTACATATTGATTGTTTTGTTTTAGGAAATCCATTGCCTGATACACACCTTTTGCATCTGAACCATCAATTGGAATGCTTCTTCTTACAGTAGCTCCGCCACATAATAAGATGGCATCAAAGTCTTCTTTGAGTTGATTGGCGCTTATATTTACACCAACATGCGCGTTTGTTTTAAATATGATTCCTTCTTCTTGTAAAACTTCTACACGTCTGTCAATGACATTTTTTTCCATTTTAAAATCGGGAATTCCGTAACGTAGTAATCCGCCCACTTTTCCATCACGTTCAAAAACTGTTACTGTATGACCTGCACGATTGAGTTGTTGTGCTGCTGCCAAACCGGCTGGACCAGATCCAATGATTGCAACTGATTTTTCGGTACGTACTTTTGGTGGTTTTGCAACAATCCATCCTTCCGAAAAAGCAGTTTCTACAATATTTTTTTCAATATTTTCAATACTTACGGGAGCTGAGTTGATTCCCAATACACAGGCTTCTTCGCACGGCGCAGGACATAAACGACCTGTGAATTCTGGAAAGTTATTGGTAGAATGTAATATTTCTGCCGCTTCTTTCCATTTTCCACGATAGACTTTATCATTGAAATCTGGAATTAGATTTCCAAGTGGACAACCACTGTGGCAAAATGGAATTCCACAATCCATACAACGCGCACCTTGCTCTTGAAGTTTATCAGTTTCAAGCGCAATTGTAAATTCTTTGTAATTTTTGATACGTTCAGTTGGAACTTGATATGCTTCATCCTGACGTTCGTGTTCTAAAAATCCTGTTATCTTTCCCATGTGTTACGCTGTTTGAAGTTTTTCTTGTTTTAATCGTACTAATGCTTTTCTGTATTCTTCAGGAAGCACTTTTATGAATTTTGGTAGATAGTTTTCCCAATCGTTTAATATTCGTTTTGCCAACGGACTTGACGTAGCTTCGTAGTGGTTTTCTATTAGTTCTTTTAATTGCGTTTTATCTTCTTTCAATTCTATCGAATCAATATTTAAACTCTCCGAATTACAGTTTTTGAAAAATGTATTGTCTTCCGCTAGAACATACGCGATTCCTCCACTCATTCCTGCGCCAAAATTGCGTCCTACTTTCCCAAGAATTACTGCAACTCCGCCAGTCATATATTCGCAACCATGATCGCCAATTCCTTCTACAACTGCTTTTGCACCTGAGTTTCGCACACAAAAACGCTCGCCAGCTTTTCCATTGATGTAAACTTCTCCAGAAGTTGCTCCATATAAGGTTACATTTCCTGTGATGACATTGTCTTCAGGAATAATTGTCGATGCTGACGGAACTTTTATTATGAGTTTTGCGCCCGATAATCCTTTACCCAAGTAATCGTTCGTGTTTCCGTGAACTGTCATACTGATTCCTTTTGTGGCAAATGCGCCAAAACTTTGTCCCGCAGAACCTTCAAAATCTATATTGATCGTATCTTCTGGCAAACCTTCTGCGCCGTATATTTTTGAGATTTCATTACTTACAATCGCGCCAACTGCTCTATCAATATTAGTGATATTCATCTGCAAATCCGTTTTTTGTCTTCTGAATAACGCTTGATGCGCTTGCTTGATAATTTTGAAATCTAAATGTGTTTCTAAGTTATGATCTTGTTTTTCTGTATTGTATAGTTTTACATCGTCTGAAACTTCTACTTTGTGTAGAATTGGTGTTAAATCAATTCCCGAAGTTTTGTAATGTTCGATAGCTTTGTTTCTGTTGAGTTTTTGTACTTGTCCAACCATTTCGTTCACTGTTTTGAATCCGAGTTTTGCCATTATTTCTCTTAATTCTTGCGCCACGAAATACATATAATTGACTACATGTTCTGGTTTTCCTTTGAATTTTTTTCGCAGTTCTGGATTCTGTGTCGCAATTCCGACAGGACAAGTATTTAAGTGACATACACGCATCATTATACAACCTGAAGCCACTAACGGCGCTGTTGCAAAACCAAATTCTTCCGCGCCAAGCAAACAAGCAATAGCAACATCGCGACCTGTTTTTAATTGTCCGTCACATTCTAAGACAATTCGGTTGCGTAAATCGTTCATGACTAAAGTTTGTTGCGCTTCTGCGATTCCTAATTCCCAAGGCAATCCTGCATGTTTTTGTGAAGTTAAAGGTGTTGCGCCTGTTCCGCCGTCAAAACCAGCAATTAAAACTACATCGGCTTTTGCTTTGGCGACTCCTGCAGCGACTGTTCCGACACCAATTTCTGAAACTAATTTTACATTGATTCGCGCTTCACGATTGGCAGATTTTACATCATATATAAGTTGTGATAAATCTTCAATGGAATAGATATCGTGATGCGGCGGCGGCGAAATAAGTCCGACATACGGCGTTGAGTTTCGTGTTTTTGCAATTTGCGGATTTACTTTTGGTCCAGGTAATTGTCCGCCTTCTCCTGGTTTTGCGCCTTGTGCTATTTTGATTTGAATTTCGTTCGCGCTAGTAAGATAGTTTGAAGTCACACCAAAACGTCCAGAAGCTACTTGTTTGATGGCTGAATTTTTCCAGTCGCCTTGTGAACTTTTGTAGAAACGTTCTTGATCTTCTCCACCTTCTCCAGAGTTTGATTTTCCACCAATTCTGTTCATCGCAATCGCTAAATTTTCATGCGCTTCTTTACTGATGGAACCGTACGACATAGCACCTGTTTTGAAACGTTTTACAATTGCTGTCCAAGGTTCGACCTCATCTAATGGAATTGGATCGTATTGGTCAAATTCAAACAAACCTCTAATCGTCATTAAACTTTTAGATTGATTGTTTACTAACTCCGAATACTCCTTAAAAGTAGAGGCTTTATTGGTACGTACCGATTCTTGTAATTTTGCCACCGTTAACGGATTAAATGCATGTTTTTCTTGTCCGCGTCGCCATCTGTATTGTCCGCCAACTTCAATGTCTGTATTGACTTCATTTACTTGAAATGCTTTTTTGTGGCGCTTTACAATTTCTTGTTCTATTTCGCGCAAGCCAATTCCTTGAATTCGTGTTGGTGTGTTTGGAAAGTATTTTTTGACTGTGGTCGAATTGATTCCGATACATTCAAATAGTTGCGATCCGCGATAGGAGTTTAGTGTTGAGATTCCGATTTTGTTCATCACTTTTAGAATCCCTTTTCCAACCGCTTTGTTGTAGTTTTTGATTGCCGCCAAATATTCTAATTCTGTAATATCACCATCTAACACTTGCTTTTCAACAATTTCATTTACGATATACGGATTTACTGCACTTGCTCCAAAACCAAATAGTAAGGCAAAATGATGCACTTCACGTGGTTCAGCAGATTCAATGATGAGACTTATTTTTGAGCGTTTTTTGAGTTTGTGTAACGCATGATTTAAATATGAACATGCTAATAATGCTGGAATTGGCGCATGTTTTTCATCTACATATCTATCAGATAAAATTATAATATTAGCGCCATTGTCAATTGCTTTTGACGCTTTGTGCATTAAATTTTCGAGCGCAATTTCTAATTCGTTTAAACCTCTGTTTACTTCATATAACATTGAAATAGATTCTACTTTGAAATTAGGATTGCTATCGTAGTTTCTAATTTTGTCTAAATCGTGTTTTGAGATGACAGGGTTTTGAATTTTTAGTTTTTTACAGTGTTCTGCATTGATATCGAAAAGATTTACATCGCTTCCTAATGTGAGGCTGATATCTGTAATTAATTCTTCTCGAACTCCATCTAACGGCGGATTTGTCACCTGTGCGAATAGTTGCTTGAAATAGTTATAAATTAGTTGTGGTCTTTCTGAAAGAATGGCAATTGGCGTATCGCTTCCCATAGAGCCAATTGGTTCTTTTGCCAGTTGCGCCATTGGACGAATGATGGTGTTTAAATCTTCTTGCGTATAGCCAAAAACAACTTCACGTTTTTTTAGTTCAATTTCCTCATATTTGATCGGTCCTTTTTTTGCGGAAATATCTCGTAAGTGGACTAAGTTTTCATTCAACCATTTTCTATACGGATGTTTTGCTGCGATGGATTCTTTGAGTTCTTCATCATTTACAATTCGTCCTTCATTCATATTTACTAAGAACATTTTCCCAGGTTCTAATCGCCCATGAAATGCTACATTTTCTGGTTTTATATCGACAACACCAGTTTCTGAAGACATGATTACATTTCCATGTTTGGTCACTGTATATCGCGATGGACGCAATCCGTTTCTGTCTAAAACGGCTCCAATATAGTTTCCATCTGTAAATGGAATTGAGGCTGGTCCGTCCCAAGGTTCCATTAAACAAGAATTATATTCGTAAAATGCTTTTTTAGCATCAGACATGTTTGGATTTTTCTCCCAAGCTTCTGGCACTAACATCATCATTGTTTCTGGCAATGAGCGACCTGTCATGAGTAATAATTCCACCACCATATCTAAGGTTGCAGAATCGGATTTTCCTTTTAATATGGTCGGAATTATTTTTTTGATATCATCTCCAAACAGTGGACTTTCCATAATTTCTTCACGCGAAAACATTCGAGAAACATTTCCGCGAAGTGTATTTATTTCTCCGTTGTGACAGATATATCTGAAAGGTTGCGCTAAATCCCAAGTAGGAAATGTATTGGTTGAAAAACGCTGATGCACTAACGCCAAACGCGTATCTAAATCGGCATCAAATAAATCTAAATAGTATTCATTGATATGTTCTGGTTTTAGCAAACCTTTAAAAATGATAATTTTCGTGGATAAGCTCGGCACATAAAAGAACTTTGATTCCGATAATTTAGAATCATATATCGTATGTTCTGTAATTTTCCGTGCTGCAAATAGCTTTAAGTTGAACTCCTGATCTGATTGTTTTTTGTCAGATTTCCCAATGAATAGTTGTTTTACAAAAGGTTCGGTTTCTTTAGCAATTTCACCTAATACTTTACTATTTACGGGCACATCTCTCCAACCAATTAATTGTAAACCTTGATTTTTTATTTCAGCTTCAAAAACATCAATACAATACTGTCGTTGATTATTTTTTTGGGGAAGAAACACATTACTTACCGCATATTCGCCTGCGTTTGGCAGTTTAAAATCGCAGGATTTTTCAAAAAAAGTATGTGGAATATCTATTAGAATACCTGCGCCATCTCCTGTTACACCATCCGAACTTACGGCGCCACGATGTTCTAGTTTTACTAAAATTTCAAGAGCTTTGTGAATAATATCGTTTGAACGCTTTCCAGTTAAACTACATATAAATCCTGCGCCGCAATTGTCATGTTCAAATTCTGGCAAATAGAGTCCTTGTTTCTTTAGCATTATCAAATAATTTTAGGGGTTTTTACTCCTTATTTAATGTCTAATATAGAGTCAAGAATTTTATAATAAAAAAAGCAGAAACACTTTTCCTATATCGATAATTAAAGCCTTTTTAAATGATAATTTAGCAATTTTAAGCACATATTTTACGAAATATGAAATTGAAATAATCCCAGTATTAAATATCAAATAGTACGAAAACGTTTTCGAAATTACACTTTAATTAATGTATTGATATTTTTTTAACGTAAAAACTGATTATTTTTCAAAAACCTAATTATTGATTTGATAAAAAATCAAATAAAAATAGTTAAACCCTAAAAAAAATAGGGTGTAAATCTAAATATTGATAAAAATCAAAGTTTATACCCTATTTTTTTATAGGTTCAAATTAAGTTTACATAGTTTTGAAGCCAACCAACTAACAATTCAAAATTTATGAAAAACTTATTTATGTTCTCGTTACTTTTAGCAAGTTTTGTTTTAAGTGCACAAGAAAAAACAGAAATTCCTGAAAAAAAATTCACTTTCGGAGGAAGCTTAGATGCGTATTACAGAACAAATTTTACAGCGCCAAATGATGACAATCAAATTGCGCCTGCAACTTCTTTTGCAGATACGGCTGGTTTTTCATTAGGCATGGCAAATATTATTGCTTCGTATGAGAAAGGGAAAATTGGAGGTGTTGCCGATTTGGTTTTTGGTCCAAGAGGAGAAGCTGCGAGCGCAACTGTACTAAATCAGTTATTTGCTTATTATCATATTAGCGAAAACACAAAATTAACTATTGGAAAATTCAACACCTTTTTAGGGTATGAAGTTATTTCGCCAACAGGAAACTTTAATTATAGCACTTCTTATTTATTTTCTAACGGACCTTTTTCACATACAGGTTTGAAAGCTGATTTTACACTTTCAGAAGATTTTAGCTTAATGCTTGGTGTTTTTAATCAAACAGATGTTACGGAGTTTAATCCTGACGGAAGTTATGCTATTGGCGCGCAAGTAGGTTATAAGAGTCAATTTCTAAATCTACTTTACGATAAAGCTGGATTAGGCTTTGAAATAGACTACACAGGTGGTTTTGATGCTTCCGCAGATTTCTTTATTGGAATTAATGCCGCTTTTGCGGATAACGAAGGCGAAGGATTTTACGGAGTAGACATTTACCCGCAATATAGTGCAACCGAATCCTTAACAATTGGTTTGCGTGGAGAATATTTTCAAACCCAAAGTGATGCTGTAAACGATGATCCTAGTGTTGTAGCCATAACACTTACTGGAAGCTATGTAATTGATGAAGATTTAATTATCAAGCCTGAATTCAGATTGGATAGTGGTTCAGAAGACATCTTTATCGATACCGATTTAATGGCTACTAAGAGTTTAGGTTCATTCGTTTTAGCCGCGATTTATAAGTTTTAAACAAACTAAGTATTAACATGATTTCCGTTTTCACGGAAAATCAAAAAATGAATTTTTGTATGAAAAAAATTGAAGCCATTATTAGAAAATCTAAATTTTCTAAAGTTAAAAAAGCGCTACACGAAGTAGGTGTGAATTTCTTTACTTATTGGGATGTTACAGGCTTAGGAAATGAAAAAGAAGGTCATGTATACAGAGGCGTTTCTTATAGCACTAGCGATATACAAAGACGCTATTTGTCCATAGTTGTGAATGACGATTTTGAAGAAGTTACCATAAAAGCTATTCTCGAAGCTGCCGCTACTGGTGAAGTTGGAGATGGTAAAGTATTCGTTTCACACATCGAAGAAGTTTACAGAATACGAACAGGAGAAAAGGGCGGAAACACACTTAAATAAATTACAAAATTAGAATTATGGAATTATTAACTATCAATAATGTATGGATGATGATCTGTACAGCTCTTGTTTTCTTTATGCATTTAGGATTTGCATTTTTAGAGATAGGATTGACAAGACAAAAAAACACAATAAACATTCTATTCAAAAATATATTTATCATTACGGTTGGTTTATTACTCTACTATATAGTTGGGTTTAACTTAATGTATCCTGGAGAGTTTAACGGATTTATAGGTTTCGCTGGTTTTGGATTAGATGCTCCTTTAACAACTGCAAACACTTTAGACCTTGCATATAATCAAGGATATACATATTGGACTGACTTTTTATTTCAAGGAATGTTTGCAGCCACAGCAGCTACTATTGTTTCTGGTGCAGTTGCTGAACGAATGAAAATTGGTCCTTTTATGATTTTTACAATTTTATATGTAGGATTTATTTATCCAATTGCTGGTTCGTGGAAATGGGGCGGCGGATTTTTACAAACTTTAGATACTCCATTTTATGATTTTGCTGGCTCAACTTTGGTACATTCTGTTGGAGGCTGGGCAGCTTTAGTAGCAGTTTGCTTATTAGGCTCTAGAATTGGAAAATTTAAAGAAGGAAAAATACAAGCTATTCCTGGACATAATATTCCATTAGCAACTGCCGGAGTTTTAATTCTTTGGTTAGGTTGGTTTGGATTTAATGGCGGTTCTGTTTTATCTGCAGATCCTGCTGCCACATCTTTAACCTTAACAACAACTTGTTTGGCAGCTGCAGCTGGTGGTGTTGTAGCAGCTTTAGTATCTACATTGAAGTTTAAGAACCTAGACTTAACTATGTTTTTGAATGGTATTTTAGGAGGATTGGTAGGAATTACTGCTGGTGCTGACCAAATGAGTCCAACAGACGCTATTATTATTGGAGCAATAGCTGGTGCAATTATTGTATTTGCAGTATCACTTATTGATCGATTAAAATTAGATGATCCTGTAGGAGCTATTGCGGTGCATTTAGTTTGCGGAATATGGGGAACTTTGGCTGTTGGTATCTTTGGAAACTTAGCAGGTGGCGCACAATTTTTAAGTCAATTAATTGGCGTAGTATCTTATGCTGCAATATGTTTAGCTTCTTCCTTTTTAATCATATTTGTTTTGAAAAAAACAATAGGTATTCGAGTTTCGGAAAAAGAAGAATTAGAAGGTCTTGATGCACATGAACATAGAATGGATGCTTATCCAGATTTTAGATTGAATGAACATTAAGAATCGTTGCTCAATTTATATTACAACAAATACAAAAAAGCCTTTGAAATAATTATTTCAAAGGCTTTTTTTCACACTGTAATTTACCAATCATTACTGAATGGCATTAAATTTGTATTTTTAGATGCAACCATAACAATTCTACAATGAAAAAATTTACATACGTATTTGTGTTACTATTATTTTGCTTTACTACGGTAAATGCGCAATCGTGGAAACAACTTCGCGGTGGCGGAAAAGGAAAAGCTATTTATAATGATAACGGAACTGTGTGGGTAATTGGCATAAGAAATAGTGTGTTTTCATTTAACGGTCGTTTGTGGAAAGAGTATCCTGGTGGCGGAAAGGCTTTGGATATTGCCGTACACAACGGAACACCTTATATTATTGGATTGAATAACGGAATTTGGAAAGGAACAGGTTCTGGTTGGGTTCCGATGCCTGGAAATGGACTTGGAAAAAAGATTTACAGTGATAATGGTCAGTTGTGGGTTATTGGCGTGAATAATAATATATTTTCTTTTGATGGTCGCAATTGGAATTTATATCCCGGAGGCGGAAAAGCGATTGATATTGCAGCACACAGAGGCGTTCCGTACATAATAGCAGAAGATGGAAGTATTTGGCGTGGAAATGGAATGGGTTGGAGACAAATTCGCGGGAGAGGAATTGGACAAAAGATAACATGTGACCGAGATGGAACCGTTTGGGTGATTGGAATTAATAACGGAATTTTTAAACATCGATTGAATCGTTGGATTGAATATAGCCGCGGCGGAAAAGGATTAGATATTGCCGTTTTTAGAGGAATTCCGTATATAATAGGGTTGCGTCATTCTGTTTGGAAAGGATAAATTTAATCTGTTTTTACAGCATAAAGAAACGTTCTATAAAATAGTATCTTATAGAACGTTTCTTTTTGCATATCAGTTATTTTTTATGTCCATGCATTGACAATTCCGCCCATAATGGCAAAAGTGACAATCCAATATCCGACGTTTATCAATATATTTGAATGATTTTTGCTCAAACAAAGCATTGGTTACTAAAACTGGCATTGCCATAAATAAAGCAGCCATAATTCCATGTACAACTCCATGGCCAAAGGTGTGAAATTTAGTGACTTCAATGCCATGAACGTCATCTGGTGGTAAGCCGCCTGTGATTACTGAGTTTGCATAGATAAAGAATACAGCTATAAAAGCTAAAACAACACTGATTCCAAAGCGCAACGGCATTCCTTTTTGTGCTTGTGCTTCCGTAATGCCTGTTTCTTTCATCCAGGCTTTTCCGAATAACGGTCCGTACCACAAAAATCCGATGACAAGTGTAGATAGTGCAGCTACAATAAGCGCAATCCAATTAACGTTTTCCATAATTTTGATGTTAGTTATTAAAGTTTTTTAGGTGACTTAAATGCAGCTTTTTTTCACTAACAATCAAATAGTTACTGTAAATTTTCAGGCTTTTTACCAAATCGGCGCGTGTCTTCTTTGGTTAGTATTTTGAATGTTTTTGCGCGTGGTACATTGCGTAAAGTTTCATTAAATTCATTCGGTAAACCTATGAGTTGTCGTGTTTTTAAATCGATCCAAGCGCCCATCATTTCACAACTGGCAAAGTTTTTTCCGTTCGCGTCATAAAAATTATGAAGAAATTCGAAAAACATTCCATCTTCACTTAAGCCTGCGACTTCTAATGATACTTTTACGGGTTTTCCTGCAAATGCTTCTTTAAAATAATACATGTGTTCATAAAACACTACAGGGCCAATATTATTTTTGGCTAATTCTCTCTGTGTGAAGCCGTTTTCTATCAAAAACCCCATGCGTGTATGGCTCATAAAATTGATATATGCGGAGTTGGCTAAGTGACGATTTGCATCTAAATCGCTCCAACGGATGTCAAATTCTTTAAAATACATTATATTTATTTTTTATTTTCAAAAATAGCATGCCAATAATTAAAAGTCATTATAATCCACCTCTTATTTTTAAAAGCGGTCATATTTCCACTATTCACGCCGGTCTTTACAGAATTGTTTCTGGTATTTATCAGAAACGAGAACGTATTACCTTGAGCGATCAAGATTTTATAGATTTGGATTGGAGTTATGCCGCGTACCATAAGAATGTTTCCAAACTTGTTGTCATTTTACATGGCCTAGAAGGTAATGCACAACGTTCGTATATTAAAGGAACTGCTAAGATTTTTAATCGGAATGGATATGATGCTGTTGGCATGAATTTTAGAAGCTGTAGTGGAGAACCAAACCGATTATTTAGAGCGTATAATGCTGGCGCTTCCGAAGATTTGAGAGAAGTTATTGAACATATTTTAACCAATCATCCGCAATATTCTCATATTGTTTTGAAAGGATTTAGTATGGGCGGAAATTTGTTGTTGAAATATTTAGGCGAACCTATTCGCGTACCAAAAGAAGTTAAAGCTGCTATTGCAATTTCTGTTCCTTGCCAGTTAAAAGGTTCTTTGGATCAAATGAGTCGTCCCGAAAATTACTTGTACAACCGAATGTTTATTAAAAGTTTACAAGGAAAGCTACTAGACAAACATGCTTCTTTCCCTAGTTTGATTAAATTAGAAGATATTAAAAACGCAAATTCAATGTTAAGTATTGATAATTTGTATACTTCTAAAGCACATGGTTATAAAGACGCTACCGATTATTATAAGAAGTGTTCTTCCAAGCAGTTTATTCCAAATATTAAGATTCCTACGTTATTAATAAACGCAAAAAATGATTCGTTTTTGTCTGAATGCTGCTTTCCTATTGAAGAAGCAGAAGGAAATGAAAACTTCTATTTAGAAATGCCAAAATACGGCGGACATGTTGGCTTTTTTGGTGAAGGCGAAGCGTATTATAACGAAAAAAGAGCTTTTGAGTTTGCTACTTTGGTCTAAAGTGTGAATTCCGTTGGTGCGTCCGAATGGCTTTTTGCGACAGTAATATTCCGATTGCTAATGACATAAAAGCTCCAATAGAAATCCCTGGAATGTAATTGATAAAGAGAAAGAAATCGTAGACTCCGTGAAATAAAGTTGCCAACGCCAATCCCATAAGATTGTATTTGATACGATTTCTGGAAAATTTGGCTTTTCCCATATAAAACCCCATGATAATTCCGAAAGTAGCATGCGCAGGAACTGCCGTAAACGCTCTGTAAATAGCGGTTTCTAAACCGCCTTCAAACACGTAGGCTAAGTTTTCTGTTACTGCAAAACCCATAGAAACCATTACGGCGTACATAATGCCATCGTACGGCTCGTCAAACTCTTTATGCCGTTGCGCAAAATAGCGTACAAAGATGTATTTGCTAAACTCTTCTACCAATGCAACAAAGAAAAATGCTTTGCAAAGCTGAATCCACCAAATTTTTAGTTCTAATTCAGGATAAAATCGTGAGGTAATTAAGTGAGAGACCGATGAAATTAATATACTACCAATGGCTCCTAATAAAAAACAGATTATTAGAAGGTGCCGCGGTTCTTTATCATATTTATCGCTATAGTAAATATAAATTATGATCAACAGCGCTGGAGCAATGGATAATAATATTAATGGCATTAGGTAATTTTCTCAAAAATAAAAAAACATGAGATAAAATGAAGTATTTCTGTAGGTTTATCGTTGGAATGTTGTTTGAAACGTTCTGCGGAAGCGCAAAAATAATTTTAGTAAATGTCTTTAAACATACAGAATAGCAACACATAAAGCCAAGCTTTGTCACTAATTTTACTATTTTTGTCGTATGATAAAGTCTATGACAGGATTCGGAAAGTCTGTAGAACAACTTCCGACAAAAAAAATAACGATTGAGTTAAAATCACTCAACAGCAAGAGTTTGGATTTGAATGCGCGAATTCCTTCGTATTACAGAGAAAAAGAATTGAACATGCGCAAAACAATTGCCAAGGTATTGTTGCGTGGAAAGGTCGATTTTTCTTTGTATTTGGAAATGACTGCCGAAGAAACTTCAACCGTAATTAATAAAGCTGTTGTGACAGAATATATGAATCAGCTTCGCGAAATACAGCCAAATGCTGATGATGTTGAGTTATTGAAAATGGTGGTACGAATGCCAGATTCTTTAAAAACAGAACGCGAAGAGATTGATGAGAAAGAGTTCGATGTTATTGAAAAAGCATTGCAACATGCTATTTCTCAATTGGATGAATACCGAATTGCAGAAGGAAAAGTACTTGAGAAAGACTTTTTGTTTCGCATAGATAATATTTCTACGTTGCTTCAAAAAGTAATTGATATGGACGATGAACGCATGGTTTCTGTAAAAACACGTTTGCGTCGCGCTTTGGATGATTTGAAAGAACAAGTAGACGAAAATCGTTTTGAACAAGAGTTGATTTATTACTTAGAAAAATTTGACATCACAGAAGAAAAAGTACGTTTGGCAAATCATTTAGATTATTTTTCAAAATCGTTACATTCTGATGATTCTAACGGGAAAAAGTTAGGTTTTATTACCCAAGAAATTGGCCGTGAGATTAACACTATTGGTTCAAAATCTAATTATGCGCCAATGCAACAATTGGTTGTGCAAATGAAAGACGAATTGGAGAAAATTAAGGAACAACTTTTAAACGTCCTGTAATGGAAAGAGGAAAACTAATTGTGTTTGCAGCACCTTCTGGCGCTGGAAAAACAACTATTGTACATCATTTATTAGGTATTCCTGAATTGAATTTAGAGTTTTCAATTTCGGCAGCTTCTCGCGAAAAACGAGGAAATGAAGTTGATGGAAAAGATTATTATTTTTTATCTCCGAAAGATTTTAGACAGAAAATTAAAAACAATGCGTTTTTAGAGTGGGAAGAAGTATATCCTGAAAATTATTACGGTACTTTACAAACCGAAGTTGATCGTATTTGTGACGCTGGAAAGAATGTCATTTTTGATATTGATGTGGTAGGCGCATTGCGAATTAAGCGAAAATTTCCTAAAGAAACTATAACTGTTTTTGTAGAGCCACCAAGCATTAATGAGTTGATTGTACGCCTAAAAGGTAGAAAGACTGAAAGTGAAGAAAAAATTAAAATGCGTGTTGCAAAAGCTGCTGTAGAAATGGCAACAGCTCCTCAGTTTGATGTTATTGTGATGAACGAAAATTTAGATAGCGCCAAAGCTGAAGCTGAACAGATTGTTGCTAATTTTATTGGACTCAAAAAAAAGTAATTGCATGAAAATTGGTTTGTATTTTGGTACGTTCAACCCTATTCATATTGGACATTTAGCAATTGCCAACCACATGGCAGAATATAGTGATTTGGACGCCATTTGGATGGTGGTTACGCCGCATAATCCATTTAAAAAGAAAAGTTCGTTGCTAGATAATAATCATCGCTATGAAATGGTGATGATTGCTACAGAAGAGTATCCAAAAATTAAACCTAGCAAGATAGAGTTTAACTTACCGCAACCAAATTATACTGTAAACACCTTAGCGCATTTACAAGAAAAGTATCCGGAAGATGAATTCTGCCTTATTATGGGCGAAGACAATTTGAAAAGTTTGCACAAATGGAAAAACTATGAAGTTATTTTAGCAAACCACAATGTGTATGTGTATCCGCGTATTTCGGAAGGAATTGTAGAACATCAGTTTACGGATCATCCGAAAATTCATAAAGTTGCGGCGCCAATTATGGAGATTTCTTCTACATTTATTCGAAACGCAATTAAAGATAAAAAAAATATCATGCCTTTGTTACCAAACAATGTCTGGAAATATGTGGATGAAATGAATTTTTATAAGAAATAGACTCGCTTTGCTTTTAGGCCACTTCGTTATTAGATCGCTGTGCTGTTAGAACGCGCTGTTGCGCTTTTAGACTTTTCTTACTGTTGAGAGGTGTTTTTTGAATTATAAGTTCTTGAAAAGTTTATAAACGTCATTTCGAGTGATTTTTCAAAGAAAAATTGTACCGAGAAGTGCTTTGTTGTTAGATTTGTTAGACTCTTTCTTGTGTAAACACAGAAGTTTTTAGATTGTTAGATGACTTGTTATCTTGAACTTGATTCAATCTTTTAATAAAAAAACTAATATACTTTCGTATATGAATGTTCTTCGTTGTTTTCCATATCCACCAACACTAAAATGTCTTCTTCTTGATCGTTGCTATCTTTTACTTCGTAACATTTTGAAGAGTTGGCTTCGTCATCAATAATTTTTACAAATAATGATTGATATTGGCTGTGTTCATCACATTGTGTAGAAACGGTGTAATGATAGGGTTTACTTTCAGTGTTTTTGGTATACGATGTACCAATACCATTTTGATGAAATTCCAATTTGTTCGCTGGGTTTTCTTGCGATACCCAAGCGCCGAGAATTTCCTTTTTTGGTGTTACAAAAGCTGTAATTACCATTAATACGACTAACAAGACAGAAAGCGGAATAATTATTAATGGACGATTGCTTCTCATAGTACTGGCTATTTAGAAGGCAATATTAGGAAGTTTTAAGGATACGAGACAAGGGGAAAAATCCCCTTTTTTAT
>NZ_JBGCDL010000086.1:0-6678 GCF_045105435.1 Kordia sp. | reverse complement strand
CTACTTTACACTAAAGTTTATATCATATTTTACATCTTAACATAACTAGATTAGTGTATCAATTAATACTTTAAAATCTTATAAAATAAAAAAAAAAGAAATTTAAAAACTCTAACCCTTAACAAAAAATCAATCTCAAATTTAATGGGTGGAGGAGAACATCAATATACTGGTAATTGTTCTCGTAATTGTTCAAATTTTGATACTTGTTGGTCATATGAATATGATTGTAATAGTGAGTACAGAACAGCTTGTCCAACACAATTAGAAACCTGTAATTATACATGTGGACCAGCTAGAAATCCAGATGATATTGATGTAGGAACAAGTGAGTGTTAACAATGATCCAAATTATTAGTTTTAATAACAGATCCATACAATAAAGTTAGTCAACAGTTTAATTAATCCTGTCTGTCTGCTCGAAGAAATAATGAGGAAACAAGCGAATATGCAATTCATATAACTTATTGACTGAATGCCACTTAACAATTTCCTGCGGGCAGAATTATTTTTTTTTAAAGGAATGAAATTGAAATTGAAGTTGAAGTTGAAAACATTGACGTCATTGAGAACGATAGTGAAATGTTCTGTGTTATAGTAACAGATGACTTCGTCCAAACTCCTCGCAATAACGTGCAAAATTTCGTCATGCTGAACTTGATTCAGCATCGCATAAACAAGCTCAATTTGACACATTATTACCTTAAAACTTCTGAGTACAATCTCGCGAAAGCGAACAAAAAAAGAGCCAACACAAAACGTCTTGACTCTAGTATTTTTCAATCTTGAATCTGAAATAATTCAAAATTTATAATTCAACATTTACAATTTCAAACTATCCAATAATATGAATTTCAGAGAAATCTTTTGCGACAATCATTGCGCCGTTTTCATCCTTTTTTAAGTCTGAAAGTGCCACACTTACATTGTCTATTTGCACTTCTTTGGCTTTGAATGGTAATCCATGAATGTTCAATTTGAAGTTCTCATACGTTGTAATATACTTTCCTTCTTTGTGCTGCTGCACAATAAGTTCGTTTGGCTTTCCTGTCAGTTTGAATGTTCGTAGACTGTAACGACCTTTTGTGTAATCGTATCCGTCATGTGCATCGTCAAATAATTGCGAGCGTTCTTTTCCTTCTTTATAGTAAATATCTAAGGTAACTTCTTTGATCTCTTTTTCACCTACATATTGTTGTACAGGATATTTTGGAATCACTGCACCAGCTTTTACAAAAATTGGCATGCTATCAATTTCAGCATCTACCCATTTTTCTTTTCCACCTTCAACCAATTCATCTGTCCAGAAATTATACCATTTCCCTCTCGGAATGTACATTCGACGACCTTTACTATTCGGTTCTTGAATTGGACATACTAGTATTTTATCTCCAAAAACAAATTCGTCTGTTCGGTAATGCGTTTGATGATCTTCTTGATCATACATCACGAGCGATTTTAATAATGGCGTTCCATGATCGACCAAATTCCAAAAAGCAGTGTATAAATATGGTAATAGTTGATAGCGTAACTCCACAAATTTTCGCACTACATCGGTAACGTCTTCATCAAAAGCCCACGGTTCTTGATCGCCATGATCGCCTGACGAATGCACTCTACAAAACGGATGAAAAATTCCGAGTTGAATCCAACGTGTAAATAATTCTCCTTGTGGTTGTTCTGCAAATCCACCAATATCACTTCCCGCAAAGGAAAAACCAGACATTGCCATGCGTTGTGCTTGCACATTGGCTATCCATAAATGTTCCCATGTTGCCACGTTGTCACCTGTCCAAGTTGAGGTATAACGTTGCGTTCCAGAATATGCCGAACGTGTAATGACAAACGGACGTTTTGGATAGTTAAATTTTTTCAATCCTTGATACGTTGCACGCGCCATTTGCATTCCGTAAATATTGTGTGCTTTTCGGTGACTGCATGGGTTTCCATCATAATCGTGACGTACATCGTCTGGAAATGTTTTGTTTGGCACTTCCATTACAGCTGGTTCGTTCATGTCGTTCCAAACGCCTTTGATGCCAATATCTTCAATTAATTCTTTAAATAATCCTGACCACCAATCACGTACTTCGGGTTTGGTAAAATCGGGGAAATAACACTCGCCCGGCCAAACTTTCCCTTTCATATACGGTCCATCTGCACGTTTACAGAAATAGTCTTTGTCAAGTGCTTCCTTGAAAACATCATAGTCTTTATCAATTTTTATTCCTGGATCAATGATTGCAACGGTTTTAAAGCCGTCGTCAGCGAGTTCTTTTACCATTCGTTTCGGATCTGGAAAGTGATCTTTATTCCAAGTGAAACAACGGAAACCATCCATATAATCGATATCTAAGTAAATAGCATCACAGGGAATTTTAAGGTCTCTAAATTTCTTCGTGATTTCTTTTACATTGCATTCTGGATAATAACTCCACTTACATTGATGATAGCCCAAAGCCCATAATGGCGGTAGTTGATGTGGTTTTCCTGTTAAGTCGGTATAACTTTCTACGACATCTTGCATTTGCGGTCCGTAGATGAAATAGTAATTCATTTCGCCACCTTGCGCCCAAAAACTAGTTACATTTCTGCGTTCGTGTGCAAAGTCAAAATAGCTTCTGAATGTATTGTCAAAAAAGATTCCGTAGGCTTTGTTGTGATGTAAACCTGTATAAAATGGAATGGCTTTGTAAATTGGATCGGTATGTTTTCCGTATGCATACGAATCGGTTACCCAATTCTGGAAACGTTTTCCTTTTAGGTTTAAATGATCTGGTTTGTCACCAAGTCCGAAATAGCTTTCACGTTCATTGACCGTTTTGCTCATTTTCACCACATTTCCACCAAACTCGTAACTTTCTTCCCAATGAAAACCTAATTCGTCCTCATTTACCAAAGTATTGTCTATTGCATCATATAATTGAATGCGCATGTTTGCCTTTGTAATATGACAGATTAATTTTGACGTGGTAATGATGTATTTTTCTTCGTCTTCTTCTATCGCTAGATGATTGTATCCTGTGCTCGCGTATTTTGTAATGGCATACGAAAAGTCATTTTCAAATGTTCCTGTGGTGGTATATCGGAAGCGCAATACACTATCGCGCACAATACGCATTTGTAATACCACATCATTTTCTGCGGTAAAATATAAAGTGTCTACGTCTTTTCGAAAGTTTATTATTCTGGAAGGAAACAAATTCCCTTTATTCTCTAATTCTGTATTTACAATCATGTTTGTTGTAAGATTTAAGATATTATGTAAAAAAACGCAAAAGTTTAGAGATTTGAAAGCTTTAAAACACTGATTTATTAACGATAACGTTATAGTTGGTCATAATTATTGAAATATATTTTTTCTGTTGGTTTTTTTATGAAATTACGATTTTTAACCCCTAAACATTATTGTTTCTATAATTTCATTTTTCGGAATGATTTGAAACGTCATTGCGAGGAAGTGTGACGCGGTAATCTGTTACTCAGATAATAAAATCATTGTGCTAAATATAGCTAACTTCATTATTGCTGGTAATGACGTTTTGTAGTTTTCTTCTTTTTTTGTTACGAATTCACGAATTGTTTTCTTGGTTATTTTTTTGTGTTGACGATTGTCACGAATCGTTTACGTATCGAAGCATAATTGAATTATTTCTGAATAAAACTTTCTTCATTTTATTACGAAAATCACTCGAATTAACGTTTGTGTACGTGAGTGTGAAACGTCTTTGCGAGGTAAAACCGAAGCAATCTGTTATTTGAGAAAACTTAAGTTTCATTAGAAACGGATTGCCACGTCGCTACGCTTCTCGCAAGGACGTATCCAATACTTCTAAAATTCTTAGATAATAGATTCTCTTACAAGTCTACAAGCAAAGCAATCTAAAAAGCATAGCGAGTCTAAAAAATCTAAATTCTCAATACTTTTTATACATACTTCAACACAACCATTCCTAAAGGCGGAATTTTTATTTCTGCGGAATGATTTCTAAACTGCCATTCCATTTCTTCGGAAATAACTTTTTTGTTTACAAAATCTTCTGTTCCTGCGTATTGTTTTAAATCACTGTTGAAAATTTCTTTTAATGTTCCTGCTGTTGGCAAACCTATGCGATAGTTTTCGCGTGGAATTGGTGTCATGTTACAGGCAATAATCAAATCGTTTGCTGGCTTTTTTCCTTTTCTGATGTAAATTAGCACAGAGTTTTCCGAATCGTTGTAATCGATCCATTCAAAACCATCTGCGGTAAATTGCTTTTCATGCAACGCTGCTTCTTTTTTGTAGAGTTTGTTTAAATCTTTTATTAAACTTTGAACGCCTTTGTGCACATCATGTTCCAGCAAATGCCAATCGAGACTTTGCTCAAAATTCCATTCTTCACTTTGTCCAAATTCACATCCTTGAAAGAGCAAATTCGCACCTGGATGCGTAAACATATAACTGTATAATAAGCGTAAGTTGGCAAAACGTTGCCATTCATCACCAGGCATTCTTCCTAAGATGGAATGCTTTCCATATACAACCTCATCATGCGACAACGGCAACATAAAGTTTTCCGTAAACGCATAAGTCATGCTAAAGGTTAAATCGTTTTGATGGTGTTTTCTGTAAATTGGTTCTTTTGCAAAGTATTGCAAGGTATCATGCATCCAACCCATCATCCATTTCATTCCAAAACCGAGTCCGCCAATACTTGCTGGACGTGACACCATTGGGAAAGACGTTGATTCTTCGGCAATGGTTTGTACATCTGGAAACATGGAATATACGGCTTCGTTCATTTCCTTCATAAACGCAATTGCATCTAAGTTTTCGCGTCCGCCAAATTGATTTGGTTCCCATTCACCTTCGTCACGTGAATAATCTAAGAATAACATGGAAGCTACCGCATCGACTCGTAAACCATCGGCATGGTATTGATCGAGCCAAAAAACGGCATTACTAATTAGGAATGATTTTACTTCGTTTCGTCCGTAATTGAAGATGAGACTTTTCCAATCGGGATGATATCCTTTTCGCTTGTCTGGATGTTCATATAAACAGGTTCCATCAAAGAAACCGAGTCCGTGTGCATCTTCTGGAAAGTGCGACGGAACCCAATCTAAAATGATTCCGATGTCATTTTGATGGAGTTTATCTACTAATAGTTTGAATTCTTCTGGATAGCCAAATCGCGATGTTGGCGCAAAGTATCCAACCAATTGATATCCCCAACTTGGATCGTACGGATATTCCATGACGGGCATTAATTCCACATGCGTAAAGTTCATTTCCTTTATGTATGCCACCAATTCGTCTGCCAATTCCGTGTAACTTAGAAATTTGTTTTCTTCTACTTTTCGTTTCCACGAACCTAAATGCACTTCATATACTGAATACGGCGCATCTAAGGCATTGTGTTTTTTACGTTTTTTCATCCACTTGCTATCTTTCCAAGCGTGATCGGCGTCCCAAACAATAGAAGCCGTTTTTGGCGGATGTTCGCAACGACGTGCATACGGATCTGCTTTTTCCGTTTTAATGTCGTTATGATTGCTTTGTATTTTATATTTGTACGTACTTCCTTTGCCTACATTTGGAATGAATCCTTCCCATATTCCACTCTCGTCCCAACGTACATTCAGTTGATGTTCGCCTTCTATCCAAAAATTAAAATCACCAATAACAGAAACCGTTTTGGCACTTGGCGCCCAAACTGCAAAATAGGTTCCTTCTACGCCGTTGAGCGTCATTATATGCGAACCAAATTTTTCATATAATTTGTAATGTTTTCCCGCTTTGAATAAGTTGATATCAAAATCTGAGAATAAACTATGTGGAACTACGTTTGCCATAAATTAATGATTGATAATGTTTGTGATTCCTTTAAGCGGAATGACTGCCCAAAGTGGTCGTGAATTGAGTTCGTACCCAAGTTCGTAGATCGCTTTTTCGAGCAATGAATATTTTAGTAAAAAGATGCGTTCTTGACTGTAACCAATGTTCAAATTTGCATCTTGAATTTTGGTAATATATGTTTTCAAAAATACACCAATAAAATAAGTATACAACAATTCACCTGCTTCAAAAAGTTCGTCTTGATTGTGTTTGTATTCGTCTTTGTGATTGAAAATCGTTGCATAGATAGCATAGTGAAAGCTTCTAAACAATCCTGCTACATCTTTTAGCGGCGGTTGTTTTACTTTACGATCGCGAATGGTACTTTCAGGTTCACCTTCAAAATCGAGAATGTAAAAATCGTCCTCTTTCACTAAGATTTGTCCTAAGTGATAATCGCCATGTACACGAATGCGTTCACCTTTTAGTTTTGTCCAATCGAAATTCACCAAACGCTTACGAATGGTGTTTTTATTGTCTAAAAATTCTTGTGCTAAGTTTAGCGATAAACCTTCTAGTTTGTGTAGATTGTTTTCTACCGTGTTGAGTCGGTTTTGAAATTGATAGAGCAATCTATTTTTCAACCAAACCGTATAATCGCCATTAAAATGTGTTGGTGTAAAGGCAGTTTCTTCAAATTCACTTCCTAATGCAATGTGCATTTCGGCAGTACGCTCTGCGAGTTTTTGAATTTTTAAGAATAGATTTAATCCAACCCAATCAATGATTCTTGGAGACACATCGCGAATGCTTAAGCGTTCAAAAAGTTCCGTTTCGGGCAATTTGCTAATGTCTATGTT
>NZ_JBGCDL010000085.1:0-3549 GCF_045105435.1 Kordia sp. | reverse complement strand
CGATCTTCAAAATACTTCTCGATACAAATTTGTTCCACAAATTAACTCGAAGTGACGGCATGTAATTTAAAGTCCAATAGTTTCTTTCAGCGAAGTAATTCAACATTTAAAATCTAACATTCAAAATTCAATTTGTTGATTCGTTTATTCGTTTATTCGTTTATTCGTTTATTTGAAAATTAAAATGTGTTATGAAACAATCTAAGAGCGCAAGCGATCTAACATCTAAAAGCAAAGCGATCCAAAAGCGTTAGCGGTCCAAGAGGCGAAGCCGATCCAAACAAAAAAACCTCATCCATAAAATAGATAAGGTCTTTTTGTCGCGTTCTCGTTCATTGGGTAACCAATTCATATTATGCGTTTTTTACGGTGATGTCTACTGCTTTTCCTGGCGCTAAGTCTTTTGTTACTTCTACTTTTTCAAGTTTTTCCATTAGCTTCATATCTACTTTCCATTCTCCATTTATAAGTAATGCTGCCTCATAAACATCGCCTTCTGTTGTTAATCTTACACGCAAACCATCATAGTTTGATTTGTATGCTTTTACAACACTTTCATAGTTTGCTTTGAACCATAACTCGGCTTCAACGGCTCTTTTTGCTAAAGCTTCTGGTGTTGATTCTCTTTTCTTTTGAGCTGCTACTGCTTTTGCCAATGTTTCTTGTAAAGCCAATTCTGCATTTGCAATACTGTCAGTTACACGAGCTGCTTCCATAGCTTCCATCAGTTTAATTTCGTTTTGTATTTTTGAATAGGCAATACAATCCTCCATTGCTTTTTCTTCAAATTGTGTCGTGGTTTCTTGTGCTACATTTTCTACTTTTTGTGGAACTGCTGCTTTTTCTGTTTTTACTTCTTTTGTGGAAGTGTTACAAGCTATTAATGTCATTGCTGCTACTCCTAATGTTGTGAATGTTGTACGTTTCATAATTGTTTATTTTAATTGTTATACTTGATTTATAGTTCAAATATGCGATGAAACGGACGAACAATTTGAGTAGCTTTAGTATTCGTTAGGACTTATCTAGAATTCGTTGTGGATTGGTGGAATTCATAATGTTTTCATCCAAAATCTTGTAAAAATTCTAAAATATAAACTTCAAAAAAAACCTTGAAAACACACTGTTTTCAAGGTTTTGTTCAGTCTTTTATGTTTTTTTACACCTTCGTATAACTAATACTATTAATTGTTACTGGCGAATATTCCATTTTAGCATCTTTCTTCATAATTGGTTGCATGACGCATAAAACGGTTGTTTTCCCTTTGATGAATAAAGTGTTCCCACGAACTTTTGTCAACCATCTGAATTTTTCTATTGGAATGTTGAACGCTTTGATTGTGCTCAATAAATTTTCATCTTCTGAAATCCAATCGATGATTTCTTGCGTGTTTTTAAAATTTGGAATGTCTTCTTTGGCTTCAAATTCAAATTCCCACTCCACAGGAATGTTGAAACGATACGTATATAATTCACCTGGCAATTGTTCGGCACGTGTTTTTAAAACCGTTTCCCAATCGGTTTTTACGTTCGGATATTTCTTTTTGAATTCCATTGCCAACGCTCTTGGTCCTGCCGAATGTGCCGTTGGATAATATCCATAATAGGTTTTTGCTAAATAATGTCCTGCATATTTTCCGCCAAAAACATTGAAAAATTCAGAAGCGTACAACGGAATGTCAACATCTGCGGTAAACGCTTTTTTTAGACTTTGTAAGAGTGTTTTATTTGCGCCCAATCCGCAAGAATGAAATATAATTTTAGTGTCTTTTCGTAAAAAATTATTCGCCAACGGCACTACTTCTTTCATTTGCAAAGCGTCTTCTAAAGTTGCCGCAGTAATTCGGTCACTTTCACTCGTTGTTTTCATTGATAAACCGCGCCAAGGATTGCTATGACTTACAATGTGAATATCTCCATATACATTCGCATCATAATGCAAACGCAACCATTTTAGAATTTCAGCCAAATTCTGCGCTTCTTCTACAACTTGACAATATTGATTGTTAAAGTAGTTTTTAGCATTTGCATAATACATATTATTACCTTCATCAAAACCTGCAATAAAGACTAACGATTGTGGTTTTTTAACTTCGTTTAGCGTTGTTTCAGTTCCCGCGAAAGCGGAAACCGAACAACACCATAACAATAAGAAACATAGCTTCTTCATCTGATTATTTTTTGATTGTAATTGTTACTTTTTCTCCCAAACTGAACACTTCGTTTACATCTAGTAAGTTGATTCGTTCTAGCAATACTTCGTTTAAAATCCAGCTGCCATTTACGAGAATTTCAACTTTTAAGATCGTTCCGTTTTTGTCCACTTCTACACGAATTCCATCATATTTTTTCAAATATTTTTCTACGATTTTTGTATAGTTTTCACGGAACCAAGTCGCTGCTTTTTCATTCACGTTTTTAGTATCAGCTTTGATCGTTTTTGTACGTTTTTTTCTTTTGATGAATGTTTTCCCTTTTACAGACGCTTCTGCTCCTACTGCGCTATTGCTAACATTTTTAGGCATTGGTAACGGTTGATTTATCGTTTTGCGCTTCCCGTTTTTGTTTACAACTTCATTGTCAACCGCCACAAACGATGTGTATTGTGTTACTAAATTGTATTTTAATCCGAGTTCAATAACTTTCTGTTTTGTATTGTCTCCAAAGCGTCTTTTGTAATCGTCCAGGCGTTCTATTTTTTTACGTGCCCATAAGTATTTAAGCGCTTCATTGTCTTTGCTTAACATGCCTTCTGCCACGCGGAATTCTTTTTGAAAAACGCCATTTCCTGTTTGTCCTGTAACGGTTAATGTTCCCTTAGCATCTCCTCTATATTTTCCAAAAACTAAAATTGGACGCGAAGCAAATACATCGGGAATGCTGCTTGGAGTGACGTCATACGCTTCAAAACCTTCTGCTTTGATACGAATTTGTGTCAGTAAAGGCGATTTTATATAGTTTCTGAACTTTTCTGCAACCGCATTAGCTTCGTTCATTTGTGTTGCAACAAACAATTCGCTGTTGCTTACTTTCGCCATTCCTTCTAGTAAATATCTGTTGACACCTGAACCAATTCCGAAAGTAAATACATTGGCTTGTCCTAAGTTTTTTTCAATCATTTCAAAAGCTTTGCGTTCTACACTTACGTATCCATCAGTAATTACGACCATTGATCGTGCGCTGCTGTTGTCCATTCGTGGCAATGCATACGCTGTATGAAGCGCATTGAGCAAACGTGTGCCACCGCCACTGTTGATATTCGTTAAAAAGTTGAGTCCTTTTTGAATGTTTTCTGGTGTACATGCCAACGGTTTTGGAGCTAATATACTTGATCCGCCTGAGAAAAATAAGATGTTGTAATGATCGGTTTCTGGAAGGTTTACCAATAAGTTGCGCAATAGTTTTTTGGACACTTCCATTGGTTCTCCGTGCATAGACCCTGAAACATCTACGACGAACAAATATTCTTTCGCTGCAGGTTTCATTTGTGCTGCGGCTGTTGGTGGTTCCATCATGTATGCGAAGAATTTTTCTCCTTCTTCTTCGTAG
>NZ_JBGCDL010000084.1:0-21971 GCF_045105435.1 Kordia sp. | reverse complement strand
AGAAATTAAACACAATACTCCAGAAGAATTATTCTGTACAAAAGAACTTTTACAACATCAGTTTTTAGACTATACTATTGTAGAGTTGACGACGAATCCGTTGTTAAAAGCAGATACATTCATCAACTTTAATATCACGCCACAACCATCTTTCAATCGCCAATTTGATTTACTGATTGAAAATTTAGATGTAAATCACGATAAAGGGTATATCAATTATATTACCTGTACAAGTGAACAACAGGCGAAACGTTTTGATGATATTTTTAAAGATGTAGAACAAAAAGTGTTTTACGAAACGGTTGTACTTCCACTCTATCAAGGATTTGTAGATCATAATCAGAAAATTATTTGTTATACAGATCATCAAATTTTTGAACGTTATCACAAGTTCCATTTAAAGAATGGGTATGCCAAAAAACAGGCAATTACGCTGAAAGAATTGACCAATTTGGAAGTCGGCGATTATGTAACGCATATTGATCACGGAATTGGAAAGTTTGGCGGATTGCAAAAGATTGATGTAGAAGGAAAGAAGCAAGAAGCCATTAAATTGATTTATGGCGAACGCGATATTTTGTATTTGAGCATTCACTCATTACATAAAATTTCCAAATTCAACGGAAAAGACGGAAAACCACCAAAAATATATAAATTAGGTTCTGGCGCTTGGAAAAAACTCAAGCAAAAAACCAAAGCCCGCGTAAAGCATATTGCTTATAATTTGATTGAATTGTACGCAAAACGACGCATGCAAAAAGGAATTCAGTACGGACCCGATACGTACTTGCAACACGAGTTGGAAGCTTCGTTTATTTATGAAGATACGCCCGATCAATCGAAAGCCACACGCGAAGTAAAAGAAGACATGGAAAGCGAACGTCCAATGGACAGACTCGTTTGTGGTGATGTTGGTTTTGGGAAAACGGAAGTCGCCATTCGTGCCGCGTTTAAAGCCGTTGATAACGGAAAACAAGTTGCCATATTGGTTCCGACCACTATTTTGGCATTTCAGCATTTTAAAACGTTTAGCGAACGTTTAGAAGATATGCCAATTACCGTTGATTATTTGAACCGTTTTCGATCAACAAAACAACGAAATGAAGTACTTTCAGGGCTTGAAAAAGGAAGTGTTGATATTGTGATTGGAACACATCAATTAGTTAATAAAGCTGTAAAATTTAAAGATCTTGGTTTGTTAATTGTCGATGAAGAACAGAAGTTTGGAGTTGCCGTAAAAGACAAGTTGAAAACCATTAAAGAAAATGTAGATACGCTTACATTGACCGCAACACCAATTCCGAGAACGTTACAATTTAGTTTGATGGCTGCCCGCGATTTGTCTGTAATTACTACGCCACCGCCAAATCGATATCCGATTGAAACAGCTGTAATTCGTTTTCAGGAAGAAATTATTCGTGATGCAGTGAGTTATGAAATTCAGCGTGGTGGACAAGTGTTTTTTATCCACAATCGCATTGAAAATATTAAGGAAGTCGCAGGAATGATTCAACGTTTGGTACCAGATGCCAAAATTGGAATTGGGCACGGACAAATGGAAGGAAAGAAACTGGAAAAACTCATGCTTGCGTTTATGAATGGTGAGTTTGATGTATTGGTTTCTACCACAATTATTGAAAGTGGTTTGGATGTACCAAATGCGAATACCATTTTTATTAATAACGCTAATAATTTCGGTTTGAGTGATTTGCATCAGATGCGTGGTCGTGTTGGTCGAAGTAATAAGAAAGCATTTTGTTATTTTATTACGCCACCAGATTCTGTGATGACACAAGATGCACGCAAACGAATTAATGCATTGGTAGAGTTTTCTGCGCTTGGAAGCGGTTTAAATATTGCCATGAAGGATTTGGAAATTCGTGGTGCAGGCGATTTGTTAGGTGGTGAGCAAAGCGGATTTATCAATGAAATTGGATTTGATACGTATCAAAAAATCTTAAACGAAACCATTGAAGAACTTAAAGAAAACGAGTTTAAGGAATTGTATGATGCACAACAAAATAAGAAAGAAAAAGTGTTTTTGAAAGAAACACAAATTGATTCTGATTTTGAATTGTTGTTTCCGGATGCCTATATAAATACCGTTTCGGAACGTTTGATATTGTACAACAAATTAAGTGAACTTAAAACGGAAGCAGCGTTGCAAGTTTATGAAACGGAGTTAATTGACCGATTTGGTCCATTACCAGAACCTGCAGTTGCATTGTTAAATTCGGTTCGTATCAAATGGATTGCGACGAAATTTGGTTTGGAGAAAATTATTATGAAAAAAGGAAAAATGGTTGGGTATTTTATTGCCGATCAGCAATCTGAATTTTATCAAAGTGCTGCTTTTTCGAGCATTTTACAGTTTGTTCAGCACAATTCATCGATTTGTAAGATGAAAGAAAAACAAACCCGAAATGGCTTGCGTTTATTACTTACTTTTGAACAGATCACCTCAGCTAAGAAAGCTTTGAATGTTTTAGAAAAAATAGTAT
This sequence comes from Kordia sp., assembly GCF_045105435.1. Classification (GTDB taxonomy): domain Bacteria; phylum Bacteroidota; class Bacteroidia; order Flavobacteriales; family Flavobacteriaceae; genus Kordia. Next base: position 19,470 of record NZ_JBGCDL010000084.1, on the reverse strand, counting down.
AAATTGCTTTGGCTTAATTATTGAACTTGTTTTAATTTTAGTTGCTAAAATTAAAACAAGTTCTTCAGGAAAACTGAAAAAAAAGAATATTGTAACTAAAATTAAAATAAGTTCTTCAGGAAAACTGAAAAAAAAGAATATTGTAACTAAAATTAAAACAAGTTCTTCAGGAAAACTGAAAAAAAGAATATTGTAACTAAAATTAAAACAAGTTCTTCAGGAAAACTGAAAAAAAAGAATATTGTAACTAAAATTAAAATAAGTTCTTCAGGAAAACTGAAAAAAAGAATATTGTAACTAAAATTAAAATAAGTTCTTCAGGAAAACTGAAAAAAAGAATATTGTAACTAAAATTAAAACAAGTTCTTCAGGAAAACTGAAAAAAAGAATATTGTAGCTAAAATTAAAACAAGTTCTTCAGGAAAACTGAAAAAAAGAATATTGTAACTAAAATTAAAACAAGTTCTTCAGGAAAACTGAAAAAAAATATTGTGACTATAATTTAAAATATGTTATTCAGGAGAATTGAAATGAGTTCTTCAACAGAACTAAAAAAATAGAATATTATGATAAAAAAATTATTTTGTTTCCTTATGTTGATTCCAATGTGCATGCAAGCACAGAAAGTCATGTCGGGTACATTTTCACCCACTGAAAAATTTGAGTGGTTTATCATTTATAAATTAAAAACTACGCATCAAGCGTATGTAGATAATGGAAAAATTATAGATGGAAAATTGAGTTATACTTTTAAACCTGCTACCGAAAAAGGCATGTATCGTTTGGTATACGGATTGCCACAAGAATCTGAAAACTTCGATTTCATTTACAATGGCGAAGAAGATATTGCGTTTACTTTTAACGAAAAAGGACTCGATTTTACCGTTTCTAAAGAAAATAAACTGCATACTTCTTATTTTGAAAATATCAATGAAGCAAAACGAATGATTAATTCATTCTACCAAAGTGGAAATACTAATGAAGCCGCTTTTTTAGAAGTTTTTAATTCGATTGATACACTTCAAAAAACGTATGAAAACGAAGCAAAAGGAACGTTGGCATATGAATTTATAAAGGCAAGTCGTACGTACATGCCAACTTCATACGAAAAGCCACAAGAAATGGTTGCCAATATTAAAAAGCACTATTTTGATGCTATTGACTTTTCAAATCCTACTTTGCAAAACTCTGACTTTATAGCAGATAAAATGTCTAATTATGTGTTTACTGCATTGCCATTAAAAGAGTTAACTGCTGACGAATTGATTGTAGAATATAAAAAGAATATTGCTACAATTTCTGAAAAATTCAAATCGCTTCCTGTAGCATATCAAAAAACACTGTTCAATGTATTGTGGGAACAAATGGTTGTGGTAGAAAATCAAGATATTGCCATTCATGTTGGCGACGACTATTTAATTCCGTTGGCAAAACAGCTAAACGATGAAATTTTGATTGAAAAGCTAAATGTGTATAAGCGTTTAGTTTTTGGAGCAGTAGCACCGGATTTTTCATGGGTAAAAGACAACGAAACACATAAATTAAGTGAATTGGATACTGCCGAAAATTACATTATTGTATTTTGGAGTAGTACCTGTTCGCATTGTTTGAAAGAAATGCCAAAGCTTAAAGATTTTGTTAACTCGCAAGAAAAAGATAAGTTTAAAGTTATTGCTATCGGCTTAGAAGACGAGCGCGGAAGTTGGGCAGATGAGAGTTCATTTTATCCAGATTTCATTCACGTGTTAGGTTTGCAAAAGTGGGATAATGAAATAGGTAATTTATATGATGTAAGTTCCACACCAACCTTTTTTGTGTTGGACAAAGACAAAAGAATTATTGGAAAACCGTATGGTGTAAAGGAATTGATTGAATTTTACACGAAGGAATAATTCAAAAGATTTTATTTTTTAGAATCAGAAAAACCAGAAAAGCGAATTGCTTTTCTGGTTTTTTTGGGCACTAGCCCATATACTATTTAAGGCCCATCGTTAAATCCATCACTTTCTGCGGAACAGGTATTCTCTGCATCAGTTTTTGCTTCTCCTATTGTACATTGTGTATTGATTATAGTTGGGCAACTATCCGTTTCTGCAGTATGTGGTGGCGTTACAACATACGTATTATCATTGGTTCCTCCTCTGAGCACAAATGTATCTAGATTTGCAATTTTGAACTTTTTAAATTTTAGTGTTTTGGTATTTTTTCTCATATTTATTTATTTTAAAAAACTTAAACTATTATAAATTTTAATGTTCTTATTTAGTCTGAATTAGAAATATTTAAAGGAAAAACGATACTACTATAAATTCTCATTTTGCGAATTTTCTCTTATTTTTCTAATAAAGTATGATGGTTTTAATCCTGTCTTTTTTTGGAAAGCTCTGGAAAAACTTTCAGGATTTGAAAAACCAATTTCTTCTGAAATTGCACGAATGGTATATTTTTGATATTTAGTATTATGCTGAATATGATTTATTAGGTAATCAATTCGTAAATCATTTATATATGCTGTGAAATTTTTGCCTTTGTACGTATTAATGATTTTTGAGAGGTATTTAGAATTGGTATTGACAATTTTTGTAACTTCTTTGAGAGAAACATGGGCTTTGAGGTATTTTTCTCCTTGTTCAAATAGTTCTAATTCTTTTAAAATTTCTGTCACAATAAGTTCATCTATATCTAAAGATACCATTTGCGATTTTGCATTTTTTACAATAATTTTTTCTTCTATAGTACTACTCGATTTTGCTATAATATCGTGATACCGTTTTTCATATTTCTTTTTCATTTTGTAATAATATATGAGCAATGCCATGGCTAACAAACCTATAGATCCACCAATGATAGCAATCCAATTTCTTTCTTGAGTTACACGTTTGTTTTGACCTCTTAGTTTTTGGATTAAGCGTTCTTTACTCGCTACATAGGCAGGAATATCATAATTTTTTGAAATATTTTCTGATAAGTATCTATAATCGGCATGAATACTACTATCAATTTCTAATAATTGCGTTATGTAGTACAATTGCTTTTCTTTGTTTTTGGTTTTTCTAGCATCTTTAATTAAGTATACATACGATTCTCTAAGTGGCGGAAAGAGAATGTCTTTTTTCTTGTTATAAACCGTGTCTACTTTTTTAAAATAGTCAAATGCTTTTTGTTTGTTGCCAGTGGCATGATAGCTTTTCCCTAGATAAAATCCCGCTACTAATTGATCATCTTTAGGTAAAAAAGAAATTCCTTTTTGAATGCTATCAATGGAAGCCTGATAATTTCCTTTTACATACAAATTAACACCTTCATTTACGACAAAGGCATGATACATTTTTTCCAAATTATTAGCTAACGCCAATTGGATTCCTTTTATATTAACATCTGTAGATTTTACTGTTTGTCCAGACTCATAATATGTAGAAGACAGTTGTAATAGTGTATACAAATATCCTTTTATGTACTTAGTTTTTTTACGTTCTTCAAAACGCGCACATTCTTTAAATAACTTTTCGGCTTCTTTATAGTTTCCCGATATTCGTTTTAAGAACGCAATATTATATTTTACATCGTATAGATATGTTTCATTTTTAGTTGACTCGGCAGTTGCCTCAGCTAAAAGATAATTAGAAAGTGCTTCGGGATAATTTCTTTTTCTTTGCAATGCTTTTCCTTTTGCTAAATAGGCATGCGTAGGAAATCGGGGATCATTTTTTAAATTTTTAGTATAAAATATAACCGTATCTAAATACTTAATTTTTTCGTCTAATTCTGGATTTTTGATGGCTAGTAAGTAGTAACCACGTCCAATGATTTTGTGTTGCCCATCCTTTTTTGCCTTTTCAAGATATGCCGCTGAGCGTATTTTTACAGTATCATAACCGATGCTTTTATCACGGAATTGTATTCTTAGTGTATTAAACTCTTTTAATAAAGAATCATTTTCTTGCGCAAAAACAGAAGTTGCTCCAAAAAACAGATATACATACAGTACAAATTTCTTCATATAGGGAGTTGAATTTCAAACAAATATAATCCAAAAGCACTATTAACTTGTTTACTATACCGTGAATTTTTCTCCAGATTCATGGAATTCAGCGCGGAATTCATGGAATTACAATTATCATTAATTGACTCGTATGAAATTTAGGTATTGTTTTGTTCCTGTAATTAACAATCAACAAAATTAGTATTAATTAAATTTTATCTATTATGAAAAAAAGAACGATAAACTATTTAAGTTTAAACAAAAGAAGTATTTCAAATTTTAACACTATTGTTGGAGGAGAACCTCCTAAATCATTCTTTAAACATCACTGTGACTTACCTCCAGCTAATTCGGACAACCCATCATGTTTTATCGAATCTAACTGTATTGGTTGTACCGTTACAACACAAGCATCAAATTAATTTGCATTAAAATGTACTGAAAAAGTTATATTAAAAAAAGCTACTTCGTTATTTTTAATATCGTTTTTCTTTAGACGAAATAATTTAATTTATTTCAAATTTAGTATCAGAGAAACAGAAAAGCATCGTTGCCTTTCTGTTTCTTTAGCTATGAATTTTGCTCCATATTTTTAGTGTAACAGGAAACTAGTTGTAAGACTCTTAATATACTTATCCACTTATTCCACCATAAAAGCATCTATCACTACACGGATTATTAGAAACTGATGCTGGTTCACCTGTAGTAGTTTTAGAAATTGTACATGTATCTAAAACATCAGTATCACAAAGAGATGTTAGATCATCAGCATTTCCTTGTCCTCCACCTTGAAGATGATACATATTCAAGTTTGCCACTTTAAATTTCTTAATTTTTAATACTTTTTTACGTGTTTTCATATTGTGAATTTTTAAATGAATGTATTCTAAACTAAATTGTGTTTCCTTTTAAAATCAGGAAAAGCACACCATGTGTAAGCGGAAATTGCACATGTCATTATTTTTGTTGACTTTCCCTAATTTTTTTTACAAAATAAGAAGGTTTTAGTCCTGTCTTTTTTCGAAACGCTCTTAAAAAACCTTCTGAACTTGAAAACCCTCCTTCTTTAGCGATCGCGCGAATGGTATATTTTTGATATATAGGATTGTGTTGCATTTGTTCTATTAAATAATCAACTCGTAAATCATTAATGTATGTTGCAAAGTTTTTCCCTTTATACGAATTGATGATTTTTGATAAATACTTTGAATTAGTATTTACAATTTTCGCTGCATCTTTTAATGAAATTTGATTGGCGAGATATTGTTTTTCTTGTTCAAAAAGTTCTAATTGTTGTAAAATTTCCTGAACTGCATGCGCATCTATATCTATAGCTACTGGTTGCATTTGCGCATCTTTTACCCTAATTTCTTCTTCTACAATGGTAGATATATTCGATTCTCTAATAATGGCCTCATACCGTTTTTTATATACCTTTTCCTTTCGGTAATAATAGATTAATCCGCTTAATACTAATAACACAAGTATGATACTGATTAAGAGAATCCATTTTTTATCAGTTTTTAAATCGGCAATCAACTCGTCTCTAGAAGTCAGTAATTCTGGGATTTCATATTTTTTTGTAATTGTATTGGATAGGTATTTATAATCAACATGGATAACACTATCTACTTTTAATAATTGATTGGTGTAATATAATTCCAATTCTTTATCTCTTTTCTCTTTAGCATTTTTGATTAAGTATTGGTACGATTCACGTAAGGGCAAGAATAGGTTTTGTGTTTCGTTAAAAACAGTATCTATCGTTTTAAAGTAATATAATGCTTTTTCTTTTTCCCCTAATGCATCATAACTCTTTGCCAAATAGAAATTAGAAGTTACTCGACTGGATTTTTTTAAGTGCCGAGCACCTTTTTCTATACTATCTATTGCTGCTTTGTAGGCTCCTTTTGCAGTTAAATTGATGCCTTCATTCACCACAAAAGAATAGTACAAATTAGGCTGATTGTTAGCTAATGCTAACTGTATTCCTTTCTTATTAATTGCTGTACATGTATCGAGTTGCCCAATTTCATAATATGTTGATGATAATTGAAATACTATTTGAGTATATGGCAAAGTATTTACTTCTTGTTTACTTTCTTTAAAAGCCAAACAATCCTTGAATAATTTGAGTGCTTCTTGATATTTTCCTATTCTGCGTTTTAGAATACCAATATTAAATTTTATATGATGTTGATACGCTGTATTAAGATCTCTTTTTGCAAAAGATTCTGCTAACAAGTAATTATCTATAGCTTGTTGATACTTTTTTTTGAGATCTAAAAATACTCCTTTAAAAAAGTATCCTTTCATTGGGAATTCTGGATCCTCTTTTAAATCTTTTGTATAAAAAATAGTACTGTCTATATATTGAAGTTTTTTTTCTATCTCAATATTTTTAAGGCTCAGCAAATAGTAGGCTCGTCCTATCAGCTCTTTTCGTTTACTTTTTTTTGCCTTTCGTAGATAATTACGAATAAGTATTTCTGCAGTTTTTACATCTACTTCTTTATCTAATACATCTTTTTTCAAAGTTATGGCCTTATCTAGCAACACATCTTTCTTTTGTGCTTGACATAGTACTCCAATTGAAAAAAAACATAAAAACAGAATTAACTTCTTCATACAGAATGTGAGGATTTATCACAAATATAACCGAAATGCTTTTTGAATTTATTTAGTGGAGTACTAAACCTTTTTACAATTCGCTGAATTACATTCGCAATTCAAGGAATTCCATTTACCTTCTGTTGACTTACACTTAATTTATCCCTTGTTTTGTTCCTGTGATCCATTGATAATCAATGTGATTAAAAAATATTAACTCAAAATTTTATATTATGAAAAAAAGAGGACTTAAGTCATTAAATCTTAACAAAAAATCTGTTTCTAATTTAAATCAAATTGTTATTAATGGAGGAGCAGTAGGTAGTTCAAAGAGTAGAAGTGGCGGCACATGTTGTTTGAGTTGTACACGTTCTTGCAATCCTGATTGCAAGCTAACATTAGCAGACGTAGATTGTGCAAAAGAAGAGTAACCCGATTAATGTAGTAACAAAAAAACCATGTAAACAATGATTTTAGGTGGGTTTTAAAATCCACTTTTTATTTAATAGTAATATTTCAATTGATCTTTTACATAAACTAATCATTGTCACTTTTTGTTAAAAAGTAAAAACAGAAAAGCGAAGTTGCTTTTCTGTTTTTTAGGTTGTTATTTTAATTATTGCTTATCCTGAAACTTGTTGACCACTAGCTGAACCACCATTGGCAGAATCTGGATCTGTACAACCATTTTTAAGTTGTGTATTTGTAGCTCCTTCAGTACACATTCCGTCATGTCTACTCTGACATGCAGAAACACCTTCATCAGTTTTTAATTCTATTGGATCTGGAATAGTTGGAACAGAGTCTGCACCTCCTACAATTCGAAGTCCGTTTAAATTGGCTATTTTAAATTTCCTGAATTTTAATACTTTTTTGTTTTCTCTCATCTTATACTATTTTTAAAATTTGAATGTGATCAAAACTAAGAATTCCAAAAGAATATCAATTGAAAATCAGCAACATGAAAACGATAATTCAGTGAATTGTTGTTTTTTCTAAGCGTTTTCTCGTACTTTTTTAATAAAATATGAGGGTTTTAATCCAGTTTTCTTTTGAAAAGCTCTCGAAAACCCTTCTGGATTGGAGAACCCAATTTCTTCTGCAATGGCACGAATTGTATACTTTTGATATTTGGTATCCGTTTGTATGTGATTCACCAAATAGTCAATTCGTAAATCATTGATGTAAGTTGTAAAGTTTTTCTCTTTGTATGTATTTACAATTTTAGATAAGTACTTGGAGTTTGTATTCACAATTTTTGCCACGTCTTTGAGTGAAATTTGATTGGTAAGGTATGCTTCTCCTTTTTCAAATGTATCTAATGATTGTAATACTTCATCTATAATATGTGTATCTATTCCCAAAGAAACAGCTTGTACGTTTGCATTTTTTACTATAATTTCTTCTTCTATTTTTGCACTAGATTGTGCTATAATATCGTTATATCGTTTCTCGTATTGTTTTTTCAACCTGTAGTAATAAATTAAAAAGAAAATAATAATTAAACCTAAAATTCCGCCTATGCTAACAATCCAATTTCTCTCGTTTGTAATTTGTTGATTTTTACCTTCTAATTTTTTTATCAAGCGTTCTTTGTTCGCTATATGATAAGGAATATCATATTTTTTTGAAATATTCTTAGATAAATACTTATAATCAGCATGAATAGTACTGTCAATTTTTAATAATTGTTTGGTAAAGTACAACTCGTTTCGTTCGTTCTTTTTGGCCTGAGCGTATTCAATTAAATATACATACGATTCACGTAATGGAGGGAATAAATCCTTTTTTTCATTATAATAAGTATCTATCTTTTTGAAATAGTTTTCTGCTTTTTCTTTTTCATCTATTGCATCGTAATTTTTACCCAAATAAAGCATCCCAACCAACTGATCTCTTTCTGTAAGATGAGGAATTGCTTTATTTAAGCTATCAATAGCTACTGTATAATCTTCCTTAAAATATAAATTAATCCCCTCATTTGTAACAAAAGAATAATACAGCTCTGTGAGATTATTTTTTAAAGCAGTTTTAATGCCTAATTTATTAGTTTCAGTTGCCTTTTTCGTTTTATTTGATTCATAATACAAAGAGGATAACTGAAAAAGTGCTTGTAACTCTTCTTGCCTAAAGTTTGATTTTAAAGATCTTATATATGTCAAGTATTCCTTAAAAAGCTTCTCAGCTTCTTCATAATCTCCTGAAACTCTTTTTAAGTATGCAATACTATACTTAATTATATATTTATAATGATTATTATTATTTAGTTCAGCTGCTTTCTCTGCTAGAAAATAAGCCTCTAAAGCTTTTGGGTAATCCTTTTCTTGATTCAATGCTGATCCTTTTGTTATGTATGCAAACATGGGGAAAATTCTATCTCCTACTAACTTTTCTGTAGAATGAATAGCGCTATCTAGATATTGTATTTTTTCTTCGAACTTGTTATTTTTGATTGCCAATAAATAATAACCACGACCTATAAAACGATTTTCACCATTACTTTTGGCTTTTTCTAAATACTCACTAGCAAGAATTTTTGCTTTCGTAGAAGTTACGCTGGTATCACGAAATTGATGCATCAGTGTCTTGAACTCCTTTAGTAAATCTTCTTCTTTTTGCGCATAGAGAGTTGTTCCAACAAATAATAATAACACAAAGAGTACAAGCTTTTTCATAGTAAGGGAAGTATTTCAAAACAAATATAGTTGAAAAGTACCTTGAAATTGTTTGCTTTAATTGCTGTTTTACGACAATTCAGTGAATTGTCACTAGAAATCAAGAGGCTGTTTGTTTTTTTACATTCTAATTCTGAACAAAAAAAAGACAGAAAAGGAACTATCCTTATTCTGTCTTTTACTCTTTTTGTATTTTATGTATTATAAGCCAGTTAATCTACAATCTGATACATCTTCATTTGTTAAAAATTCTCCTTTAGTACAACCACTTAGAACAGTAGGATCTGATATTAGGCAAGTGTGGTCGTCAATAGTTGGACAACCGTCAGATGGTAATGGTCCCGTTGGCACACAAGGGTTACTGTTTGTCCCTCCACTAACTGAATGAACTTGTAAATTTGCAATTTTAAATTTTCTAAATTTTAACACTTTTTTGTTTTCTCTCATCTTATATTATTTTTAAAATTTTTGAATGTGTTCAAACTTAGAAATTCTAAATAAAAAACACAGATAAAAAAACGTTGAAGAAACAGTAATTCCGCGAATTATGTATTTTTTTCTTGATTTTCACGTACTTTTTTAATGAAATAGGAAGGTTTTAAGCCGGTGTTCTTCTGAAATGCCCTGGAAAAACTTTCTGAATTTGTAAATCCTATTTCTTCTGCAGTAGCACGAATTGTGTACTTTTGATACTTTGTATCTTGTTGTATGTGATTTATTAAATAATTGATGCGTAAATCATTAATATATGTTGCAAAGTTTTTGCCTTTGTACACGTTTATTATTTTCGATAGGTATTTAGAATTTGTTTTTACAATTTTTGCCACATCTTTTAACGTAATTTGCTTCATAAGATACGCTTCTCCTTGCTCAAATTCGTGTAGGTTTTTTAGAACGTCTTCCACAATGTCTTGATCAATCCCAACAGCTAAAATAGGTTTTAAATTTGTGTCTTCTACCTTAATCTCTTCCTCAATAATTGCACTTGAGTTTTTAACTATGTCATTGTATCGTTTTTCATATACTTTTTTCAAGCGATAGTAATATAACAAACCGCCAAGTGTTATGACACTTATTAAAACACTAACAAGCATAATATTTCTATTCTGTTTAATTACTTGCTCGTTTTCATTTTCCAGTGCTACAATTGTATCGTCTCGCTCCGACACATACCTAGGAATGTCATATTTTTTTACAATTGTATTTAAAAGATACTTATAATTCTTATCGAGAATACTATCTATTTTTAAGAGTTGATTGGTGTAATAAAGCTGAGATTCTTTATCCTTTTTACGCTTGCTGTCATTAATTAGATATTCATAAGCACCTATGAGTGGAGGATATAAATCATTTGTTTGATTAAAAGTGGCGTCTACTTTTTTAAAATAATTAAGTCCTTTCTCTTTTTCTCCTGATAAATAATAACTTCTTCCTAAATAGAAATCAATAACTTGCTGATCTCCTTCCTTTAAATGTAGATATCCTTTTTCTAAACTATCAATAGATGCTTTATAATCGCCTTTTACATTCAAATTAATTCCTTCATTCGCCACAAAAGAATAATACTTGCTTTCATTGCCTAAAGTTTTGGCTAACTGAATTCCTTCCTTATTAATTTCAGTGCATTTTTCTATTTGTTCTGTTTCATAATAAATAGAAGATAATTGAAACAATGTTTTTATAGGCGATTTTTGGTTGACATCTTTTGAAGATTCTTCAATCTTTTTACACTCAAGAAATAAAGTTTCTGCTTCTTCATATTCTCCTAAAAAACGTTTTAACAACGCTATATTATACTTTATGTAATATTGAGAACTAAGATCGTTTTTAAATTTGGCTACCGATTGGGCTGTCACAAAATAGTCTAACGCTTTTTGATAGTCATTTGCTCCAGATAATAAAAATCCCTTAAACATATATGCATGAACAGGAAAAACAGGATCGTCTTTCAAGTCTTTAGTAACATAAATAGTACTATCTAAATATGTAAGTTTATCCTCTTTACTAGGATTGTTAATTGTAAATAAGTAATAACCGCGTCCTATAAAACGTTTCTCACCACTTTTTTTTGCTTTCTCTAAATAACCTTTCGAAAGTGTTTTACGTTTTTCAGAACTAATACTTGTGTCTCTAAATTTTGTTTTTAATGTATTGAACTCTTCTAATAAATCTTCTTGTTTTTGTGCAAATACAGACATTCCAACAATAAAAAACAATAAAAACAAAACAGACTTCTTCATATAACGATGTAGGATTTCCAACAAATATAGTTGAAAAGTATCTCGAAACTAATACATTTCACTGCTCCATTTTCTATAATTCACGGAATTACAGGTGTAATTCAAGGAATTGTCATTTGCTTTAATTGACTGGCAATCAATTTATTTGTTGTTTTGTTCCTGTAATTATTAATTAAAAATAAAATCATTATGAAAAAACAAAATTTAAAATCGTTAAAGCTAAACAAGAAATCAATTTCATCTTTTAATTCTTCAACTGTACACGGAGGAAGTGGTGCTTGTTCTATAGAATCAGTTTTAATCTGTGAAGAAGATGATTCTGCAGGTTCAGTTGCTGTAACTTTTATTTCTTGGTGTCGCCCATGTAGATAATATTTTGAAAAAGAATGCATTTTAGATTTTCATGAGGCTGTCTAAAAGTTCTAAAAGCCGTCATTCTGGGCTTGAACCCAGAGTCTCATAAAGCTGATTCTCAACTGTTATGAGAAACCGAACATGATTCGGTTTGACGAAATTTCGACTTTTCAGACAGCCTCTTTTTTTTACACAAAATGGACATTCAAAAAATCAAAATCAATCGTTTTCTCTCTGTGTATAGGCATTGAAATAGCTTTTGAATGTGTTGTTTCACTAATAACCAACCTGTACATATATGAAATCCCGCTCATTGAGCGGGATTTCTCGTAAAACTAAAATTACGTAAAGAGTTTATAAATTTCAAATCTGATAAATCTCTCTTTTCCAAAGGAAAGTGCCCTAAGATTCATCTATCTACTAAACAGAAATTGTCAATTCTTCCACGCAAACTTTTATATATCATAAATTACTGTTTCTTATAAACAGTTTGTTTTTAAAATGTATCAAACACAGTATATACCTATCGAAAAAAGACAGTATAAAAAATGTGTATCGACAGTAAAAATCGAAATGTATAATGTTCTTCTATGATTGATTCCTTTCAGAATCTATTAATAAGGTGAGCGTTAGGGGTAACGTAAATTGCAGAAATAAACTTTCTGTTTTATGACATGCAAAATAGTTGGCTATACTTTTTCGCACAATACAAAATTAATAAAAAATCTTTCTACAAAACAAATTTCTGAATAAATATTGAAGATCAACACCGTAGAAACACCTGTTTTTTGATAGTTACGTACGTATATGAGATTTTCAATCGCTATTTTAAAGTGATTTCAAGTTTTTAATTACGGTAAATGCTTTATCTACTTGTTCATCGTTCACTAAGATAGTGAATTCGTTCGTAGTCGAGATAACTTCGTAAATATTTACGCCTTCCCAAGAAAGTCTCTGAAAAATGAAATAGTAAATTCCAGGTACATTCACATTATCTTTTGGAAGTTTTACAGTAATGGAAGATAAATTTTCTTGCTTTTCGAGTAAAATTTCATGCTGAAAAATTTTCCCAACCAATTCAGCAACTTCATTACTTACTACAATATTTGACTCGTTTACACCACGTGATGATGTGTAAAAAACAGTATTCAAACTTTCAATTTCTGACATGAATGCTGCCTGACTTTTCAATAAAGTTTCCGATACTCTAAATGTATAATCGTTCAAGGAAGAACGAACGGTAATTTCGCCAATATTTCTAACAAATTTCAACACACGATGTGTCACTCTAAATTCCAATTCCGATGACAATCGCTTTAATGCCATTACAATAGCACCATTTTTCACCTCTTTTCCTAACTGATGTTCTATTTCAGGTTTGATAAGTCGTGATAAAGAAGTTAAATTAATAATTCCTTGTGATAATGCACTTGATAAAAATGGCTTTGTTTTAATGTACTCTTCTACAATCGATGAAATTGTCTTCATTAAGTCTATAGTTTTAATAGACTACGAAAATACAAACCAAAAAACTATTTTCAAAACAATTTGTTATAATTATAACAGTATTTTTTAAAAATGGTAAAATGCATCTTCAATGTGATTTATTGTAACATTGCCTTTTTGCATCAAAATCGCAACTGCATCAAACCGAACTTCAACATCTAAATCATTGTCATTGATATAATTATCAACCGCTTTTACCAATAATTTAATTTTCTTTTTACTGATAAATTCTTCTGGATTTCCAAAATCGGCAGAAGTTCTCGTTTTCACCTCAACCACCGCAAGTGTTTCTCCTTTCTGAGCAATAATATCTACTTCGGCTTTTTGAAATCGATAATTAGTCTCCAAAATTTGATATCCATTCTTTTGCAAATGCGCAACAGCCATTTTTTCGCCTTCAATTCCTAATTCATTATGTGTTGCCATAAATTACTTCTAAATTTTTCACATAAAATACGTATCTTACTACTAATAATCAACAACAAATTCCTAAAATTCCACATACTATTATCAATTTTTGTGATCACAAATACCACATGTCACAAACGATATTTGCTACTTTAGTAACTAAATAACCGAATCGATATGGAAGCAAAATACAATCATATTGGAAAAGGATACAACAATACCCGAAAAGCCGATCCTTTTATTTTAGAACGAATCCGTTATCACTTAAATCCAATACATAATGGTTTGTATTTAGACATTGGCTGCGGCACAGGAAATTACACTTCAAAACTTCATACGAAGGAAACACAATTTATCGGAATTGATCCGTCACAAAAAATGCTTGATAAAGCAAAAGCAAATTATCCAGAAATTACGTGGAAACTCGGAACTTCCGAAGCTATTCCTCAAGAAAAAAATAGTATTGAAGGTGTGGTTGGAACGTTGACATTACATCATTGGGACAATTTAGAAAAAGGATTTTCAGAATTATTTCGTGTAATGAAAAACTACACAAACATTGTATTTTTTACCGCAACTCCCGAACAAATGAAAGGCTATTGGCTGAATCATTATTTTCCAAAAATGATGGAAGATTCCATACAACAAATGCCTTCGTTAGAACAAATTGAAAATGCCATGAAAGCAGCAGGTTTCGCTAATATTTTTACGGAAAGATACTTTATTCAACCCGATTTAAAAGATCATTTTTTATACGTAGGAAAACACAATCCGAGCTTATATTTAGACGAAAAAATTCGCAACGGAATTTCCTCTTTTTCACATTTAGCGCATCAAGATGAAGTACAAAAAGGATTGAAACAACTCAAAAAAGATATTGATTCTGGCGCAATTGAAAACAGCATCAAAAATTATGAAAATCGTGATGGTGATTATTTATTTCTGTTGAGTCAAAAAGAAGACTAAAACCCTAATTTCACTTCTGAAGCGACTTCCAAATGCACTTTTTTACCAAAAATCAACGCGCGATTGTCAGCTAAATGTCCCGCAGGAAAATCAAAACAAATCGGGAAATCATACCCTGAAGTTACGTCTACAATAATTTCTTTTGCGCTCTTTCCATACGGAACTGTATTATCGTGCATGCTGGTCATTCCGCCAACAATTAATCCAGATAAACCTTCAAAATATTGGTTTTGTTTCAAATTCATCAACATCCGATCTACATGATACAGATATTCATCTAAATCTTCCAAAAACAAAATTTTTCCTGTCGTATCTAATGCCAAATTAGAACCTGTCATACTATACAACATACTCAAATTTCCGCCAATTAGTTCGCCAGTTGCAGTTCCGTTTCTATTAAAATCAACAGTAGGAACAGCGTATGTAAGGCTTTCGCCGAAAAGTACTTTTCGTAAACTCTCTAAAGATTCCGTACTATTTTTTGAAACATTAATTGGCATGGTAGCATGTGCGGTTTCAAAACCTAATTCTTGCCCTTTTGCATGTAACACTGTGACATCAGAATAGCCAATAATCCATTTTGGTTTTTGTATAAATCGCGAAAAATCCAATTCATCTATGATGCGAATCGTTCCATAACCACCGCGTGCGCACCAAATAGCATCAATACTCTCATCGTCCATAAACTGTTGAAAATTTATAGCACGTGTCATGTCATCACCAGCAAACTGGTTTTCTTCAAGATCGATTGTCGTTCCAAGAACAACTTTCAAATCCCAACTGTGAAGTAACTCAATAGCTGCTTGAATTTCTTTAATAGAAATCTTTCGTGCCGTTGACAAAATACCTACAGTTGCGCCTTTATGTAGTAGTTTAGGTTGGTTCATAACTTAAAAGTATATGAAAAAATACAGATTCTTTTTTTTCATCAAAACAAAACCCTTTTTTAGATAATCTGCAAAAATCATCGTTTTTGTGAATTTTGGCTCTATAAATACTACAAAATTTCAAGTTTTTGCAAAGTATTTTTTAAGTAATCTTACTTGGAATCCCTATTTTTGCACGTTAATTATACGATTTTCAACAGAAAATCTAATCATATTGAATTGAAAACAAACGAAATGAGTCAAAACCCACAACGATATACCATTACCGCAGCATTACCTTATACCAACGGACCTATTCACATTGGACACTTAGCTGGTGTATATGTTCCTGCCGATATTTATGCACGTTACTTACGTTTAACAGGCAATGATGTTGCTTTTGTGTGCGGAAGCGATGAACATGGTGCAGCAATTCCGATACGAGCTAAAAAAGATGGTATATCACCACAGGATATTATTGATAAATATCACGGAATTATAAAGCAATCGTTTCAAGATTTTGGAATTTCGTTTGATAATTATTCGCGTACTTCTGCGGAAACTCATCACAAAACCGCTTCCGAATTTTTTAAGAAATTGTATGAAGATGGCGAATTTATCGAAGACGTAAGAGAACAATTATACGATGCAGAAGCTGATCAGTTTTTGGCAGATCGTTTTGTGGTAGGAACTTGTCCAAAATGTGGTCATGAAGAAGCCTATGGCGATCAATGCGAAAACTGTGGAAGCGCATTAAGTGGCACCGAATTAATAAATCCGAAATCGGCTATTACTGGAAACGTTCCCACCTTAAAACAAACAAAACATTGGTATTTACCATTAGATAAATACAGCGATTTCTTAAACGAATGGATTGTAAAAGGACACAAAAATGATTGGAAAGCCAATGTATATGGACAAGTGAAATCGTGGGTTGACGATGGTTTAAAACCTCGTGCCGTAACGCGCGATTTAGATTGGGGAATTCCTGTGCCAGTAGAAGGTGCCGAAGGAAAAGTATTGTATGTTTGGTTTGATGCACCAATTGGGTATATCTCAGCTACGAAAGAATGGGCAGCACGCAAAGGAAAAGATTGGGAACCCTATTGGAAAGACGAAAATACCAAATTGGTTCACTTTATCGGAAAAGATAATATTGTATTTCACTGTATTATTTTCCCATCAATGTTAAAAGCACATGGCGATTATATTTTGCCAGACAATGTGCCTGCAAATGAATTCTTAAATTTAGAAGGAAAGAAACTTTCAACGTCTAAAAATTGGGCAGTTTGGTTGCATGAATACTTAGAAGATTTCCCTGGAAAAGAAGATGTATTGCGTTATGCGTTAACCGCGAATGCACCAGAAACGAAAGACAATGACTTTACTTGGAAAGATTTCCAAACGCGTAATAACAGCGAATTGGTTGCCATTTTAGGAAACTTTATCAATCGTGTAGTAGTATTAACACATAAATATTACGATGGAATTGTACCTGAGTATACAGGAAATTATGAAGAATTAACGCAAGTAAAACATTTTCCAGCAATCATTTCAAGTTCTATTGAAAGATACCGTTTCCGTGAAGCAAGTCAGGAATTAATGAACTTGGCGCGACTTGGAAATAAGTTCTTACAAGACAATGAACCTTGGAAAAAAATAAAAGAAGATCCTGAAACTGTAAAAGGTATTATGTATGTAGCACTGCAAATTGCTTCGGCGATTGCGGTACTTTCTGAACCATTTTTACCATTTACATCAAATAAATTAAAAAACATGTTGGCGCTTGACGTAGAATTGTCTTGGAATGATATTTCGACAAAAGAAATACTTATTCCTACAGGACATCAAATTAATCCTTCCGAATTATTATTTGCAAAGATTGACGACAAAGAAATTCAAGCGCAATTAGACAAATTGGAAGCAACTAGAAAAGCAAACGAAGCTGCCAACAAAGAAGTAGTTCCACAAAAAGAAACAGCTACTTTTGACGATTTTACAAAGTTAGATTTACGCGTAGGAACCATTTTGGAAGCTGAGAAAGTTCGCAAAACAAAAAAACTTTTAAAACTTTTGGTAGATACAGGTTTGGACAAGCGTACGATCGTTTCTGGAATTGCAGAAAGCTTTACGCCAGAAGAAATTATTGGTAAAAAAGTAACTGTTTTAGCCAACTTGGCACCAAGAACGATTGCCAAAGTAGAAAGTCAAGGAATGATTTTAATGACCGAAACGCCAGAAGGCAAATTGGTTTTTGTAAATCCTGATGAAGATGGTGTTAATAATGGAGAGACAATCAATTAATCGTTCTCAAAATACTTAAAATAAACGATGACTGAATTTAGTTTTTCAGAAATAGAAACGGAACGACTGTTACTTACAAAGTTGCAAACTACAGACTGGGAAATGATTTCTTTTTTACGTTCAGACAAAGACGTGAATGAATTTGTAAAAAGACCAAGTGCAGAAACTAAAGAAAAAGCACTGGAGTTTATTGACAAGATTAGCAAAGGAATTGAGAGTCAGATGTTATATTATTGGAAATTAACAGAAAAAGGTAACTCTGAAATGATTGGTAGTATTTGCTTATGGAACTTTTCAGAAGATGGTAAAACCGCCGAAGTCGGATACGATTTAAGTCCAAAATATCAAAGAAAAGGCATCATGAATGAATCGTTGAAAAGTGTAACCGAATTCGGATTCCAAAAATTGAATCTAGACTTAATTGAAGCCTATACACAGTATCAAAATGAACCTTCAAAAAAACTACTTGAAAGAAATGGATTTACATTAGTTGAAGGTAAAAAAGACATCGATAACGCAGACAATATTGTGTATGCATTAAAAAAGTAAATCGCTAAAAAAACCCATCAATTTCCCTTTAGTTAGAATAAATTAAAATTATACTTCGTGTAAGTAAAATTCACATCTTATGCGTATTTTTACATATCTCAAAAAATACACGCTATGTTATCAAAACAAATGGAAAGTGCGTTAAATACGCAAATAAAAATAGAAGCAGAATCTTCACAAGTATATTTAGCAATGGCAAGTTTTGCTGAAACGCAAGGTTTTGAAGGCGTTGCCTCATTTATGTTTATGCATTCAGATGAAGAACGTCAACACATGCTAAAATTTGTTAGATATGTAAACGAACGTGGCGGACACGCGATAGTTTCAGAATTATCAAAACCACCATTAGAATACGGTTCACTAAAAGAAATGTTTCAACAATTATTTGATCATGAAGTGAAAGTTTCAAAAAGCATCAACGATTTAGTACACATTAGTTTACAAGAACAAGACTATGCAACGCACAACTTTTTACAATGGTATGTTGCAGAACAAATTGAAGAAGAAGCGTTGGCACGTACTATTTTAGACAAAATCAACTTAATTGGCGATGATAAAGGTGGATTGTATTTGTTTGACAGAGATGTACAGGCAATTACTGTACAACCATCAACAGGTCCTGCGGTATAAAACACGGTATTTTAAAATATATAAAAGCGATTGGAAGTTTTTCAATCGCTTTTATATGTGTTATTATTAGAAACGTCATAGCGAACATAGTGAAGCTATCTTATACTAAAGAAACAGATTGCCACGTCGCAAACTCCTCGCAATGACGTATCAAAGTAAATTGTTTTCATAGTACTTCTCGATACAAATTTGCGCAGCAAATTCACTCGAAGTGACGCTTAGGAATTATAAATGTTGAGTTTTAAATATAAAAGTATTTAAAAGACACGCGAAGCGATCCAAAAGCGAAGCGATCCAAAAGCGAAGCGATCCAAAAGCGAAGCGATCCAAAAGCGAAGCGATCCAAAAGCGAAGCGATCCAAAAGCGAA
Source organism: Kordia sp. (assembly GCF_045105435.1). Taxonomy (GTDB): domain Bacteria; phylum Bacteroidota; class Bacteroidia; order Flavobacteriales; family Flavobacteriaceae; genus Kordia. Next base: position 11 of record NZ_JBGCDL010000084.1, on the reverse strand, counting down.
GCGATCCAAAA
>NZ_JBGCDL010000083.1:0-6559 GCF_045105435.1 Kordia sp. | reverse complement strand
GAACAGCGTATTTTTTATTACGGAAAAGATGTAGGACCAGCAATTACAGCTCTAAACCAACATCATAAAGTTTCAGCAGAATTAAAACCATATCCAGCGCCTACAGAATATGTAGAGCAGGAAACAGGCGGAAATGTATTTTTTGTGGATTATGATATGGTGCAAGCGAAAATGTTATTCTTAGCAAAAGGAAGTCCTTTTAAAACAGAAAATATGGCTGCTTCAGATTTATTCAATTCGTATTTTGGTGATATTGTGTTTCAAGACATTAGAGAATCAAAATCATTGGCATATTCTACGTATGCATATTATGCGGATGCTTCCGAAAAAGGAAAATCTAACTATGTTTTAGCGTATTTGGGAGCGCAAGCGAACAAAATGCCACAAGCGGTAGATGCTATGATGACGTTGATGAATGACATGCCAGAAGCGAAAGAACAATTCAATGCTTCCAAAGAATCAATTCTAAAACAAATAGCAGCAGATCGTATTACGAAATCTGATATATTTTGGACGCTTGAATCTTTCAACCAAAGTGGCATTAAAATGAGCGATATCGAAAAAAAATACAAGGCAATTCAAAACATGACAATGGATGATTTAAAAGCTTTCTTCAATGAAAACATAAAAGGAGAAGAATATAATGTGATCGTGATTGGAAACAAGAAAGATATTGACATGAAATCACTTTCTAAACTTGGGAAAATTCAAGAAATGGATGTCGATTATCTGTTCAATTATGAAAAAGCAGAAAAAATTAAACAATAAAAAAAGTACCTGTAACAAAAAAGCGCTTTTAAATGAAGCGCTTTTTTTATGAGTATAACTGACGTGAAAAAATTATCCTTTTACTTTCTTCGCCATATTTTTATTTAAAAAGGCAATCATAGAATCATAAAAATCAAAACGATTCTCTTCATTTCTAAATCCGTGACCTTCATTCTCTTTCAACATATATTCTACAGTAACGCCATTCTTTTTCAATGCTTCCACCATTTGATCAGATTCTGCTTGTACCACACGCGGATCATTTGCTCCTTGAGCTACAAACAATGGTGTTCTAATCTTATCAACATGAAAAACAGGACTGTTAGCTCTCATCATAATGCTATCTTTCGTATTCGGATTTCCTACCATTTCGTATAACATTTCCTTGTACGGTTCCCAATATGGAGGAATTGATTCCATAAACGTAAATAAATTTGAAACACCTACATAATCAACCGCGGCAGCATACAAATCGGGCGTATTTGTAATTCCTGCTAAAGTAGCATAACCGCCGTAACTTCCGCCATAAATAGCTATCCGATCTTTGTCTGCAATTCCTTCTTTAATTAACCATTGTACACCATCGGTAATATCGTTTTGCATTTCTTGTCCCCATTTCTTAAACGAACTTTCCATAAACTTCTTTCCGTATCCTGTAGAACCTCTAAAATTCATTTGTAACACAGCAAAACCTCTGTTAGCTAAAAACTGTACTTCTGGATTGAATCCCCAATTATCACGCGCCCAAGGACCTCCATGCGGATTTACCACAACAGGTAAATTGCTAGCTTCAACACCAAGAGGTAAGGTTAAATATCCGTGAATTGTCATTCCATCTCTTGAAGTATAAGTGATAGGTTTCATGCTTGCCATGTGATCAGGATTGATCCAAGGACTTAAATTAGCCAATTCTTTTAGGCTTTCTTTCTTCGTGTCATAAAAATAATAGATGCCTCTTGTTTTATCATTTCCAGCATAAATTAAAAGTTTATCTTCTTCTTTATTGCTTGATGTGATGTAATATTGATTATCTGCACCTAATTTTTCTTCAAGCATTTTAAACAAGTTTTCAGTGTCTTTATCTAAAAACTTTCTATTCATTTTTGCTCTTGTATAGCTTATAAACGTTGGCACTTTTCTTTTAGAAGAATAGGAGATGCCGTCTACATCAACTTCGGTATCCATAAAAATTTCTTCTACTTCTTTATTGTTCTTTAAATCGTATTTTACAATTGCGGCTTTGTCTCTTCCTAAGTTAGAAAGGGCATATACGATGTCACCATTATCAAAATCGAAATATTGAAGAGCTAACGTTTGCTTAAAATTAGTAGTCATTACTTCTTCAAAAGGCGCATCTTCTGTAGCACGGTATAAAATAGTAGTATCAACACCGTTGGTCTTAGTAGCTACACGCAATTTACCGTCGTGATCGGTGTCCCAACCTGTAATATCTCCAGGGTTTTCGTATAATAAGGTTAATTCTCCTGTGTTAATATTTAATCGATATGGATCATACACTTGCGGAATTCTTTTATTCAATCCAACAATCATTTCATCCTCATTATCTCCAAGATCATCAATAATTTCGCAACGTACGCCATCAAAAGGAGTCAAATCTTTTTCGTTGCTTCCATCTTTATTAACAGCAAAAACATGAAAATTTTCATTTCCACCTTTATCTCTTGCAAATACTAAACGGTCGTCGTTAGCCCAAAAATATCTTGCAATATCACGATCTTCTACGCTAGTAACTCTGGTTACTTTGTCGCTATCAATTTTTTGGACGTGAATGTTCATTCGATCTTTATAAGGAGCCAGATAGGCAAGATATTCACCATTTGGAGATAAATTGAATGCTGTTTTTTCAGAATTTTTAAAAAAGTCTTTAACTGAAATTTTCGGTGCTGGTTGCTGTTGTGTTGCAACTTTTGGTTGTTCTTTGGTTTCCTGTTTACATGCCATAAAAAGCAATATTACAGAAAAGAGCATTAGTTTTTTCATGATTGTGTTTTTTGTATGATTTTCACAGTAAGACTGAAAAGTCGAATTATTGTTACACTATTTAACATAGTTTTATAAAAAATGACTTAAAGGTGTTCCTTTTTTTGATAAATTTATGAGTTCCTATAAAGGAATTCTTAAAAGGATATTTTGTTAATTTCTTTCTTAAGAATACTAAAACTTACTATTGAAAACCTAAACTATTCTAACTATATTTGAACTAAATAAAATCAACCATAATTACGTATGAAATTACTAGAAGGCAAAACAGCCATCATAACAGGCGCGAGTAGAGGCATAGGAAAAGGAATAGCGCAAGTATTTGCAGCGCATGGAGCAAATGTTGCTTTTACATACAGTTCATCTGTAGATGCAGCTAACGAATTAGAAAAAGAATTAAACGGATTGGGCGTTAAAGCCAAAGGATATAAAAGTAATGCAGCAAACTTTCAAGAGTCACAAGACTTGGCTGCGGAAGTATTAAAAGAGTTTGGCTCGATTGATGTATTGATTAATAATGCTGGAATAACGAAAGACAATTTATTAATGCGCATTTCGGAAGAAGATTTTGACAAAGTAATTGAAGTCAATCTAAAATCTGTTTTCAACATGACCAAAGCTGTACAGAGAACCATGCTAAAACAACGCAAAGGTTCAATTATTAATATGAGTTCTGTTGTTGGTGTAAAAGGAAATGCAGGACAAACAAACTATGCAGCTTCCAAAGCAGGAATTATCGGTTTTTCTAAATCGGTTGCATTAGAATTAGGTTCTAGAAACATTCGTAGCAACGTAATTGCACCAGGTTTTATAGAAACTGAAATGACAGGTAAATTGCCAGAAGATGTTGTAAAAGGATGGAGAGATGCAATTCCGTTAAAAAGAGGAGGAACACCAGAAGATGTAGCAAATACATGTGTCTTTCTCGCCAGTGATATGTCAGCGTACATTACAGGGCAAGTGCTCAACGTTGACGGTGGAATGTTAACTTAAACAATAATAACAATATGAAAAATGTATTTTTAGTAATGACAGTATTTTTTCTGTCTATTAGTGCGGTACAAGCACAAGACTGGGAAAAGTACAAAGCAGAAGACTTAGAATTTGTTGCACATTACCCTGGTGAACCTAAAAGAACGGTACAAAAAGTACAAACAGCTGTTGGTGAGTTAGACATGCACATGATTATGTATGCGCCAGCTTCTGGAGATGATAATGCAGTATATTCTGTAATTCGCTCAGATTATCCTGAAGAACAATTTAAAAACGCAGACGACGATTACAATGCTACCGTATTAGATGGTGCTGTAAAAGGAGCAGTGTCAAATGTAAAAGGATTTTTAAACTTTGACCATGCTGTTAAATTTAACGGATATCCAGGAAGAAGTATTAAAATTCAAATGGAAGGCGGATTTATATATATAAATGCATACTTAGTAGAAAATTCTATGTTTATTACACAGGTAATTTGCTTGGATAAAAATGATCATAACGACAGTATTTTCCGTTTTCTAAATTCTTTCGAACTTATAAAAACAAAATAAACTATTGCAAACCACAACGATAGTATACATCTGTATAGCAGCTATAATATCAGCACTTGTTGCGATATTTCATTATTACTATAAAACGAAAAAACGCACTAAAAAACTAGTGCTTTTTTCGTTTTTACGATTTTTAAGCGTATTTGCATTGTTACTCTTAATCATCAATCCAAAATTTAAACAAAAAAGTTATTACTCTGAAAAACCCATATTGACTATTGCCGTCGATAATTCTTCTTCAGTAGCAGAATTGGGCTATGACGAAAAAGTAACTTCAATTTTGAACGAATTAAAAAATTCTAAAGAACTTCAAAATAAGTTTGAAATTGATGCATATACGTTCTCAAAAGAACTAAAAGAAAGTGATTCAGTTAACTTTGCAGGATCGCAAACAAACATCAGTAAAGCGCTAAAAGACATCAACAAACTCTACAAAGATGCCATTGCGCCAACAATTTTAATTACGGATGGAAATCAAACCTACGGAAACGATTATCAATTTCTATCTTCCAAAATAAAACAACCTATATTTCCTGTCATAGCAGGAGATACCACTACGTATGTCGATTTAAAAATAGATCAGCTTAACGCGAATAAATACGCATACTTAAAAAATAAATTTCCTGTAGAAGTCATTGCAACTTATACCGGAAACGAAACGATTCAAACAAATTTAATACTCACAGCCAATGGGAAACGCTTGGCTAGTAAAGCGTTGACATTTTCGCCAACAGACAATTCTAAAGTCGTAAACCTAAATGTTTCTGCAACTAAAATTGGCGTACAAACCTTACGTGCTACGCTGACACCTTTAAACTTAGAAAAAAATACCCAAAACAATTCGCGTTACTTTGCTGTAGAAGTTATAGATCAGAAAGTGAAAATTGCATTGGTTTCTGATATCATTCATCCCGATTTGGGCGCACTAAAGAAAAGTTTAGAAAGCAATGAATTGCGCGGTGTAGATATTTTAAAACCAAATGAAGCTTCAAGCAAACTGAATGATTATCAATTAGTTATTTTGTATCAGCCGAATAGAAAGTTTTCAGAAGTCTATCAAAATATAAAAAGCTTAGAAAAAAACACACTCACCATCACAGGATTGCAAACGGATTGGAATTTCTTAAATGACATTCAAACAAGTTTCCGAAAAGATGACTTGCAAGAAACAGAAGAAGTACAAGGACAACTCAATCCAAATTACACTAACTTTTTGATAGATGCTATTGACTTTTCCGACTATCCACCATTAGAAAACATGTTTGGCGATCTTGAATTCAACGTAGCAAATGAAGTAATTTTAAAACAGACTATTTCGGGCGTTTCTACCGATAGTCCATTATTAGCTACGTATTCAGACAACAACATTCGCGCAGCAATACTAGCAGGAGAAAATATATGGAGATGGCGGGCAAACAGTTTCTTAACGCAAGAAAACTTTATTGAGTTTGACACATTTCTCGGAAAACTAGTGCAATACTTAGCTTCTAACAAAAAACGCGAACGTTTAACAGTTGGTTACGAATCGTTTTACTATGGAAATCGTGAAATTCAGTTGACAGCACAATACTTCAATCCTTCCTATGAATTTGATGCGAATGTGAACTTAACAGCAATCATCAAAAACAAAGATACAGACGAAACAACTACATATCCAATGTTGCTAAATGCTGGTTTTTATACAGTCGATCTAAACAATTTACCGCCAGCATCGTATAATTTTACAGTACGAGCAGAAGGAAAAAATATCCGTAAATCGGGAAGTTTTAAAATTCTTGAATTCGATATTGAAAAGCAATTCTTAAACGCTGATACGGAACGATTGCAAGCCATTGCAGCCAAAACTAGTGGGAAAACGTTTCATGTAAATGACAATTCACAAAATATAATTTCTGAATTAATTAACGATCAACGTTTCAAAACAATTGAAAAAAGTAACGAAAAGGTCGTATCTTTGATCGATTGGAAATATTTACTTGCATTCATAGCAATATTTCTTGCGTTGGAATGGTTTTTAAGAAAATATTACGGGTTAATATAAGCTAAAAAGTAAATAACATTGTAGCCGAAGAAATCTCAAAAAGAATGTAACGAATACGATTTTCAATACACTAACTCAAAATAGTACAATCAAAAGAAAATAATCAAAAACTAAAAAAATGGATAAATTACCTAAAATTGGAATACCAATACTAATCATTGTAATTATTGCAATTGTATTAATTGCAAAATCAGCAGTTACCATA
>NZ_JBGCDL010000082.1:0-2562 GCF_045105435.1 Kordia sp. | reverse complement strand
TTTCGCCAAAATGGTTCAACCATTCCGCGATTTTTGTCTTGACTTCTCAGGCAAGAAGAGGCAATATGTAAATAAATTTTTGTCATTATTGTGGCAAATATGTAATATTTATAGGGTTTCTTCCAAATTTGAGAGGTTATTTATATTAATTCTAATACTTTTTATCTAAATAAAAATATTTTTAAGAGTGTTATTAGTATCATAAAAAAGGATACGATACCTAGAATCCAAAAAAAGAGTTCAATATTATTTATAAAACGATTATTCTTAGAGTTTTTAGTATCATCTATTTTAGAATAACTGATTGTATTTTCTTGTTTTTCAGTTGTAGTAGGATATACTTTGTATAAGAGTTTATAGTTAAGTTTTTGTTTTTCTTCCTCAGAAACTTTAGCATTATTTATTTTAAAAGCAATTAAATCTGAGGTGTATTCTAATATTTCTTTATTGTCCACAAGATAGTATATACGATTACTTTCTTCTTTGGTTTCTATAAAAGTATCAATATGCTTAGATAAATTTTCAAAAGTTTGAGATGTTTCATTAAGTAAAAAATCCCAAATATTTTTACAAGAAATTTTCACATATAATTTTTCATAGGTTTTATTAGACATATCAAAAAATATGTCTTTAAAAAGATAATCCTCTTGTGTTTTAAATAGATGATAACATATTTTTTTATTTATCTCACCATCCTTTTTATAATATTCTCCCAAGAAACGAGAAGAAGGACTTTTTTGTTTTAGATTTATATATGACAAAACCTGAGTGTTTATAGAAAGATGCTTAGGTTTTTTAATTGAATGATTTTCACAATGAATACTTGTCAAATGTTGATGATTACCAGCTTGTAATTCTTCTGTCTGATTATTATTTGCATGAAGTTGCACAAGGTTTTTAGGCAATTGTATGATTTTTTTAATATGATTATCGGTAACATCTAAGTATTGCAAACTATTAATTGTTGTTAGATTTTCTATAGAAGAAATTGAGTTGTTAGCGAAATACGCATGAACTATTTTCGAATTTTTAAACAGTGGAATCTCTGTAATCTCATTATTGCTAAAATTTATGTTGTCAAGATTCGGAAGTTCCGTTATTGAATCAATAGACTTTACGGCATTATTGCTTAAGTCTATGGTTTTTAAAGTTGATAAATTTCTTAGGATATTAATATCGTGTATTTTATTAGACTTTAATGATAGTGTTTTAAGGTCTTTAAAATTAGAGAGTACACTAATGTCACTAAAATTACATCCATGTAAGGAAAGATGTTTGAGTTTTGTCCATTTCTTTAATGGACTAATGTCTGTAATGTTTTTTGAATTCAGATATAATTGTTCTAAATGTGTGAGTTTGGAAATGATATCTATAGAAGAAAATGTTCCTTGATGTAATGAAAGTGATGTAAGCTTAGATAATTTACCTAAATCAACTATATCGGTAATGTTTTGTAAATCTATTTCAAGATGCTCAAGATTCGGGAATTTTTTCAGAAAAGAAAGCGAATTATTACTTTCAATTATTGCAGATCCAGTGCTTAAATTTTTCACATTAGGAAAACTATAATCACCATTGAAATTAATTTTATTTGTGAAGTCTTCTTGAAAATTTATATTGAGGTATTCTAGTAGCGTGCAATCTTTTAATGAAGCAATATTTATTTCCTGATCTACATCAATCTTTAGACTAATTAACTTTTTGTAGTTCTTTAAAAAGCTAAAATCTCCATTCATATATGGAAAGTGCATATTATACGGGTCAAATACATAGACAGAGTCTTCTCCATTATCATTTTGTCTATGCTCAATAAAATGATCTATATCTACTTCAATTTTTAAAGAAGTCGCTAATTCTTGTATGCGTTGTTCAATAGATTTCATAACATTTTTTGTTTATCAATACAAATCTCAAGTAAAGCTACGCATTTATATTGCGCAGTAGAAGATTGTGAAATCTAAATAGGCAACAGTAGGCGAGATTCGAACCCGCGACCTCATGCGTGATAGGCATGTACTCTTCCAATTGAGCTACTACTATTGCCATTGTATAACAAAGATTGAGCGAGATTTGAACTCGCACCTCCAGATATGAGCCCGGTATTCTTCCATTAAACCATCAATCTCTGCGTATCAAAATTTCTTATTCTTATTATTATAAAAAGTGTAGCAGACGGGACTCGAACCCGCAACCTTCGTTTTGTTGACGATATTCTTCCAATTATCTTGAACTACTGCCACATCTTTTATATTTTATTGTACAGCAGACGAGATTCGAACTCGCAACCCCATGCGTGACAGGCATGTATTCTTCCAGTTGAACTACTGCTGTGTTTTTTCTTTATTTTACCAATCTACAATACAATAGTTCTTTAATAACTTTCCTGTAAATATAGTATTGTTTTTTTCATTTTCATAGATAGGATGCACGATTCTTGAAGCGCCATCAACAGGGTCGAGTGGCGGAATGTATCCTTTTTCAAATTGTTTTTTACGTAAAGTTTCATTCGCGCCTGTAGAAACCCAACCAACATCAACGGCGTTCATATAAATATGATCTTTT
>NZ_JBGCDL010000081.1:0-2724 GCF_045105435.1 Kordia sp. | reverse complement strand
TAAAAAAGAGCTCCTACAAACAAAAGAAAAAATACTAAACAGCAACCGCAATTTCCTTTATTCCCGTTAAAGTTTGCTCGAAAAACATTATTGTCGTTTTTAGGAGAGTCGTATTCATATTCGTCATACTCTGTAAGTCGGTCGTTAGGTAAAAAATAACCTTGCCAATCGCCATCTGGAGCAGATAAAACCCAGTCGGTATGACAATGCGTACATTCAAAAGTAGTTTCTGAGGAGCTTTGCGAAAGCTGATTTGAATTTACAACACGAATAAAAGTGCCGTCTAAAGACTTTTTTTCAAAGGCTTTTTCAAACGCAGCAAAATCTTGGTTCGAAAAAAAACGTTCTGTCGCAAAACTGGAGCAATGTTCACACATGAATTATAAATGTAATTTTTAGCTATCTATTTTTGATTAGGAGTGAGTTTTTTTACTTTTCCTCTCAAAGCAGTTGTATTCAGCTTCTTTTGAAAAGGTTTAATACTATTTTCATCATGAAGATGGTTTATTTCAGGGTTTACACATTTTTCACACATACTTATTAATTTTCATTTTCTTCAATGTCTTTTAAATCGTTTTCCTGTGCTTTCTTTTCATCTGCTTGTTGCGTTTTACTAGTTTTAAACGAATCTAGCGTACCATTCTTATTCGTTTCTTCCAACACATAGGCAAACACAAATCCACCAATTTCTTTTACAGGTTCATACAATGCCGATCCATCAATCGTATCTTGCTCCACAAACTCCATAGTGTTATTGGTACGTTCAAAAAACACCAATGCAGCTCCTGTAATCACTGCCATTTTCAATCCGCCAAAAGCGCCACCTAAAATTTTATTCAAAATACCTAGCGAAGCAAAATCGGCAACTTTAGTCAACAACTTTCCAGCCATGGTAACAGCTATTAAAATTACAATAAAAGTAATTGCAAAGGCGGTTAAATTAACATATTTCTCCTCCCAAGACGGGAAATTCTCAACTAAAAAGTCGCCCGCAAAATATGAAAAGTGTATTGCGCCATACAATCCAGCAATCAATGCTATAAGTGAAGCAATTTCTACAAAAAGTCCTTTCATAAGTCCGCGTACAAAGCCAAGTACAATTACGCCACCTAAAATGATGTCAATAAAGTTCATGAGTATCGAGTTTTAACAAATATAGAACTATTATTGGTAGTGTTTTATTGTATTTCGTTACAGATAGAAATATGTTGCTTCAAGAAAAAATTCAACATGCTTGTCAAACTTTACATGAATTTGATATATATAGCTACAAGTTTTCATTTGAAAAATAAAAATATCAACACACGTTACCTACCTTTGCAGCGGAAAAGAAAGAAACAATGGCAAGAGACGAAGTATTAAAAGAACGATGGAATACGCTTGTTGAAAAACTGACAAATCAGTTTGCAGAAGGAGATACCCTAGATTTAGACTCAATTATTTACCTAATTGGTGTGCAGGAACTTGGGCAAATTCATCGAAATTTTAAAAAAGATGACAAAGTAAATCTAATGCATATTGCTATTTGTCGCTTGTTGGAACCGTATGGCTACTACGAATTTGATTACTTTGATGATGACGGTTGGCCACATTATAAATTTAAAGAAGAATTGCCAACGCTAAAAGCGGGAGAACAAACCATATTAATGAAAGAAGCAATTGTAAGTTACTTTTTAGAGAAGGAATACATCAAATAAGCTAGTTTTTTCTAAATTTGCAAGCTAAATCAAAATATCGTCATGATAGATAAGATAAAGGAACATATTGCTGAGGTAGAAAAATTTACCACACAAGCCAAAGAAGACATTGAAAACTTCAGAATAAAATACTTGGGTAAAAAAGGATTGTTAAATGATTTTTTTGCTGAGTTTAAAAATGTTCCGAATGAACAAAAGAAAGAATTTGGGCAAACGATTAACAAATTAAAAACGGTTGCACAAGATAAAGTAAACGCACTCAAAGAAGCATTGGAAAATAATGCCGAAGAAAAAGGTGTGTATGGCGATTTAACGCGTCCGGCAGAACCAATCGAAATTGGTGCGCGTCATCCGATTTCATTAGTAAAAAATCAAATCACGGATATCTTTGCGCGTATTGGTTTCAATGTGTCTGAAGGTCCAGAAATTGAAGACGATTGGCACAACTTTACAGCGTTAAATCTTCCTGAATATCATCCAGCACGTGATATGCAGGATACATTTTTCATTCAAACAAATCCAGATATCTTATTACGAACGCACACAAGTTCTGTACAAGTTCGGTATATGGAAAACAATCAGCCACCAATTCGTACGATTTCTCCAGGAAGAGTATATCGTAATGAAGCGATCTCGGCACGTTCTCATTGCTTTTTCCATCAAATAGAAGGATTATATATAGACAAAGACGTAAGTTTTGCAGACTTAAAACAAACATTACAATACTTCACCAAAGAAATGTTCGGAAAATCTAAAATTAGATTGCGTCCGTCGTATTTCCCGTTTACGGAACCAAGCGCCGAAATTGACGTGTATTGGGGATTGCAAACGGAAACCGATTACAAAATTACCAAAGGAACAGGTTGGTTAGAAATTGGTGGTTGCGGAATGGTAGATCCGAATGTATTAACAAACTGTGGCATTGACCCTTCAGCATATTCAGGTTTTGCTTTTGGTGTCGGAATTGATCGTATTGCAATGTTATTGCATCAAATTGGTGACATTCGTTTGCTAAGTGAAAATGATG
>NZ_JBGCDL010000080.1:0-3345 GCF_045105435.1 Kordia sp. | reverse complement strand
CAAAGTACCGTTTCCTTTTAAAACAAACACTTATAATACAACGCTGTTTTCAGAGTAGATTTCGATACTAATTTGTTCCACAAATTCACTCAATCAGACGTTTTGAGTTGTTTAAAGAAATAGTATTGAGTATTGAGACATTAGTATTGAGAAGTTTCAAACGAAAGTTTATAAGCAAAAACACCAACATACAAGCTAAGAAATTCGTGAATTCGTGGTGAAAAGAGTTGTCAGTTTTCAGTTGATCCCAACGCTAGCGGGAGTTTCTCAACTCGTGCAGACAAACAGGCTAAGAAATAGTATTGAGAAGTTTCAAACGAAAGTTTACTTACAAAAATACCAACAGACAAGCTAAAAAAATTCGTGAATTCGTGGTGAAAAAATAAAACAACAATAAGTATTTTTAGAGACAGATTGCTTCACTTTGTTCGCAAAGACGTTTCCTTACACGCTAACGCAAGTTTCCGATAAGTAAGCTAAAAAATAGATTCCTATCAATACTTCGAGAAACACAGCAAACACACAGGAATGAAAGAAATATTTCTCTATCTTCAATCCATGAAAAAAATCATCGTCGCTTCACTCCTATTTTTCGCAACATTCAGCATGTTTGCGCAAACGTATGTATATAGAGGAAATTCAAACTTTACCAATGATTTAATTTGCACTGTGGAAGATGGAAAAGTATACAATGGAAATTCAAATTTTAGACTAGATATTATCGTAAACGTTCAAAATTCAAAGATTTATAAAGGCAATTTTAACTTTATTAAAGACATTATTGCAACGGTAAAAAACGGAAAAGTATATCGTAAAAATTCATTCTTTGAAGGTGATATTCTATTCAATATTCAAGATAACTTAGTGTACAGAGGCAATTCTATTTCTTCATTTGATGTTATTGCACGCATTGAAGATGGAAAAGTATATAAAGGACAATCAAACTTTAGAGGTGATATTCTATTTAATTTTGATGGCGAACTATCAATCGAAGAATTTGTAGCAGTTTGGTTTGTTATTCATCAATAAAAAGTAACTTTGTTGAAACACATTTTTTTACAAGCGTATGCGGATTATTTTAATTCCAGGATTGGGTTATGACGATCGTATTTTTCATAATTTAGACCTATCAGATTTTGAAATTGAATACCTAAATTGGATTGAGCCATTGAAAAACGAGCACATTCACGACTATTCGCAACGTTTATTCGCTACCGTGAAATCAGCTGCCCAAAAAACAATTTTAATTGGACATTCGCTCGGCGGAGTTGTTTCGCAAGAAATTGCAAGTGCCAACCAAATTGAAAAAATTGTGCTGGTTTCAAGTATTGCATCACGAAAAGAATTACCATTTACATTCAAAATTGTAAAACCGTTACGATTAGATCGTTTTTTTACAAAATGGTTTTGTATTAAATCTGTTCCATTTTGGGGGAAACGTCACGGATTTACTCCTGAAACTATAAAGCTATTCAAAAGCATGATTGGCAAACAAACCAATTCTTATTTGCAATGGGCTTTTAGAGCATTGTCCACTTGGAAAACACCAAAAGTTCCTGAAACGACCAAAATTGTCCGTATTCATGGAACGAATGACAAAACTTTACCTTACAAACTCATCAGCAAACCCGATCTCATTATTAAAAACGGGAGTCATATTTGTGTGATTGATGAAGCTTCCACAATTTCTGATTTTATTAAAACACATATTAAAAACTAACACATTTAACTTTTTAGTATTTTTGCTACAAAGTCTATTTTGTGAAATATATCTCCATCAATCTCTATAAAAAAATGATTCATCATGCACTTGATGAAGGATTGCACGCAGATGAATTTCAAAATTTAAAAACACCAATAGACGCCATAGCCAATCGCAACGCGGTTCCTGCCGATCACTTTTTTGAATTGCACGAATTCTTAGATGAAAAATTAGGCGCAGGATTTTCTATTCGTGTAGGACAAAAGATGAAAATAGACGATTACGGAGTGCTGGGCTTGGCTTGGAAAACTTGTTCGTGGGTTGGCGAAATTTTTGATCGAAGCGAACGGTATTTTAAATTACTATCTGACACATACATTTTTAAAGTAGAAAAAGGCATTGAAATTTCAAAAATCTATTTGTATAGAGACGCACATCGTCGCGGATTGGAATTGTCGAATGAAGCTACTTTTTCCGCAACAGTTGTCGTATTGCAAGCCATGAGCGAAAAAAAAATCTTTCCTATATCAGTTTCGTTCAAGCATGATCCGCCAAGAAAATTAGACGATTATCACAAGGCGTTTCAATGTCCAATTCATTTCAATCAGTCGCACAATATCATTTCTTATACTGCGAAAGACTTAAATTTACGCACTGCCAAAGCCGATATCAGTATCAATGCGTTTTTAGTAGAACGTGTGGAAGAAGAAACCAACGGAATTCAAATTAACGCCAATAAACTTATCTCTGATATTCAAATTTTAATTGCTGATGCGCTTCCAAGTGGAATTCCGAGTGTAACTTCATTGGCTACTATTTTAGGAATGAGCGCACGTACTTTTACACGCAGACTTTCCGAAAACGGTGTTACTTTTCGCTATTTAATTCAACAAAAACAAGAAGAGCGCGCCAAATTTCTCTTAACAAAATCGGACGCTCAAATTGCTCAAATTGCTTTTGAAACTGGATTTTCAGAACAAAGTGCATTCAATCGTGCTTTTAAACGTTGGACAGGAAAAACGCCGATTCAATATCGCAAACACTAACATTTTCAGCACTTTGGCGCAAACTATCAAAACATTGGCGTAAAGTGTCAATTACAACTTTATCACTTTTCTCAATTTTGTCTCATCAAACTAAAACAATCAGTTATGGGACTTAAACTTATCGTACTTATCATTGCAATACTGCTTACCGGACTTTCCGCAGGATTGTGTTTTACATGGACAAATACCATTACTACAGGAATTGGGAAACTGGAAAATCTTGGTTACTTGCAAGCGTTTCAGCAAATGAATCGAAGCATTATCAATCCAACGTTTATCGTTGTCTTTTTTGGTCCTATCATCCTACAAATCATTAGTATATTTCTTTGGAAAGACATTCCAAAAACCATCATGATTCATTTCATTACGGCAACACTTGTATATCTATTCGGTTTGGTATTGGTAACGATTTTTGGAAATGTTCCACTAAATGAAATTTTAGACAAAACCAATCTGGCAACAGCCAAAACACAAGATTTACAAAGGTTACGCAATCTATTTGAAATACGCTGGAATCAACTACATCTTATCAGAACTATTTCAAGCTTTATTGCCTTCTTATTATTAGTGATTGCACTTGTAAAAGTAACTCAACAT
>NZ_JBGCDL010000079.1:0-6806 GCF_045105435.1 Kordia sp. | reverse complement strand
CTTTTGAGTTGATTGTTAGTGAATGCACGCTGAAGAATGTCTTCTATTAGATAGTCTTCATGATTGCTTTCTGGCTTGAATTCCTTTTTTAGCGAGATGTTGAATAAGTTTGCAGAAGTGTTGTACCAAAACGCTTTCCAGCCATTTCGTAAACGTTTTATGAGCTTGAAAGCTGTATCGCCCGTTTGTCGGTGAATTAACTTTACTAGTATTTGCCCTTCTGTTTTGGTGAGCTTTTTGAGTTTGGCAGTGAGTTCGTTTTCAATGAATTTTTGAATTCTTTTTGTGTATTTTCTACGTTTCGATTTAGAATCTAATTGCTCTAACCTTTCGTTGAGCGTTACCAAACGTTCTGCTGCCATTGTTGCGTACGGATATACTTTTAACGTTTTTCTTCGTAGTATTAGGTAGCGAATGCGTTCTTTTTTTGATGTGAATTTTAGCTTGTTCATGACAATCACTTGATCTAGCTCTATAGATTCGCGCGGAATAGAGTCACCTTCAATGAGATATTGCTTCACCTTTGTAGTGTCTTGCGTGAAAATTTGCGCCTGACATGTACATGAAATTAGTAGTATGATAAGACTAATCTTTTTCATAAATGCTTTGAAATTCTGTCAATTTTATACCAAATGTAATAATTCGTTCTCTTATAACTATTAAATCTGTTTTAATATTATTATTTTCGTTGGAATTAATTTAAAATTATGGCAAAAAAGAAAATTATTAATAAAAAGTCAATGACTTTTTTGGAAAAATATTTGAATAATGCTGCTCCAACGGGATATGAATGGAATGGACAGAAGATTTGGATGGATTATTTGAAACCGTATGTAGACGAATTTATTACCGATGCTTACGGAACTGCAGTTGGAGTTATTAACCCAAAAGCAAAGTTTAAGGTTGTTATTGAAGGACATGCAGACGAAATTTCATGGTATGTAAACTATATTACTGACAACGGATTGCTGTATGTGATTCGAAATGGAGGAAGTGATCACCAGATTGCACCATCTAAATGGGTAAATATTCATACAAAGAAAGGCATTGTGAAAGGTGTTTTTGGTTGGCCAGCTATTCATACTAGAAATAGAGCTAAGGAAGAACCGCCAAAAATGGATAATATTTTTATTGATGTTGGATGCGCTAATAAGAAAGAAGTAGAAGCACTTGGTGTACATGTAGGTTGCGTAATTACATATCCGGATACGTTTCATGTGCTAAACAAAGATAAGTTTGTTTGTAGAGCTATTGATAATAGAGCTGGTGGTTTTATGATTGCAGAAGTAGCTCGTTTGCTCCATGAGAATAAAGTGAAACTTCCTTTTGGATTGTACGTTACGAATTCGGTACAGGAAGAAATTGGATTGCGCGGAGCAGAAATGATTACGCAAACCATTAAACCTGATGTTGCCATTGTAACTGATGTTTGCCATGATACTACAACTCCTATGATTAATAAGAAGACACAAGGAGAAACTAAAATGGGCGACGGACCAGTTATTTCGTACGCACCAGCCGTACAGAATAGATTGCGCGAACGCATTATAACAACTGCCGAGAAAAAGAATATCCCTTTTCAACGTATGGCTTCGAGTCGTTCTACAGGAACGGACACAGATGCTTTTGCGTATAGTAATGGTGGTGTTCCTTCTGCGTTAATTTCGCTTCCGCTACGTTATATGCATACTACTGTAGAAACGGTACATAAAAATGATGTAGAAAATGTAATTCGCTTGATTTACGAAACATTGTTGACAATTAAAGACGGAGAAACGTTTAGTTATTTTGACTAAATTATCTTTTTTAGATATTTTAAAAGAGGCTGTCTGAAAAGTTCTAAAAGCCGTCATTCTGGACTTGATCCAGAATCTCACAAAGCTGATTATCAACTATTATGAGAAACCGAATCAAGTTCGGTTTGACGAAATTGCGACTTTTAAGACAGCCTCTTTTTTTCATAAACTAAATTTTACGTCTAGTTTTTTTTGTATTTAGCGAATTGAGATTCGCCAGATACTCTAAAAACCTTCTGCATCTTCTTCTACAATTGAACCTCCATAAATTAATTGAGGATCTTGAATTTCGAATTGTGCTAAGTTTTCTAACATAATAATTGATTTTAAATATTAATAATAGTGTGAAATTATGTAGAAAGCTCTCGAAATAAAAGAAAGGTCTCCGTGAATTCGCCGAATTATGGCAAACAAATACGAGGAGATTCTAATTTTAAAATATTGTAAAACGTTCTCTTTTTGAATTGAATCAAAATTAAAATCCATTCATTATAGATAAGAAAAGAGGCAGTCTGAAAAGTTTCAGATTATCTCTTACTTTTTTTAGGAACTCCTTTTTATATTGCTACAAGAAGAAGTTCCAACTAAAAAAACTAAATAATGTTTCTTTAACCCAACGATGCATTAGCAATTTTACTGTAATCATAAAGATGTCCTTTTATTAAACTTATAATCTCTTAGCAAATTACTAATACACGTAAGGTCTTATTTAATATCCAGCGTTTTGTTGCGTATCTGGACACGCATTGATTTGGTTTTGCGGAATTGGCAATACCAATTCATTTGCATCAAAAGAGAAACCTTCTATTGTAAATTGTCTTCTTTTGAAATCGTGCAAATAATGTCCCTCAAAAGCTAATTCAGCAATTCTTTCTGCTAATACATTGCTAATAGTAGCGGTTATAAAAGATAATCCTGCTCTACTTCTGACTGCCTTTAAATCTTGTTGTGGTGTTGCGCCAACTGAAGTTCCTAGTTCTAGGTTTGCTTCTGCTCTTGTGAGCAGTAATTCTGGCAATCGTACCATTGCTATATTTCCAAATTGATTGTACCACTTCGTTGTGTAGTTTCCAATAACCATCGCTGTAGTAGGGTTTGCGTTTACGCCTCTATTTTGAGAAGTCAAAAAGTTGATAAATCCATCTGTAAGTCGCACATCACCTCTTCCACCTTGCGTGCTTGGTGCCCAAAACGTATTCATTCCGTTGGTGCCATCAATTTCCGAAATTTGTATTGAAAAAATATCTTCGGACGTATTTGCATCTTGTGCAAAGGCAAATCGATATACAGGAACTATACTTGCGCCCGAATCATTTATAGCATCGTTTGCGGCATCTCTTGCGCCTGCATAATTCCCCATTTGCAGGTGTACTCTTGACAACACAGCATTTACAGTAGCTTTGTTTGCATATATTCCATTGCTGGAAGGAACTAATGTACTTGCAGCAGTTAAATCGACCAAAACCTGATCATATACTTGTTGTACCGTACTTCTAGCATTACAATCAGATGCAATATCGCTACCATTAAAAGGACTTGCTACTGTTTTTAGCACAATTCCTAAGTTTGTAGCTGCATTTCCATCGCTGTATGGTTTTGCAAATAGTTTCACCAATTCAAAATGAATCAACGCTCTCGCAAAAAGGGCTTCTCCTTTTACTCTATCTTGGTCTGCTTCATTTACCACATCAATGGCTTCCAATACTAAATTTGCGCTGTTAATGGTGCTATATCCAACATTGAATATGTTATTGACTCTACTATTTGTGGTGAGTATTTGCTTGTTTATAATTTGACGCGGATCATTGAATGTTCCTCCAAAGGTTATTTTTCCGTCTGCGGCTAACAATTCGGACACAAAAATTAAATCGCCTCCGAGCAAAGCCGTGCTTGACATTGTATTGTATACGCCGTTGAGCGCTCCAATTACTTTTTCGTTACTGTTTAATGCGCTGCTGGCACTAAGTGTATTTAGCGGTTCAACATCTACATAGTCTTCACATGAAAATGACAGATATGCAATGATGATCATTATGTGGTGTATATATTTATTTTTCATCTGTTTAATTTTTTTTGATTTCTGAATGTTCAAAAAAACTGAATACATTCAGGAACTCGCATAACTTTTAATTATTCCACTGCGTAAATTTTGAAATAATGAAAACTTATACTCGTTTCATATTATTATTTTTAAAATCCAACTTTTACGCCTACTGTTACTGTTTTTGCTTGTGGTGCCGAATAGAAATCTACACCTTGAAATACATTGTTTCCATTTGCTAAGAAATCTGTGCTTACTTCCGGATCCCAACCATCATATTTTGTGAATGTGAGTAGGTTTTGACCTGTGATGAAGATTCGCAAATTCGTTAGTTTTATTTTTTCCAATAGCTTCGGATTGAAGTTGTATCCTAACGAAATATTTTTTAGTCTGATGTATGAACCATCTTGCAAAAACCTGCTCGAAGCCGCAGTTCCGTTTCCGCCATAGAGTCGTGGTTGCGGAATATTAGTATTTGGATTTTCTGGTGTCCAATAATTTAATTCACTAGTTAATTGATTATCTATTGAACCTCCAACCATAAAACCATCAGCAGCTTTATGAATTTTGTTTCCTTGCACAATATTGAATAAGAAACTTAGATCTATATTTTTGTATCTGAATTGATTGCTGATTCCCGCAATCCAATCTGGATTTGGACTTCCCAATACGGTAAAGTTTGCAGCATTCGGATCATTTGTAGTTCCATCTGTACCATCATTTAAAAAGTATAATGCATCTCCGTTATCAGCATCAACACCTGCATATTCTCTTCCAAAGAAAACACCGATTGGTTCACCTTCTATTAAAGCATTCATATAACTATCATTCGTACTTAAAATTGGTTGTCCATTGATCAATTTTGTTACTTTATTTTTATTCTGTGAGAAGTTGATATTAGTTTCCCATTTAAAATCTTTGGTATCTACATTTACTGTATTCAGTGTGATTTCAAAACCTTTGTTTTCTACATTTCCAACATTTGCTGAGAATCCTGTAAAACCTGAAGTTGCATCTATTGGTCTTCTTTGAATTAGATCTTCTGTTTGTTTGGCGTAATAATTCAATTCAAGATTAATTCTATTATCTAAAAAGCCTAATTCCAATCCAACATCAAAAGTTTTTGTAGTTTCCCAAGACAACTCATTATTTGCCAATTGCGTTGGTGATAATCCTGCCAATTTATTATAGGCAACTGAAGAGAATAAAGCTAACCCAGGAAATCCATTGAAGTTATTTCCTCCAATTCCATAACTACTTCTTAGCTTCATAAAACTGAGTATTTTGGAATCTTTTAGGAATGATTCTTCCGAAATTTTCCAAGCCGCTGAAACCGCAGGAAAGAATACACCATCATCAAATGCTGAACTTTCATCATATCTTCCCGTAAATCCAAGTATATATTTATTGTTCAATTTATAGGTTAATCTACCAAAGTACGAATAGAAACCACTGTTTGCCGTTGAGCCAAAAACACCTGTAGGAACGGCTCCTGTGCCAGTTTGATCCAACCCAGAAATAAATCCTGTTGCGGTTCCGCCTGCTATTTCCGTTCTTGTTTTTTGCGCTTCTGTCCCGATTACTAAGTTTATATCATGGATATCGTTGAACTTTTTATCGATAGTAGTATATATTTTTGGAGAGAATGTTTGAAATTTTGTAATTGTTGTGGATCCAAATCCGCCTGTAACTTCATTTCCTTGTGTGTTGGAATTTTGAAAGGCAAATACTTTTCTCGATCCTCTATCCAAACCGAGTTCTGCTCGGACACTAAACCAATCTGTAATGTTATAATCTGCATATAAGTTTGCTAAGATTCTGTCGGAAGTCGTATTTCTTGTTGAGTTTGCATCTTCAATGACTGCACTGTAATATCCACCAACGATACTTCCTACTTGATCGTATCGAATTAAGTTTCCGTCTTCATCTCGTATTGGCGAAATTGGCGCTTGTGCCACCAACTGAATTGGTGTTGCAAAGGCATTGTCACCTGCAACACTATTGGTTTCTAATCGGCTCAAAGTTGCACTAATGCCTAAACGCATACGATCACTCACATCATGCTCGAAGTTTAGAATTCCGTTGAGTTTTTTTAAGTCGTTTCCAATCAAAATACCTTCTTGATGATCGTAGGATAAATTTGTGTAGAATCTACTTTTTTCACTTCCGCCCGAAGCGCCAATACTAAATTGTGTCAATTTGGCATTTCTAAATGCTAGGTCTTGCCAATCCGTATCTACATCTTGTCCTTGAGAGAATTCATCGAGAATTGTATCTGCTAAAAAATTCCCAGTATCTTCTCCAAATCTGTTAATTGAAGCTACTCTAAAAAAGTCTCTGTATTGCGCTGCATTCATAAAGTCTCTCAAATTTGTAGGTTCGCTAAATCCGTTTTGAAAGTCAACATTAAATCGCGTTTTTCCTCGTTTTCCTTTTTTTGTGGTGATTAATACGACTCCGTTTGCACCTCTTGATCCGTAAATTGCTGTAGCAGCGGCATCTTTTAGTACTTCTAACGATTCTATATTGTTGAAATTGATATCTCGTGTTCCGCCTGCAATGACCAAACCATCTACTACATATAAAGGTTCGTTGTTTCCACCAATGGAGTTTGTTCCACGAATTCTGACTTTGATGGCGCCATCAATTTTTCCGCTTTGACTTTCTATAAAAACACCCGAAGCTTTTCCTGCTAATGCTTCTTGTATGGAAGCAACAGGGACATTGTCTAATTGCTCCGCTTTTATTTTTGTGATGGCGCCCGTATTATCAACTTTGCTCGATTTACCATATCCGACAATTAATACTTCATTCAGTAAAGCAACATCTTCTTGCATCGTAATATTAATTACGGAGTTGTCAGCAACTGTTTGTTCTTGATTTTTAAATCCTACATACGAAAACACTAACACAGCTCCTTGTTTACAACTGATTGTGTAATTTCCATCAAAATCGGTTTGTGCTCCTGT
>NZ_JBGCDL010000078.1:0-24145 GCF_045105435.1 Kordia sp. | reverse complement strand
ATTGGCAGCAAAAAAAGGAATTACCGTACTAAATGCACCAGGAACCGTTGATGCAGACTACAGAGGAGAAATTGGCGTGATTCTTGTCAATCTATCCAAAGAAGCGTTTACAATTGAAAATGGAGAACGAATTGCGCAACTAGTTATCGCAAAACACGAACGCGCAACATGGCAAGAAGTAACCGAACTCTCAGAAACCGATAGAGGTGCTGGCGGATTTGGAAGTACAGGAACGAAGTAAGAAATTAGTATTGAGATAACAGAATTGTAGTTAGCTGTTTCAAACGTCATTTCGATTTGCAAATTTGTGATTAGTTGTACTTCGAAAGCCAAGAGCAATAAAACATTCGTGAATTCGTGGTGGAAAAGAGTTATCAGTTTTCGGTTTTCAGTTCATTCAAACAAAATATACTTTTAAGAGCCAAGAGCCAAGAGCCAAGAGCCAAGAAGAATTCGTGACAAAAAAACACAAGAGTAAGCAAAACAAATCAACAGAAAACAAATCAACAAAAAACAAACAAACAAATGAAAATAATAGTACCTATGGCAGGAAGAGGTTCACGACTTCGCCCGCATACACTCACAGTTCCAAAACCATTAATTCCAATCGCAGGAAAACCAATAGTTCACCGATTAGTTTCTGACATTGCCAAAGTATTAGGCGAACCAATCGAAGAAGTAGCATTTGTATTAGGAGATCCAGCATTTTTTGGAGACGATGTAGTACAAAGTTTAACGGAACTAGCAGAAGGTTTAGGTGCAAAAGCAAGTATCTATCGTCAAGATGAACCTTTAGGAACAGGTCATGCAATTATGTGTGCAAAAGATTCTTTATCAGGTCCAGCAGTAATTGCGTATGCAGATACATTAATCAGAGCCGATTTCAACCTTGACAAAGATGCAGATGCAGCTATCTGGGTAAAACAAGTAGACAAACCAGAAGCATACGGAGTTGTAAAACTAAATGACAACAAAGAAATCGTAGAATTGGTAGAAAAACCAGCCGAATTTGTATCGGATTTAGCCGTAATAGGAATCTACTATTTCAAAGATGTTGCCGTATTAAAAGACGAATTACAATACGTATTAGATAACAATATCATTCACGGAGGCGAATATCAAATCAATGACGGAATCAAAGGAATGATGGCAAAAGGACGCCGTTTTGTCACTGGAAAAGTAGACGAATGGATGGACTGCGGAAATAAAAATGTTACCATTGAAACCAATGGAAAAATGTTAGGCTTCTTACATGCCGATTCCGAAAAATTAGTGGCAGATTCTGCGCAAATCAGCAACTCAGAAATCATTCAACCTTGCTATATTGGTGAAAATGTGGTCATTAAAAATTCAACAGTCGGACCAAATGTTTCAGTAGGAGACAATACGCAATTAGAAAACGTGACGCTTAAAAATAGCTTAATACAAACCAATTCTACGGTAAAAAATGCTAATTTAGACGAAGCAATGATCGGAAACCATGCAAAATTTGATGGAAACTTTACCAAAATAAGTATCGGAGACTATTCAAGCTTGGAACAATAATTGAGGACAAATACACATGAAAAAAATAATATTGCTAATATGTATTTTAATAAGTTTTCAAACCTTTGCACAGCATGGCTGGACAGAAGGAACGCTGTATTTAAAAAACGGAACTGCTAAAAACGGACTCATTAAGTTTCCAAGAGTTTCTAAAGATTTAATCTCTTTTAGCGGAAAACAAAGAGTAAAATTCAAAAAAAATAAAAAGGCAAAAAGGCAAAAATTTGATCACAAACAAGTAGATAAAATTGTCTTTACCTATGCTGATTCGGAAACGGCCGTTTTCCGTTACATTGCAGTTTCTAAAAACACATACGAGCTTTTTAAAGTAATTACAAAAGGAAATGCAACCTTATATGCCCGAAGTGTAAGTTATACATCGTCGCCAGCAGTATTTCATCCAGGAACTATGCAGCCCATAATGTATGACTTCAATGATTTTGATGAATTCTATGTATTAAAAAAAGGTGAAAAAATGGCATTACCTTTAATCACCGTACGTATTTCCAGATCGTTTAAAAAAAGAGCTATGGAATATTTTGCCGATTGTCCAACTGTAGTAGCGAAACTAAAAGATAAAACCTACAGAAAACAAGATGTAGAAACGGTTATAAAAGCGTATAATAATTGCAATTAAACTCAAGACAAATGAAAAAATACATGTACATACTAGCGCTCTCAGGAATACTATTCACAATTCCTAGGTTTGTACATGCGCAAGAAGAAGAAAGTGCCGAAATTTCATTAGAAGAAAACATTGACGAATTTCAAGAACATTTCTTTGAAGCCTTAAAACAACGCGGTATTGAAAACTATGATCGCGCTGTGGACGAATTACTCAAATGTCAAAAAATAGACAATAGCGCTACTATTTTGTTTGAATTGGGAAAAAACTATTTCTCTCTCAAAGAATATGACAAAGCCAAGGAATCATTTCAAAAAGCAGTCAATAAAAAGCCGCAAAACCAATGGTATCTTACCGGGTTATTCAATGTGCAATCAAAATTGGGCGAACGTGAAGAAGCCATAGAAACAGGTAAAAAAGTAATTCGATTAAATCCTAAATTTAGAGAAGACGTTGCCAGAGTATATATAGGAATGCGCGAATACAAAAAGGCATTTAAACAACTTGAAAAACTCGAAAAAAGTGGCGGATTAACATTTACAGCAGCCAATATGAAATCGATGTTGGATAAAAAACTCAACAAAAACCGTAACTCCGATGGTAAAGTTGCCGATGTCATTGATCAAACGCCAAAACCAAGACAAAACAGAGATGGAAAAATCTTGGAGCAAATAGAAGAAGCACTGCAAACAGAAGCGTATAAGGATGCAAATAGGCTTGCAAAAATTGGTTTAAGTGACTTTCCTTCGCAACCAAAACTATATTTATACAATGCAAAGGCATTAAATGCGTTAAAAGAATATAAGAAAGCGATAGAAATGCTAGAAATTGGCTTAGATTACATTATTGATAATGCTGCGCTTGAAAAAGAATTCTATCAAACCTTTGTCGTTGCTTACAAAAAAATGGGCAACTCCAAAAAGGAAAAACTCTATCGTAAAAAAATACAATAAGCGTTCGCGCGAATTAAAAGTTAAACATTTGAAAAACGGAATTCACATCTTCATTACCAGTATGGTATTGCTCTTTTTAGTTGGTTGTAAATCAACGAAAGCACTAGTTTCTTCGGGTGAAGTAGCCAATCTGACTGCCAAAAATATCATCAAAAAACATTACCGAAATGCGCTAAACTTCAAAACCATTCGCGGGAAGCTCAAAGTAGATTTTAACGATGGAAAAGTGCAGGACAATTTCACGCTAAGTCTACGCATGGAAAAAGACAAAGCAATTTGGATAAGCGCAAAAATATCGTACGTAAAAATATACATGACGCCAACCAAAGTAAGTTTCTACAGTAAAATAGATAATACCTACTTTGAAGGCGATTTTAAATTGATTAGTAAATTTATAGGAACAGAATTAGATTTTTATAAAATTCAAAACCTATTAATTGGCGATGCATTATTCAATCTAAAAAAAGAAAAATTTGACTCTGAAGTTGTAGATAAAACCTATGCACTTATTCCAAAACGTGAATTAGATATCTTTAAACGATTATTCTTCTTAGATGCGTTTCACTTCAAAGTAAAAAAACAACAACTAGCACAAACCGCAGAACAGCGTGTGCTTACAATTGAGTATCCAGCATACCAAGAAATAACAGGACAAGCATTCCCAAAAAACATAGAATTAACCGCAGAAGAAACGAACAAAACCACTAAAATTCAAGTCGAATACCGTAAGGTAACTTTCAATGAAAAAGTGCGTTTTCCGTTTAAAATTCCAAGCGGATACCGAGAAATAAAAATCTAGTGAAGTCAGTATTTAACAAACATATCATTCAAAAAATTACGGTAATCTTACTTTTATTAGTAAGTACGGTAAGCATGGCGCAGGACAAAAAGAAAGAATTGGAAGCCATGCGTTTGCGTTTGCAAAAAGAAATTCGATTAATCAACAAACTCATTAGTAAAAACACGTCCAAAACAAAATTCATTGTGGACGATGTGCAAAGTATCAATCATAAAATTCGCGTCAAGCGCGATTTGATAAAAGTTATGAATCGTCAAACAAATTTACTGACGAGTCAAATCAATAACAACATCAAAAAAATTGGACAGTTACGAAACGATTTAACAAAGCTAAAAGCAGATTACGCTGAAATGATTCGAAAGACCTACAAAAGTCGCTCAAAGCAAAGCAGATTGATGTTTTTACTTTCGTCAGAAAGCTTCCTGCAAGCCTACAAACGTGTGCAATACATGAAACAATATACGGACTACCGAAAAAAGCAAGGCGAAGCCATTGTAGTGCGTACACAAGAATTGCAAGAACTCAACAAAACCTTTTCGGAACAAAAAAAGGAAAAAGAAGTACTTATTGGTGAAAACAGAAAAGTGCAAAAAGAACTCGAAAAAGAAAAAAAGCTTCAAAACGAACTCTTAGCTTCGTTGCGAAAAGACAAAAATAAATACGCAGCACAAGTAAAAAAGAAGCAGCAACAGGCAGATAAAATAGATCGTCAAATAGATAAAATAATTCGTGATGCCATTGCAAGTTCCAACAAAAAAGCGGGTAAAACGACAACAAGTAAAACCTACGCATTAACGCCAGAAGCCAAAGCCATTGGAAGTAGTTTTGCGGCAAACAAAGGAAAACATATTTGGCCAGTTGCCGAAGGTACCAAAGTGCGCGGTTACGGAACTTACCGTGATGTTGTAAACCCAAATGTAACTCGCGTTAGTAATGGTGTTATCATTGCTACAAACCAAGGAGAAACGGTTCGTGCGGTGTATAATGGAGAAATTACAAAAATATTTACAACCAAAGAAGGTGTAAAATGTATTTTAATACGACATGGAAGTTATTTTACAACGTATTTCGGACTCAAAACAGTTTCTGTAGAAACTGGTGATAAAGTTTCCAAAAAGCAAACTATCGGAACCATGTACACAAATAAAAGCACAGGAAAAAGTGAACTCAAATTCACGGTTTTCAAAAATACAACTCGTTTAAATCCAGAAATGTGGTTGTATAGAATGTGATTTTTGCAAAAGCAAAAATCATCCTGAACTGGATTCGGGATCTCTTTCTTATAAAATGATTCTCAATATTTTTTAGACTTCAATAAATTGTCAGCTACAAACTAAAAACACTAGAAAGTGTACTGCAAAATATAGGATTTTTATTTTTTTATTTGGGTAATTATATTTTTAGAAGAAGCTAAAAATATAATTAGAAGGTGTTAAATACCTTATAAAAACAGTATAAAATTAGATTCCAAACAAGTAATAATTCCAAGAATAATCAACAAATCCAAAGGTTTTCAATTCTGTGATCTGTCAAAAAAAGAACAACAAACAACAATTAGCCGACAACGAACAACTAAAATAAAAACCCTATATTTAAACTGAAAAAATGTTATAAATGGCTAAAATCTGTATTGTTGAAGACGATCAAAACCATGCGCATGCTTTGCAGGAAAAGGTAAAAGCTATTGGGCATACGGTGCAGCAAATTTGTGCGACATTTGAAGATGCCTTACTAGCAATTAAAAAAAACAGTCCTGATGTTATTCTTTTAGACATCAATCTAAAACATGATGATGATGGCATTCAATTAGGACAAGTCATCAAAAGTTTTTCGTCCATTCCTATCATATACACAACGGCATTAACAGCAAGTGACATTATAGAAAAAGCGGTAAAAATTAACCCATCAGGATACTTAGTAAAACCAATTCAGCAAGAAACCTTAAAAGCTACTATTGAATTGGCATTACAAAAGCAGCAACAAAAAAAAACAGCAGCAACACCAACTATTTTAACGGAAGAAGACACTACATTTCTAACAGTTCGGGTTGGTTATAAATTGCGAAAAATAAATCTGAAAGAAGTAAAACTTTTAAAAATCACATCAAAAAATTATGTGACATTAGTTGATAAAAATGACAAAGAATTTCAACTAAGAAACTCCTTAAAATCACTCATAAGCACTTTAAATTCTCAGTTTATTCAAGTCCACAGATTATATGGAATTAATCTCAACTATATTTTACATATCGACGAAAAAGAACAGATGTTATGTCTCAAAGAACGAACGTATATTCCGATAGGACGTACATTCAAAGAAAATTTATACAAACGACTCAACATTATGTAATTCATACGACAAACTTAAACCAAGCGAATGCGAATATATGTTGCCATGATCAGTTTGCTATTTCCTGTATTCTTGCTAAGTCAAGACATAAATACGCAGGAAGAATATCGTGTGATCGATAGTATAAAAACAGTGTTGACAACTACAAACACGGATAAAAATAGGAGTAATTACATTCGTATTATCATGTTTTATGCGCGCAGAAACATAGATAGTAGCAAAGTATATGTTGCAAAATATACCAAAGTCACAGAAGGTTCTCGAATGCGTTTTGATGCTATAAGTCGAAAAATATACATACTACAACTCGAAAAAAAATACGACGAAGCATTAGCGCTTACTGAAGAAACAATAGCAGCAAATTTAGAAGAGCTCAATCAGCCTAAAAACAAATATGCATTGCTGAAGTTTTATGGCGCTTTAGGGGAAATTCATTTAGACCAAAGAGCGTATGAAAAAGCTTTAGAAATTTATTATAAAACGGTTTCAATCTATGAAAATGAAGGTGTAGAAGATGAAATTAATTATTACTTAACCTTGCTTAATATTAGTGGAATTTTAGCGCAATTAGGATACGAAGAAAAAGCATTGGAATATTGTGATAAGCTTGAAGCACTTCTATCTGAAAAAATCGATGTAATAGATAAAACATATCGGCATTATTATGGAATAACGGTTATAAATATTCACAATCAAATCAACAAAGCGGACATATATAAAAGGTTACACAACTTACCAAAAGCGATTACGTATGCTAAAAAAGCAGAAACCTTAAGTATTGTTGAAAAACACCACAAATTGCTTCCAAAAATATATGCTGAATTGGGCAATTTGTATATAGCTGCGAAACATTATGAAAACGCTATACAAAATGGTTTAAAAGCATTAGAACTTGAAAAACTATACAATTATCCTGAATATAAAGATACATTTTTACATACAGTCGGAATTGGCTATTCAGAGTTGAAAGACTACAAAAAAGCAATTCCATATTTGAAAAATGCACTAAAAGTAACCAATGTAGAAACTGCAAAAGTTCCAATACTCGATGATTTAGCAAAAGCATACCAAGGATTAAAAAATTATAAAAAAGCAACGGAAACATTTGTGCTTTATAACCAACTAAAAGATACCTTATACAGTCAAAATCAAGAAAAAGCAATTGCCGAAATCACAGAAAAGTATGAGAACGATAAAAAACAAAAGGAAATTACATTGTTACATACCGAAGCCGAATTGCAACAATTAAAAATAGAGCAACAGTCATACATTATTTATGTAATTATTGGGCTTCTTGTATTGCTCCTTATTTTAGGATTGATTTGGTACAAAAACCGCCAACAACAACAACAACTCAAAGACGCAATTCTTAAATTAGACAGAGAAAAACTGCAACAACGTTTCTTGCGCACACAGTTAAATCCACACTTCTTCTTTCATGCGTTGGCATCAATAGAAGGATATATTTACAAAGAAGATAAAGAAACTGCAAGCATTTTTTTACAGAAATTTGGTGCGTTAATGCGAAACATTTTAGAATCTTCGGATATTGATTTCATTTCATTACAAACCGACATTGACTTTATTGAAAAATATTTAAGTGTGCAATCGCTAACCAACAATGCTAATTTTACCTATACAATCGCTGTGGCGGATGATGTAAATGTTGCTAACAGCATGATTCCGCCAATGTTAATTCAACCATTTGTAGAAAATGCTATTCTGCATGGAGTTTCTACTGTTGAAAATGGACATATTTCTATTGATTACTCTAAGAAAGATTCCAACCTTATCATTTCTATTACAGACAATGGAAAAGGAATCACTACTTCACCCAAAAAGTCAGGAATGTTGCATCGTTCCATGAGTACAGACATTATAAAACAACGTATTGAAAACATTCAAAAAATACACAAAATGAAAATTACTTACGAAGTCGCTTCGGTAGAAAACACGGTAGTAACATTCACAATTCCAATTAAATATGGCAACTTTAGCATAAGCTAAATAGTGTTTTTTACATTCATACGCGCCAAAAAAACACTTAACATCATCAAAACTACATTCCCGCTCAACATCTTTTCACAATCCGTAATTAAAAAATAAGTTTGAATATAAAACTTAAATTTTGAAACCATGAAAAAACAACTTAAAAAACTTTCGTTAACAAAAAAAGTAGTAGCCAACTTTGAAGTAGTAAATGGAGGAAAAGGTCCACAAACATTTTTAGCGCAAGGATGCGGAACATCAATAGCATATTCTGAATGTATTTGTGGTCCTGATAAGTCATACTTTGATGAATCATGTGGTGCATGCAGATACTAAGAAAATAAAAAAACTGTCTAAAAAGTAGAAAATAATCAAACTGAATCAAGTTCAAAATGATGTTTACATATACTTTTTAGACAGTCTTTTACCTTCTACGAAATTTTAAATACTCCTATTAATTTTCAAATAAAGCTTTCAATTCGGTAGCTTCGGCAGGTTTCATCTTTCCAGCCAATAACAAACTTAATTGACGTCTTCGCAAAGCGCCATCAAAGCGTTCTTTTTCTAAGTCAGTTTCAGGAACCAATTCAGGAATGCGTACAGGTCTTCCGGTGTCATCTACAGCTACAAAGGTATAAATAGCTTCATTTGCTTTGTCGCGCATGCCCGATTCACGATCTTCAATCCAAACATCAATATAAATCTCCATAGACGATTTAAACGCTCTGGAAATATTAGCTTCTACCGTAACTACACTTCCCACAGGAATAGAACGGTTAAACGCAACGTGATTTACAGAAGCAGTTACAACAATACGTCGCGAATGTCTTCTAGCAGCAATACTTGCAGCTCTATCCATACGAGCTAACAATTCGCCACCAAATAAATTATTTAAGGGATTTGTTTCGCTTGGCAATACCAAGTCGGTCATAATCGTTTTCGATGATTTTGGATGTTTTGCTTCCATCAATATATTTTTTGCAAAGGTACGTAGATTCGTTTTCTAGGCGACTAAAAAAATGATAATAAAACCACAATTTTTAAAATAAAAAAACCGCTATCGTTTAGCGGTTTTATATAAATAGATAAGTGATTTTTTTATTCTGTAACTAACAACCAAGCTTCTGGTGCTGTATTTCTTTTAATTTTTGCTAGTGCAGCAATCGCTTCTGAACGTGTAGAAAAACTAGCGTATGATACTTGATGTAAACCATACTTATTTACGCCTAACAATTCAGCGTCAAAACCATTGGTTTGTAATTCGGCTACTTTTTCGTGTGCATTTTGTTCAATTCTAAAAGCGCCTGCAACTACATGATAATTTTGTATCTCTTTTGCCACTTGCAACGTAATTGATGGCAATTCTACAGGATTTGTATTAAAAAAAGTTGCCTGCTGAATGTATTTATCAATCGATTTCTTTGCTTTCGTTTCCTCAACAATCTGCTGTTTCTCTTGTTGTGTATTTGAGTATTCATTAAACCCAAAAATACCAGCGCTAATAATAACGGCGGCTGCGGCTGCATACGCCCAAGGAAAACGTCTGCGATGTGTTTCTGCTACAATTGGTAACGGAATTGCCTCTGTAACTTCTTCTTCAAGAACTAATGGTATCGTTTCTTCTTTTACTTCTTCAACAATTCTATCAATTTCTGAAGAAACAAAAGACGAAAGTCCAAATGATGAGGTCAAATAATTAAGCTGATACGATGGCTCAAACTGTACTTTTCCTTCTACATTTAAAGAAAGATCACCGATATTTTCAAGTGAAATTATCTCGGAATTATTCAATTGTTTTTTCCACGCATCTACTGCTAATTGTACTTTTTGAAGCGTACTTTCATAATCTTCCTTCGTAACATCTGCAATGTATTTTACCAGCAAACCATCATTTGACGCAAGTTGTGCATTAAATAATAATTCTTTCGTTGGCGGATAAAAAGCATTCGTTGTATGATGCACTTGTGCACCTTTTCGCTGCGTTAAAAAAGCACCGAAGTTAGGCACAGTTACACATTCGTATCTATATAAAAGGTCGCTTATGTACAGTTCTAATCTCATTAAAACAAATTTAGAAAAAAAATGAAGCCGATAAAATATCTGCCTAACTTTTTATTAACATTAGGTTTTTAGCAGTATGAATCAACTATTTACGCATGCTGATTTTTTCTTTTTTCATTCAGAAATGTGCCTACAGAGCAACTATTTTACAAAAACACATTCATATTTCCTGCGTTTACATGTGATTGTGTACATAAAATAACCAACGAATTCCTTTGGCTAATTTCATTCAATAAACTTTATAGACGTTCAATTAATCTTCTAAAAATTCTATAATTTTAGTGGTTAAAACTAAAATGAATATGAATTCTGAAGAAGAGTTGTTACATGCGCTGGCTTTGCAGAAAACAGCAAAAATTGGTGATGTAATTGCAAAACGACTTATAAAACACTGCGGAAGTGCAGCAGCCGTATTAAAAGAAAAGAAAGAAAACTTACTTAAAATAGACGGAATTGGCACGTATATTTTAGCCGATTTACAAAATAAAAAACATCTGAAAGCGGCTGAAAAAGAATTAAAATTCATTCAAACAGCGCAAATTCAAACACATTATTTTTTGGATGAAAGTTATCCGATGCGTTTACAACATTGTGTAGACAGTCCAATTGTGTTATTTCAAAAAGGAAATGCCAATTTGAATGCTTCCAAAATGATCAGTATTGTAGGCACGCGAAAAGCAACATTGTACGGAAAGCAATTTTGTGAAGAACTCATCGAAAATTTATCGCCCTTACAACCAACTATTGTTTCTGGTTTTGCCTACGGAATTGATATTGTAGCGCAACGTGCAGCGGTAAAAAACAACATTCCTACTATTGGTTGTTTGGCGCATGGTTTAAATCAAATGTATCCGAAAGAACATACACGTTATATGAAATCGGTGGAAGAAAATGGCGCTTTTGTAACTGATTTTTGGAGTACTTCCAAACCCGATCGTGAAAATTTCTTAAAACGAAATCGTCTCATTGCAGGAATGACGCAAGCAACCATTGTGATTGAATCTGCCGAAAAAGGCGGAAGTTTAGTTACGGCACATATTGCCAATTCGTACAACCGAGATGTATTTGCCGTGCCAGGTAGAGTAGGCGATTCGCAAAGTATTGGTTGTAACAACTTAATCAAGCAACAACGCGCGCACATTTTAACTTCTGCGGCAGATGTTGTGTATCTTTTAGGTTGGGAATTGCAAGCAGAATCGTTTCAACCTGTGCAAAAACAGTTATTTGTCAATCTAACTCCCGAAGAAGCCGTTATTCATTCCTATTTACAAGAAAATGGACAAAAAGTATTAGACAGTATTGCGTTGGAATGTAAATTTCCTGTACATAAAATTGCGCCTATTTTATTACAAATGGAAATGAAAGGCGTTATAAAACCCTTGCCAGGGAAATTGTTTGAAGCTGTATAAATATTTGATTTTTAATTGGATAAACGATATATTTAAAAAATAAAACCTCTCAATATGAAATCACTTTTACTGAGTTTTCTTTTATTAAGTGCGAATTGTCTTTGCAGCCAAGAACAATCAGAAGGAAATAAAAGTACCATTCATATCAGTGCGCAAACACCTGTAAAAAATCAAGGAAATGGAAATACGTGTAGTGCATTTGGAATTGCAGCGGCGTTAGAAACCTTGCCAAATATGCCAAAAGATATCAGTGAAAACTTTTTATATTCCTCACAAAAATATGAGCAATTAAAAGCGGAAACTGGCGTAACGAAAGGTAGTTTTTTAAAGCTTTATATTAATTCGTTACCAAAATATGGAATTCTTACAGAAGCAGCATTGCCGTATCCGAAAATTGCCGCAGGAAAATGGAATGATAACGATTCTGATATTTTAAAAGCGTTGAAAGAATCTACAACCGGACCTGTTACATTTCTCTACAAATACAAGTCTATTGCAAAGCTTTTGGAATTGCATGCGTATGAATATTTAGGACAAGTAGAAAGTAAAAATGTAACACATATAAAGTACTTATTAGACAATGGCGTAAAAGCAATTCCTGTGTCGTATGAATTGTATTTGCCTGCTTGGAAAATGTTTCAAGCGACTAAATATACTACAATTACGCCCGATTTGGGTTATGGAGTTTTAATGCAAGATGGAACACACGCAACGTATTCAGAGATTAAAAAACGCTTTCCAGATATTAATACCAAAATCAACAGTAGATCGGTTACTTTTGATAAAACTGTAGCGCCAACAGCAAGCTTTAATCCGTACGGCGGACATGTAGTAACGATAGTTGGATACGACTCGGAAGGATTTATCATTAAAAATTCTTGGGGAAGCGATTGGCGTTATTACGGATATGAACGCGTTAGTTTTGATTACCACGAATTGTTTGCGTACGAAGCGTTGATTTTTAAAAGAGTGACGTATAAGAAATGATATTTTCGGTTGAGTGTTAAGAAGGATGTATTTCTAAGTAGATCTCGATACAAAAAATGTCACAACATTTTTTACTCGATCTGACGGTTAGTAATTTACAAGAAGTAAGAATGTCACTTCGGTTTTTCAGAAAAAATAGTGCTTCGGCTAGCAAATTTATAAAGAATTACAAACGTTACTTCGAGTGATTTTTCGAAGAAAAACAGTATCGAGAAGTACTTTAAAACGAAATCTCTCAACAACAAAAAACAGCCAAACATTTAAAAAAAAACGTTTGGCTGTTCTACTATATCTATTCTCTAAAAGATTCCTACTTCTGAAAAAACGAGTCTAACATTCTAAGAGCGTCAGCGATCTAAAAGCAAAGCGCGTCTAAAAATCTAAACTAATATCCAACTTTCGTTCGCACTCTTGCTAATACTTCATTTGCAATTGTATGCGCTTTTTTGGCTCCAATTGCTAAGGCTTCATCAATTTCGTTTTTGTTTTCCATGTAATGATTGAAACGTTCACGTTCAGTAGCAAATCGTTCTGTAACCAACTCAAACAATGCTTGTTTTGCATGTCCGTAGCCGTAATTTCCGCCAGTATAATTTTGGCGCATGCTTGCAATTTGCTCTTCACTAGCCAATAACTTATACAATGCAAACACATTATCCGTATCAGGATCTTTCGGAGCTTCCATCGGCGTACTATCGGTTTGAATGCCCATAATTTGCTTGCGAAGTTTTTTATCAGTCTGAAAAATATCGATCACATTATTTTTACTCTTGCTCATTTTGGTGCCATCTGTTCCAGGAATCAACTTGGTATCTTCTTGAATTTTAGCTTTAGGCAATACAAACGTTTCACCTAGCTTTTCGTGGAAACGCGTTGCTACATTACGTGTAATTTCTATATGTTGTTCTTGGTCTTTTCCTACCGGAACAATCTCTGCATCATACAATAAAATATCGGCCGCCATCAACATTGGATAGGTAAACAAACCTGCGTTTACATCTTCTAAACGATCGGCTTTGTCTTTAAAACTATGCGCCAATTTTAGGCGATTGTATGGAAAAAAGCAGTTTAAATACCATGAAAGCTCGGTTACTTGTGGCACGTCACTTTGACGATAAAAAACCGTTTTATTAATATCTAAACCGAACGCAAGCCAAGTTGCAGCTGTTTTATATGTGTTTTCTCTAAGCGTTTCTCCGTCTTTAATCTGCGTAAGCGAATGCATATCTGCAATAAACAGGAACGAATCATTGTCCACATTTTGGGCCATTTCGATGGCAGGAACAATTGCTCCTAAAATATTTCCCAAATGTGGAGTTCCTGTGCTTTGAATTCCTGTAAGTATTCGTGCCATAGGTCGTTTTTAATTATGAAATTTTGACAAATGTAGTCCTTTTACAAAGAATTTTTTAAAAATTGTCGTGCTTCGTTTCATAAAAATAAATTTTAAATGCATTTTCGAAACTTTAACGTATTTTTGATGCTGATGATGACTTTTATAAAAAACATTGGAAGATTTTTATGGCGCATTTGGTTTTACCTTTTAGTGCTAATTCCTATACTTCTATTTTTTCCTTTCTTATTGATTTTTTCAACAAGCGAAAAGTTGTATCCACAATTCTTTTGGGTTGCCAGAAATTTGTGGGCGCGGCCTATTTTGTTTGGAATGGGTTTCTTTCCAAAATTTAAACGAGAAGAAGAAATTGTTAAAGGAAAGAGTTATATGTTGATTTCAAATCACACGAGTATGACGGATATCATGCTGATGTTAGTAGCATCAAAAAATCCATTTGTTTTTGTAGGTAAAAAAGAACTTTCCAAACTGCCTGTTTTTGGTTTCTTTTACAAACGAACCTGTATTTTGGTTGATAGAGGAAGCGCAAGAAGCCGTAAAGCTGTGTATGATAGCGCACAAAAAAGACTAAGCCAAGGAATGAGTATTTGTATTTTTCCAGAAGGTGGCGTTCCTGAAGAAGAAATTGTGCTAGATAAATTTAAAGATGGTGCATTTCGTTTGGCAATTGAACACCAAATTCCTGTTGTTCCTATTACATTTGCTGATAATAAGAAATTGTTTCCATACGAATTTTTTAAAGGTTCACCAGGACGTATGCGCGTAACAATTCATCCGTTTCTAAGTACGGAAGGCAAAGCAGTAGCTGACAAAAAAGAAATGAGCAAAACTGCACACGAAATCATTTTGAGTGAGTTGACTGCGTATGGGATTTCGTAATAATAACAAATTAAAACGGTTTACTTTTTCCCAAAAAAGCTTTTTAGTTTGCTTAAAAAACCAGCTTCTTGCTGTTTAGTATCCTTTAAAATTTCCTGTTCTTTTTTATGAACTTCTTCAACAAGTTTTTTTACAGCTTCACTTTCTCGTATGTGTACTTTTGGGACTTCCGGTAGTTTTTCATTAGATAATGTTTCAAATTGTGCTTTTGCCTTTTTGTAAATGTCAATTTCTCCTTGTGATCTTGTATC
Source organism: Kordia sp. (assembly GCF_045105435.1). Classification (GTDB taxonomy): domain Bacteria; phylum Bacteroidota; class Bacteroidia; order Flavobacteriales; family Flavobacteriaceae; genus Kordia. The sequence goes on along the minus strand of NZ_JBGCDL010000078.1, from coordinate 8,944 downwards.
TATTTGGTTTATTTCAGGGAAAAGTCCACTTGAATTTTTTATAGATTCCGCTTCAAAATCATTTATAATGCCTTGATAAATTTGAATAGCATGTTCTGTTTGTTCAATATTTACATACGCTGCTGCAAATTGAAGCATGTCATATCCGATGTCTTCTTTTTGTAAAAGATTGGCTATTGAAGTTGTGATTTGCGCTTTTGCAGCACTTATATTTGCGACCGATTTTAGATCACCAGCAGTTTTTAAAAGATCAATAAATTCTTGAAAACCTTCTCTTAAGTTTGGAGCTACTTGGTAAGTTTCAGGCATTTCTGAGAGGTATACTCCGTTTTTCATTGCAGTATTAGCAAGCAATCGTATAAAACCAGCAGTTTTAAAAGCCAAACGTACTAAAACATCTGAATAGGCTGTAAATTCATCACTAGAAATTTTAGCAGTTTTTAATGCTTTGTATATTTTTAAACCTTCAAAAAATTCTTCTTGATATTTTTCAGAATTAAAACTTTCTCCATCAATTTCCACCTTTTTTTGATTCAAAATATCGACGAGAAACGTATATACATCTAATGCATTTTCATTGTTTTGAATTTTCTCTTTGAGCTCTTGAAATTTATTTTCTTCTATTAAATGTATCACAATGATTTTTAGTTATAATTAAACCGATCTTATCTTTTGTTAAAGCTAAATCAATCTACAGGAAACTCAAAAATAAATTACGATTATTAATATGCTTTCTGAAAGATTCCTCAAAAAAAATCAAATCATAAAAAAACCGCTTTCCTATCAAAAATAAGAAAACGGTTTTTGGCAAACATCACTGCTTTTAAGGTATATGGCATACCTAACCAACTAAAAAACTAAAACCTAAAACTGACACCTGTATAAACACCTACTGAGTACGGGTTAAAGTTGCCAGTATTTCCTGAGAATGCGTTTAATTGATATTTTAGCATTGGCTCTACGCTAAACTCCAATTGGTTGGAAAACTTATAATCGATTCCCAAACCAATATTTGTGCTAAAACTCACGTCATTCATGTTTGTTGCTTCTCCCAATTCGGTTAATAATTCGGGAGAATCTAATATGATACTATTCTCTGTTAATAACAATGTACTTACACCGCCAATAACATTAATTCCTATTTTTTTATCTACAAGAGCGTATTTCAATTCTACAGGAACTTCTATATAACTCATGCGCTGACTCAAATCTCCTTCAATCTGTTTTTGTCTAATAGACGATTCTGAGGTTGGTACTTGATAGAGTGAAAATGCTTCACCAGAAGTTGCTTGTCTGTCTTTAATATCAAACGCAGCATTGCTGTTTCTAAACTGAATTGTGGTTAATTCAGATCCTTCAATTGATGGAACCAAAGCAATGCCTTGCGTGTCATAACTGTAATCTACACGGTGAATTCCTGCACGTACGGTAAGTCGCTTTGAAACATCGTATCCAACATTTACACCGTAACTTAAATTAATATCACCCTTTTTTGAATTGTCAGCAAAAGTTTCGTCAATTGGCGAACCGTTACCAAGCGTATTATAATATACAGGTGAAGCACTTGGAGAAATAGTCCATCTGCTAAATGGTATTTCTGCTATTTCAGTACTGTCTTTTTCTAAATCGTGTAAATCTTTAATGACTTCTAAAATTGATTTTCCAGTTTTTTCTTTCTGCGTGTCAGCAACCGCATTTTCTGTATCAGTAGTTTCAGAATTTGTAGTTCCATCTGCTTCAGAACCTTTTGTATTTGTAGAATTGGAAGTATTTGTTGTGTTTTGAGCATCATTTTGTGCAACTCCATTTTTATTTGCAACTGCGTTTGAAGCTGAATTTGCTTCAGAACCTTTTCCGTTTACAGTATTTGAAGTATTCATGTTGTCAGTACCATCCTTTTGGTTTTGTGCAACTGCATTTTTTACGAAAGGATTAACCGTTGTGTCAATACCATTTTTATCTTTCTTATTTTGACCGTTTAGACGTTTTCTTTGCTCAGGAGTCAAGATTTTGTTTTTCTCATTTCCTGTAGCGTTTGCAACGGCATTTTCTTGATTTCCTACATTTTTATGTGGAACGGCATTTGTATGAATGCTATTTTTATTGGAATCGTTTTGTGAATTGTTTTGAGTTCCATTTTGTTGTGCCACTGCATTTTGCAACGCATTTCCTTTTTGTGCGCTACTATCATTTCCATGCTGTGATTTTTTCGGATCATTCGTATGATTCACCGTATCTTCATTGGCAATTTGTGTATTGTTTTGCAAAGTGCCATTTGGAGTTGTATTGTTTTTATATTGAAGTGAATTGTCTTCAGAATTTTTATCGGAATTTGTTAGTTGCGAATCCTTAGTTGTTCCGTTTGTATCTTTTTGAAGCGGATTGTCTTTTTTCGTTACCGTTGTTTGTCCGTCAGAATCAATATCAGTACTATTTGTATTTACAACTTGTGTACCTACAAAAAACAGCAATGCAATAGCTGCGGCAATTCCAGCAGCTTTATACAACCAAGGTAAAAGTACAATACCTTCTTTTTTCTCTTCGGTTTGCTTTTCATCTAATCGATCGGAAATCTTATCCCATAAATCGGGATCGGGCGATGCTTCAAAATCCTTGAAGCGGTTCTGAAAGAAATTATCTATATTATTTTGATCACTCATTGATGGCGATTTTTTTTTTAAACGATTCTACTTTATTCTTCAAAATCATGCGTGCTCTTGCCAAATTTGATTTTGAAGTACCAACCGAAATACTTAACATTTCAGCAATATCTTGATGCGAATAATCATCAAGTACATATAAATTAAACACCAATCGGTATCGATCGGGTAATTCTTGCACGATGCTCAATAAATAATCTATTGAAACACCTTCTTCATATATGGTTACGGGCGCATCTTTTAATACACGCTCATTTACAACCTCAAAAACACCTTTACTTCTATATTTTTGAAGCACGGTGTTTACAGTAATTCTTCTTAGCCAACCTTCAAACGAGCCTTTGAAATTATACTGACCTATTTTTTCAAAAATAACCATAAAGCTGTCCTGCAAATTATCTTCCGCTTCCAACTTGTTCCGAGAGTATTTCAAGCTTGTAGTGTATAGTTTTTTGGCATAATCTCTATACAATTGTGCTTGGGCATCACGGTCGTTATTCTTACAATTATGTATGAGTTGTTCTAAACTCACTCGTTTTATTGGTTTTTCTTAGTAGCTTATGTTAGTTGTTGACAGGTACTTCAAATACTAAGTACGTATCTTCTCCTTCATCATCTTTTCCTTGCCAAAATTTAAACGTGTATGGTTCAGAATCAAGTGCGCTAAAGCTAAAGGTTTCGGTTTTAAATTCATCTTCTAGTGGTTCACAATCGTCTCCGTCTGTTACAAAATTTACGATTGCAACAGTTCTTACATTTCCTGTTTGTTGTATGTACTCAAAGTTACTAAAAGTATGACATGTAGATGGACGTTTGTAAGTTACACTAATAGTATGCGTGTCGCCAAAATTGAATGCCAAAGGCAATTGTACTTCTTCAACAGGAATAAATTCAAATTGAAATTGAACATTTGCGACACTATCATCGACTGCGCATGAATTAAAAAGTGTGAAGCTTATTGCTAAAGCTAAAAATAATATCTTCTTCATAATCAAAATAATAAACTACTTTACAAGTAGATGCATATATGTATAAAAGGTTGCGTTTAAAAATAAAAAAAATCCCGATAAGGGATTTTTTTTGAATTTATTTTGTGTAATATACTAATTTTCAATTATATAATTACAATCTAGCTATTTGCAATAGCGTCTTTAATTTTAATTTCAAGTTCTTCTAACAACTCTGGATTGTCTTCTAGCAATGATTTTACAGCATCACGTCCTTGTCCGAGTTTAGAATCGCCATAGCTAAACCAAGAACCACTTTTCTTTATGATTTCGTAATTTACACCGATATCTAAAATTTCTCCTACTTTAGAAACACCTGCGCCATACATAATGTCGAACTCAACTGTTTTAAAAGGTGGAGCAACTTTATTTTTAACCACTTTTACACGTGTTTTGTTTCCTTTTACTTCGCCATCCGTACTTTTTATCTGTGTAGAACGTCTAATATCTAAACGAACAGAAGCATAAAATTTTAATGCGTTTCCTCCAGTTGTTGTTTCTGGATTTCCGAACATAACTCCAATTTTTTCACGCAATTGGTTAATGAATATTACCGTACAATTGGTTTTGCTAATGGAAGCTGTTAATTTACGCAAAGCTTGCGACATTAAACGTGCGTGTAATCCCATTTTAGAATCACCCATTTCACCTTCAATCTCACTTTTTGGTGTCAAAGCGGCAACCGAGTCAATTACAACAATATCAATAGCGCCAGAGCGAATTAAATTATCAGCAATTTCTAAAGCTTGTTCTCCATGATCTGGTTGAGAAATAATTAAATTATCAATATCAACTCCTAAACTTTCAGCATAAAAACGATCAAATGCATGCTCAGCATCAATAAAAGCAGCAATTCCACCTTTCTTTTGTGCTTCTGCCATGGCATGTAAAGTCAAAGTAGTTTTACCAGAAGATTCAGGACCGTATATTTCAACAACTCTTCCTCTTGGATATCCGCCAACTCCTAATGCAATATCTAAACCAAGCGAACCTGTAGGAATGGTTTCCATTTCTTCTACAACCGAATCGCCTAATTTCATTACCGAACCTTTACCATACGTTTTGTCTAACTTATCTAAGGTAAGTTTTAATGCTTTTAATTTTGCTTCTTTTTCTTTATCTGAACTCATTTATGTCGATTTTCTATTAATTTGAACGTTGCTAAATTACTATTTCTTTTCACTGAAACCAATTCGCTATTTCTGATTTTAGACAATTCGCCCAAAAAAAAATTACAATCACACGCAACCTTTTTAAAAACTCGGTATCTATTATATAAAATAGCTTATAAAAAGATGAGAATTTTAAACACATTTATTTACAATACACGAGATAACGCTTCGGTTCCATTATTCGGGAACTGCAAGCTTGACGGTGGCTAGCTTCATTGTTAATTCTATTCTTTAATAGAGAAATTGAATATTAACAATGAATTAGCTAGTAAGAGCGCTTCTGTCCACATAGAAGCGCTTTTATTTTTCCCGTAGTTGCAGTAAAAATATATTCTCAACTCAAAAAAACAGGTCTTTTGCCTTCTTATTTGCCGTTTTTATATCCTATTTTTTACTGTAAACGTCTTCTCTTCACCTTATTTATTTTAATAATTGAAACTAAAAGTACAGCATTTATAACAATAAAGCAGCACTAAATGTATAAGCGTGCTATTTTGAGTGTAAGCGTTGTTTTTTTCTTGAAAATCCTTGCTATTTATACAAAAAATGTACTTTTGCCCAAAATATACACTTTAACCTTAACAAATTGATATAGCATGCAACTGTACAATAAATTAAGTGCGAAGGAAAGAGCGGAGCTTATCGAAAAAGCTGGTAAAGACCGTATGACAATATCTTTCTACAAATACGCACAAATTGGAAATCCTGAAATTTTACGAAATCACTTATTTATAAACTGGGACGAAATAGACGTTTTGGGTCGAATTTACGTGTCGTACGAAGGCATTAATGCACAACTTTCTGTGCCTGCCGAAAATTTCAATACGTTCAAAAATCATTTAGATACGATTTCATTTTTAGAAAATGTGCGACTAAATGTAGCGATTGAGCAAGATAATATGTCCTTTTTAAAGCTAAAAGTGAAAGTAAGAGATAAGATTGTAGCTGACGGATTAAATGACGAAAGCTTTAATGTAACAGATAAAGGTGTACACGTTGCCGCAGAAGAATTCAATGAATTATTGGACGATAAAAACACCATTTTGGTAGATATGCGTAACCATTACGAAAGTGAAATTGGTCATTTTCAAGGCGCCATTACACCAGATGTTGATACATTTAGAGAATCGTTACCAATTATAGAAGATGATTTAGCAGATTACAAAGAAGATAAAAACCTAGTCATGTATTGTACAGGTGGAATTCGTTGTGAAAAAGCCAGCGCGTACTTTAAGCACAAAGGTTTTAAAAAAGTATATCAGTTGGAAGGCGGAATTATAAACTATGCACGTCAAGTAGAAGCGCAAAACTTAGAAAATAAATTTATTGGTAAAAACTTTGTGTTCGATCACCGACGCGGCGAGCGAATTTCAGATGATATTATTGCTAACTGTCACCAATGCGGAAATCCTTGTGACGAGCATGTAAACTGTGCTAACGAAGCGTGTCACTTACTATTTATTCAATGTGAATCTTGTGCTGAAAAAATGGACACTTGCTGTTCTGTCGAATGTAAAGAAGTACATAATTTACCAGTGGAAAAGCAAAAAGAATTGCGCAAAGGAAAGGAAGTTAGCAACAAAATTTTCAAAAAAGGAAGATCGGAAGTTTTGAAGTATAAAAAGTAGATTTTCGATGCTACAGAAATAATCCTATCTTTACATCTTTAAGAAAAAGAATACGAACCCTACATCTGCATATCCCGAATTGCAGATTCTATATATAAAAATATGAGTTGTAACAGTTGTTCAACTGGTAAAGATGGTCAACCCAGAGGCTGTAAAAACAATGGTACTTGTGGTACTGATAGCTGTAACAAGCTAACGGTATTCAATTGGTTGTCTAACATGTCGTTGCCTAGCAGTCAAACACCTTTTGATTGTGTTGAGGTACGTTTTAAAAACAGTAGAAAGCATTTTTATAGAAATACAGAAAACCTAACACTAAGCATTGGAGACATTGTAGCTACAGAAGCTTCTCCAGGACATGATGTTGGTATTGTAACACTTACAGGCGAACTAGTGCGTGTGCAAATGCGCAAGAAAAAAGTAAGTACTGAAAGTGAAGAAATCAAAAAAGTATACCGAAAAGCGTCTCAAAAAGATATTGATGTTTGGTCGCGTGCTCGCGATAGAGAAGAGGAAATAAAAAAGCGTTCGCGCGAATTGGCAATCGCCTTAAATCTACAAATGAAAATTTCGGATGTAGAATTTCAAGGAGATGCATCCAAAGCAACGTTTTACTATACAGCAAATGATCGTGTCGATTTTCGTCAACTCATAAAAGACATGGCAAAAGCATTCAGTATTCGTATTGAAATGCGCCAAATAGGTTTTAGACAAGAAGCAGCGCGCTTGGGCGGAATTGGCTCTTGTGGACGCGAATTGTGTTGCTCAACATGGTTGACCGATTTCCGTTCTGTAAATACGGCTGCAGCCAGATATCAGCAACTTTCCTTAAATCCGCAAAAATTGGCAGGACAATGTGGAAAGCTTAAATGTTGCTTAAACTTTGAGTTAGATGCGTATTTAGAAGCACTTCAGCAATTTCCAAAAAGTGATGTAAAACTCTACACGGAAAAAGGAACTGCGGTTTGCCAAAAAACAGATATCTTTAAAGGACATATTTGGTATGCATACGAAGGCGAATGGATGAATTGGCATAAATTAACTACCGATCAAGCCAATGAAATCATCGCACTGAATGCAAAAAAAGAAAAAGTAATAAGTTTAGAAGAATACGCTTTAGAGCTTATTGAAGAAGATGAAGATACTAAAACAAACTTTGAAAACGTTGTAGGACAAGACAGTCTTACACGATTTGATAAGAAACCCACTCGAAATAGAAAAAGAAGAGGCACACAACACAAGAAAAAACGTAGAAACACCAATGCCAAAACGGGCGCAACTGCAAAAAATAACAACAATCAAAAAGCAGGAAACGCACCAAAAAAAGGCAACAACAGTGCAAAAAACAATCCTCGAAACAAAAATAGCAACAACGCTAAATCAAACAGCGAAACGGCTACTGCTAAAGGATCAAAAAACACTGGAAACAAGAATAACAACAGACGTAAAAAATCGAACAAAAATGCAAAGCCCAAATAAATACGCATTTTTACTAGGTATTCTTAGTATGCTATTCATTTCTTGTGATGGCAATCGTGTATTTGACCAATATACTTCCGTAGGAACATCTTGGGAAAACAATACGCCTTTAAGTTTCAAATTCCAACAGCCAGACACGGTAAATAGATACAATTTGTTTATCAACGTAAGAAATACAAACGAATATGAATTTCGGAACTTATTTCTTATCGTAAACATGAACTTTCCAAATGGGAATGTCGTAACAGATACTTTAGAGTATGATATGGCAGCAGCAGATGGAAAATGGCTCGGCACAGGTATGACTACCAAAGAAAGTAAACTTTGGTACAAAGAAAACAAACGGTTTCCTTTTAATGGAACTTACGAAATTACCATAGAACAAGCCATGCGAAAAATTAATGAACCTCAAGGAATCCAAAGCTTAAAGGGAATTACAGAGGTTGGCTTTAGAATCGAAAAAAATTAGTGCAAACAACAAATTGAAATGGCAAAAAAGCAAGTCAAACAAAAGCAAGGAAAAAAACAAAGTTCAAACCCATTTAAAAAATTTATCAAATGGTTTTGGATTCTATTTGCAAGTGGAATAGCAGGTATATTTTTACTATTTCTATTAGCTTCTTGGGGATTTTTTGGTGAATTGCCATCTTTTGAAATCTTAGAAAATCCGCAAACAAACTTAGCAACACAAGTAATATCTGCCGACGGAAAAGTACTTGGTAAATATTATTTAAAAGACAATAGAACACCTGTTGATTATCAAGAACTCCCAAAAGATTTAGTAAACGCATTAATTGCCACAGAAGATGCACGTTTTCATGAACACTCCGGAATTGACGTACGCGGAACTATTAGAGCCTTTGCATACTTAGGAAGTAAAGGTGGTGCAAGTACGATTTCGCAACAATTGGCACGACAATTATTTGTGGGAGTACGATCAAAAAATATATTTCAAGCAGGAACACAAAAGATAAAAGAATGGGTCATTGCAACCCGTT
>NZ_JBGCDL010000077.1:0-22013 GCF_045105435.1 Kordia sp. | reverse complement strand
ACTTGAAGAAACAGGTGTGTACCGAATTGAAAACGGAAATCTTTATTCAACACCAAAAGATAAGTTAGAAATTGGCGTTGAAATAAAAAATTTAGCTAAGGATACTTTACAATTTGTAATGAGTCGAGCTGGACAAAAAGAGATCGTAACGCTACTACGTAAGAAATAAAAAAATAAGCCAATTTTTAAGATTGATAGTAAAGCTAGTAAGTAGTGTTCGTTAATAAGATAAATGTTTAAAACATGTATGTTGACCCGCTAGAAATTGAAAGAGAAATTAATAATATAAATACACATTATCGACCAAGAAATTAATTTTTGATACATTTCCTAGTTGAATATGACAACTAAAAATCGCCTCATTGTATTTAATGAGGCGATTTTATTTTTAGTCTAAATTTTACAAAGTAAATTCCTGATTGTAGTTCTTTTAAATTAAAACTTACTTAGTTTACTACACTAAATCATTTTGTTATAATTTGATTTTTAGATTTAATTTTTGATTATTTTTTTAGTGTATACTTCTCCATCAATATATATTTTCACAAAATAAACTCCTGGTTTTGCCCTAGAAATATTAAGGCTTGTAGGTTTTTCTCCATAAACCGAGCTCTTAACGATCATATTTCCAGAGAAATCGAATACCTCCAAAGAACTTTCTTTTTCATTATTTAGCATCGCAACTGTAAATTCACCTTGAGTTGGGTTTGGTGTAATGATCATTTTTCTTTTTACGTTACAGTCATACCAAAACAGCATATATTCAGCATCCCAGTCTGGCCCTACAGCAAATTGTATCATGTAAAATGTTTGATTATCAAATACCAAGTTAAAAGGAGACTGTGTTAACTCTATGTTGTTTGGTGCTTGTCCTTGCGTCCATCCTTGATAAATAGGATTTGGAGTTACTGTTGGATCATTACTCCAAGAAACAGGATCAAATGCAGCTACTGAAATATAATATGCATCTTCACAAGTGCTCAGAGAACCATCAAGTGTAACTCTTTCACATAGGGCTGGAATTTCCATTGGGCCATATGGCGTGTGAGGTACATTGTAATAGTTAGTTACATTTGATAAACTGGCTACTGCTTGAGATCCGGTAATTTCACAACAGTAATCTTCTTTATAGTCGTAATGGATAAAATGATGGCATTCTTCTCCATTTGGGAACGTGAAGATAATTCCGAAAGAATATACACCTTCTTCAGTTGGCTGAAATGTACTGCTATTTGAATTGGGTAGAGTTTGAGAGCCAAAATCCCAGAACATCGTATTTATAGTGATGTTGTTTGGTATGTTTTGTACTTCTAATTTTCCTGTTTCACAATTCATAATAATTTCTAAATCTTCTGGGCAGCAATATATTTCAGTGGTATCTGAAACAGGTTCACAACCGTCTACAGATATGGTTACAGTAATTTCACCTTGTGCAATAGTCATCATTAATGTTTCGCCTCCTACTTGTACTACTTGATTATTATGATACCAAGTTATTGTATAATCAGGATTGTCAAAACCTTGGTTTAGTATGTTGATATTACTGATTGGAACTTGCTCACAATCTATAACTCCTAAATCTGGCTGTGGAAGACCTTCTATTATTTTAATTGTATGTCTGGCTGTACATCCATTTTCATCAGTAACTATTAATGTATGTATTCCTAACTGAGATGGCGTAAAACACATTTCTTCTCCTTCTAATACAGATGTTGGAAAAGGATTGTATTGTGTACTATACCATTGATAATTATAGGTAGAACCACTAGGAGCTATTGGTCCGCATATTTCCTCAAAAGTGCCATCACACACAGATATAGTACTTGGAAGATTAATAACAATATCGTTATTAATACAACAATCTTGAAAAAAGGTACTGTAATCTGCACCATCTACTTGATCTGGTAACGTTTTAATATTATAAGATCCATCTGTAACACCAGCTTGTACACTGAGGTAGTTTGGATTAAATGAAGGCGTATTGGTATTGACTCCTAAAATCTGCCCTAATTCATTATTGTTTGAGATAGCATAAATATTTAGATCAAAACCTAATTCTAACTGAGAATGACTATAATCGGAAGTGACAGTGCTAAATGTAGTATTGCTTCCAGAAACTAACTCTAATTGATAGATGTCATTATCATCTGAATAATATAAATAATCACCATTTACAGAAAATTCAGTTCCAGGTATAAAACTACTTATAATCCCGTATTCAGACACTCCATTTCCTTGATTTCCTGAAAAAATGTCTAAATTTCCATTACTATTTAAGTGAATTATTTTAAGACCATTGTTCGTATTAATTGCCAGTTTGTCTTCTTGATGCGATAAATCTAGTTCTCCTTGAGCTGTCAGAATATCGGAGTATATATTATTTTGAAAGGCAATTCCATTAGAAGATATTTCAAATTTTGAAATATTTGAGCTCGTTGTTACATAAAGATTCCTTTTATTATTGTTCTCTTTAGCTATAGCAATATTACAACGTTCTCCTGTTGCATTAGGTGTTAATTCTTGGATATTTACTATAGAACCCGATCCATTTGTTGATAAGTCAACGGTAGCATAAAAAGCGTGGATAGGAGGAAAACAGCAAGGACAATTTGGATTTGGACCAGAAACATACGCATTGAATACTATATAATATTCACATGGAGATTCAGGCACAGGAACTATTTCCACTTCATTCCCTTTATTTACACAAGCTGCATTTTGAGGTGTTATGTATCCTATTAACCCAGAAGGACTATAAACTGCATAATTACTCACGTAAAGCACTGCATCTCCATTTTGATCGTAAATAGCATTCGTTACTGATTCAGGATCTGTATTATTACCAAAAGTGTTAGGCACAGTTTGATTGTTTGTAACATCTACAGTTTGATTATTTAAGAACCAGTATTCCTGTTGTTGTGAAAAACAGAATTTTACAGCTATTAATAAGATGATTATCGTTAATTTTTTTTTCATAATTTATATATGATTAAATACTAATTTTTGTGTCATTTACTCTTTTATCAACTTTTTAGTGTACATGGTATTTCCATTTATCACTTTAACTAAGTATAAACCACTACTTAAATCACTAATATCAAATTGAGCGGTTTGTTTTGTCATTTTAAAAGATTTCATTCTGCGTCCTTCCAAAGTGTACACTTCTACATCATAATTGGGTTTATTTTCATCAAAAGAGTCAAGATATAGCGTTGTTAAACCATTTGTAGTATTGGGATAGAGTCGTATATCTCCTTTTTTAATTTCTAAATCATCACTACGTTTTATATCATACGTAACCACTTTTCTTTCTTTTGGCGTTACATACTTATTTTTAAAAACGTTAGTACATCCTTCAATGTATGCTTTAAATTTTGCGCCAGCATCAGCTTTAAAACCATTTGTTAACTCAACAGTGCGTCCTGCATGATAGATAGCCACTCCGTTTGCTGCAATAGTATTATTGGCTTCAATTTTTATATTAGCATTATGCAAATCAATTTCATTTGCATTTACAGTTGTGGAGATTAAAAGGTTTTCTGGGCACTCCTTTCTTTTGATTCCTGTAATAATTAAAGAATAATCCTGATGGCCATTTTGTAAAGATCCTTTATGGGAAATTTGCACAGTATATTCTTTACCAATCATTGATGGCGGTAAGTAAAATTGAATTTTTTCAACATTATCTACTCTGTTATCTCCCATAGTTGCTGCTCCATGGAGATTAAAAAGCCCGCCTAATTTCCATGGATAATAGGTCGTAGTACCATCGGTAATTCGTATATCAAGATCGTTTACCAACATAGGCGTCATATCATCTGCTACATTACCAGAAATAGGAACTCCTTCAGGATCAGTCCAAGCCAAAGTTGCTTCAATATATGCTCCCCAAGAATTGTCATCTGGTAGTATGCGTATTATATCTGTAGCTCCATTTTCTAAAGTATTTTCCTTAATAAAATATTTATCTTGATTATTAGAAATAATTATTGCTGCTGTTCTTGCATTCATCAATCCCCATCCAAATTTATAATCCGGTCCTGGGTCATCTCCAGCTTCATTAGCAGAATGAATAATCAATGCTCTTAAAGTTGCCGATTTCATAAAAGTGTTATACGTATTCATATAATGTTGTTGTAACAATAATAACGTACCAGTAACACTTGGCGCAGCCATAGAAGTACCATTTTTAAAATTATAAGCGTCATCTCCTTCTGCAGATGATGACTTTACGTTAAGTCCTTGTGCAGCTATATCGGGTTTAATTCTTCCATCATCTGTTGCACCCCAACTACTAAAATCAGTCATACTAACAGAATCTGAGTTATTATATTCAGATACTTCTTTTGTTGCAGCTACAACTAAAACGTTTTTAGAAACACTTTCTTCTTTTAGTAAGTCATACCCTCCTTTATTGAGAGTTTGGGGATGAAAGCCATAGTCTGAATCCTCATTTCTATCATTTCCTGCCGATTTTACAATTTGATAAAATGGAGCGTTATACATAATTTCATCCCATTTTGCAGAACTACTAGTATATTTTCCAAAACGATAATTAGCAATAGGCGTACCGTTACCAAAAAAAGAAACCTGACCATAAGAATGATTGGATAATAGTAATCCATTAGATGCAGCATCGGCCATTTCTCCGTTGTCACCATTCCAATCATAAGCATGAACATTTCCTTTAAAGGCCATTCCTCTTACGCTTCCATTTTCAAACTGATCTGATGCAATTACAGTACCTGTTACATGTGTTGCATGATCATACCCGTTAGTCAACATCGTAGGCTCCACTGCGCCATCCATTTGTATTGCTCTATTTTCAAACGATTCGTGAGTTTCTCTTATGGCACCACCATCCCACACACCAGCTGTCATACCTTCTCCATGTACTGAAAGCCCTAAACCTCCACCAGAATATAGTTTATTTGCTCGTGTTGTAATACCTGCTTCTCTATTGGTTGTAGTGTAATAAAGTGGTGTTTCAGCATCAAGCATTCCTTGTAAATGCAATGTCTTGCCGCTAGGTAATACCACTTTTTCTGGCCATCCCATTTCCAAAGCTCTTCTTTTGTCTGAACGATATTGATTTTCAAATTCCGTACTTAATGTCTTGAGATATTCAACATTGGTTTGTTGTTTTATAATTTCAATTTCATCAGGAGTCTGACCAAAGGTTGTAGCGAAAGAACAAATACAGACAGCACTAATAACATGTTTTATAATTTGTTTCATAGTTTTAAAGTTATTGCTTGTTCTTTGTAGAGGTTTCAATTAAGCTTCTAAGTTGTTTAATTTCTTTCTGCTGTTGAATAACATATAGTGTAAGTTCTTCTATTTTTTCTAATAGTTTGGCATCCATTTTTGCTACATTAATTCCAGTTTGAGTCACCTCTTCTGCACTAGGAACATTTGGTAAATGTCCTTTTTCATTGATGTGTTTTTCAACTTCATTTAGTGGCAATAAATTATAATCATCCTTAAAAACATAATCTGCCCAATCATCAGTAGATCTTAGTGCTACAGTTAATTTCTCAGTTAAGATTCCTGTTCCTACGTATAAGTTATAATCTCCTGAAAAAGTAGCTCTTGGAAAATTATTTGGATTATTTGGGTCAAGTCCCATACTGATTTTCCCATCATCAGCCAAGAACATAAAATAGTTTCCAAAACCACCTGCATTATTTCCATTTGTACTTCCATCAGGTTTCCAAAAGTTAAGTCCTGAAATACCTCCAGACACATATTCAATTCCCCATTGTCCATTTGGTGCATTGTTTTCCGTACCTCCAAAAAGAAGCATTGGCCCTCCAAAAGAATTGTTTCCTGTAATATGGATTCTACCATCATGAACCTGTAATTTACTTCTAGGATTTTCAATTCCAACTCCAACTCTTCCTTGATGATTTAGGATTAATTGTGTATTGTAAATAGGACCAGGTAGATTTCCACTAATATCACGTCTAATTTCAAAAATACTTTCATTAGTGTTATCATTTGCGCCATCTGTTAATACGGCGTTTGGAACTGTTATTCTAACACCAGCTTCTTTCGTGTGAAAGTTGCCTCCTAAATTTATATCTAGTTTTCCTGCAGGTGTGGAAGTTCCAATACCAACATCTCCGCTAGAAGGAAGTGCATTGGTTTGCGAATAGGTAAAGTTTGCTAAAATTAAACATACGACTAAAAGTAATTCGTTTTTTGTTTTCATAAGAATAATGGTTTTAATATTAAAAATGGTGTGTTATATTTTAAAGGATCTCTAATTGTATATGTACATTTTTAAAATAGAGAGACAGAAAGCGAACCGAAGTTCGCTTTTAAGAGTATTGATGTTCGCTAAAAAACTAGCATCCAACTATTGTAACAGGGACGCACTCTGCTGATTTTGGTACTTGACAGATACGTGGGTTTCTACTATCGCAACACTCAGTATTAACAATCCATGTGAATTTTCCTCCTTAAATAGTTGTCACTTCTAGGCTTGAAATTGACTTCTTGTTTAGTTTCAAACTTTTTAAATTTTGTTTTTTCATAATTTGTGGTTTTAATTAAAATGTTACTGTTAATGTGATATCGTTATATTTTCGTTTGTGTACGTTGATCATTTTCTTCTTCTTCATCATAGTTTCCATAAAAGAAGTACAATATTGCGCCTCCAAGTATGAGAAGAATTCTAATTACCCAACCCATTGCGTTTCCCCATACGTCAACCCATGCAAGTAATCGTATGTTGTAATTAAAAATTGATAGCATGATAGACATGATGCCTAAAGCCGCAAGTAAGAGACCTGCTGAACCTAGTTTTGATTTGATGTTTTCCATTGTACTTATCCTATTTATTGAAATAAAAGTAGGATGTATTCACTTATGAAAAAATAGCGAATCTATTTCTGAGTGTGTTGAAGGAAAAAGCGATGCGTTTGCGTAAATAAACGTTTTGAAGAAAAAGTAAAGAAGTGTCTGTTATGACTTGTTTCTGTTGAAAAAACGAGTTAAGAAGTTATCTTTTTTACGGGATGAAACAGGTATTTTTTTTCCATTTTTTAAATGAATGGTTCCCGATTTATCATATTTTTCAATGAATTTTAGATTGACGATAAATGATTGGTGCGGTCTTGTGAATGAGTTTTGTATTAATTGCGCTTCAAACTCTTTTATCGATTTTGAAGCCAAGTGCTTTTTGCCATCGTTCAAGTAAAAAGTAGTGTATCCTTTGTCCGATTCGCAATACATTAAATCTTTTAAATCAATTACTTGAAAAGAGTCTTGAAGTGATAGTATTAAAGTTTCATCCGTATGGTTTAATACTTTTTTTACCGTTTTTATTTGCTCCTTTTGCGTTACTACAGAGAGCTTGCTTACTTTGTCTAAAGCTTTTTTGAGTTCGTCAACGTCAACAGGTTTTAGAAGATAATCAACCGCGCCAATTTTTAATGCTTGTAATGCAAATTCTTCATAAGCAGTAATAAATATGACTTTGAAGTTTAGTTGTTCTGTTGCATCTAAAAAGTCAAAACCTGTTCCATCGGTGAGGTTAATGTCTAAAAAAATTAAATCGGGTTTGCAAGCATTTGCAACAATAACGGCTTCCCTTACCGATTCGCATTCGCCTATCACCGTTACTTCGTTTGTTATGGAAGCTAGTAAATGAAGGAGTGCTTTTCTAATATGTTCTTTGTCTTCTACGATTAAAGCTTTCATGGTAACGAATCAATTTTATACGGAATTACTAAAGTAACCAATGTTCCTTGTTCTCCAAGTATTTTTCTGTTTTTTACAGTTACAGCACCTTCCATTTTAAAACTTTTAGAGAGAATTTTTAAACGTTCGGAAGTAATGGCTGTTGCCAATGATTTTTTATTTTTTTGAGTTCGTAGTTCATTCATGTTTACGCCAATTCCATTGTCCGTAATTGTACATTTTAGTCTTTTATTCGTAAAAGTAAGATCAATCGTAATTTCTTTGACTTCTTTTTGAGTTGGAAACGCATGTTCAATAGCATTTTCTATAAAAGGTTGAATGAGCATTGGCGGAATTTTCATTGTAGTTGTATCAATTTCTGACGCGACCGTAAGTGTAAATTTGAAAGGCGGATTTACATCTAAATTTTGCAATGCCATATAACTATCAATCGCAGCTAATTCATCGGAAAGTGAAACCGATTTGTGCCGTGAGTTTTCTAAAATCGTTCGTAATAGTTTTGAGAATTTTGACAGATAGGAAACCGCTATTTTTTCTTCTTTGTTTAAAATCATTCCTTGCAAGACAGATAGCGAATTAAATATAAAATGCGGCGTCATTTGTGAACGTAATAGTTTTTGTTCGATCACTACATTTTGAGCTTGCGTTTTTACATTTTTCAATTTCATAAAAAAGATAATAGCGCCCATTATTAAGGCAATTGCTAAAAAGGCTATGATTCCGAAAAGTAAGTTTCGTTGCGATTTTTCTAAATCTAATGAGGTAGATTCTACTGTTTTTGCAAGTTTCAATTCTTTTATTTTTGCGGAATCTAGTTCTTGTTTGTATTTGTATTCAAATTCTATTGCAGTAATTTTTTGAATGTTTTCTTTATTAAAAAGACTGTCGTTTAACTTTTTAAATTGTTGATGACTTTCAAATGCCTTTTTGTATTGCCCGTTTGCTTTGTATATTTTTGAAAGTACTTCGTGTGCATCTTTTTGATTTTGTAAAATATTGAGCTTTTCAGAAATTTCAAGACTTTTTAAGATGTTATTTAATGCCTTATTGTATTTTTTTTGTGACAGGTATACTTTTGCCAATCCAAAATATGAAGAACCTAACGATGATTGGTACTTATTTTTAAGACTTATCTTTTTTGTCTCTTCAAAGTATTGTAAAGAAACAAGGTCATTTTTAAGTAATAAATGAATAACTCCTAGTTTATCTAAACAGGAAACAATTTGAAGTTGTGCATTTATTTCTCTGCTAAGATTTAGCGTTTCTTCTAAAATTTTAATAGCTGCTTCATACTTTTTTTGTTCAATATAAATACTCGCTATATTCAATTTTACAACTACTATGTATTTTTTTCTCTTATGCTTTGCTTCTACAACAAGTACTCTATTATAAAACTCAAGTGCTTTGTCAAAGTTTTCTTGTTGTTTGTATATGAGTCCAATATTATTTAATGATGTTGAAATGCTTATTGATTCCTTCATTTGCTCAGCAAGAGACAATGATTTATTATGGTAGTTTAATGATACGTGGTAGTTGCCTTGTTGAAAATAAATATTAGCAATGCTATTAAAACAGCTTATCATTGCTCGTGTATTCTGTTTTTCTGTAAAAATTTTTAAGGCATTTTCATAATTTACTAATGCTTCTTTATATTTTCCTAAAATTGTATATGCATTCCCTATGTTCAGAAGATATGTAGGAATATTTTTTTTAATTCCAAGAGTTTCGTCAATCTGCTGTGCCTTTTTATAACTAGCCAACGCCTTTTCACTTTCTCCTTGGTGGTAATAAACAGCGCCCATTACTATTAAAGAAAAAGGAATTTCTTCTTTTAAATTTATGGCATTAAAAATTTTTATAGAAGCTTCTAAATGTTTTATAGAATTGTCATAATTTGATTGAATCATTTCTGCAATTCCTCTAACATACAAGCTTCTAGCCTTTCCCTTTTTAAAATCAATAATGTTGGTAATTGCATCCGATTTCTCCAAATATTCAATCGCTTTTGAATAGTCGTTTCGATAGCTATAAATTGCCAGTTTATTGAGAATATTTACTCTTGTAGTATCTTTTTCTGTATGATTTTTTAATACGATTTCTAAACTATCAATCACTTTTTTTTGCGCATGTATCGTTGTTGTAAAAAGGATACAACTACATGTAAGAAGTAAATATTTATAAATATAATTCATAGCGTGTTGTTACTTATTTTTTTCTGGCAAACTTATTCTTAGCGGTTCTATTTCTTCTAATAAATAAGGAATTTCTATGCTTACCAATGTTCCTTGTGCGCCCAATTCTTTTCTGTTTTTTACAGTTATAAAACCTTCCTTTTTAAAACTTTTAGAGAGTATTTTTAAACGTTCGGAAGTAATAGCTGTTGCTAGTGATTTTTTGTTTTTTTGAGTTTTTACTTCGTCCATATTTATGCCAATTCCATTGTCCGTAATTGTACATTTTAGTCTTTTATTCGTAAAAGTAAGATCTATCGTAATTTCTTTGGCTTCTTTTTGAGTTGGAAACGCATGTTCTATAGCATTTTCTACAAAAGGTTGAATGAGCATTGGCGCAATTTTCATTGCTGTTGTATCAATTTCTGGTGCAACTGTAAGTGTGAATTTGAAAGGCGGATTTACATCTAAATTCTGCAATCCCATATAACTATCAATCGCAGCCAATTCATCGGAAAGTGAAACTGATTTGTATCGTGAGTTTTCTAAGATTTTCCGTAAGAGTTTTGAGAATTTTGACAGATAAGAAACAGCTGCTTTTTCTTCTTTATTCAAAATCATTCCTTGCAATACTGATAGCGAATTAAATATAAAATGAGGTGTCATTTGCGAACGCAAGAGTTTTTGTTCAATCACTACATTTTGAGCTTTCGTTTTTACATTTCTTAATTTCATAAAAAAGATAATAGCTGCCATTACTAGCGCCGTTGCTAAAAAGATAATGACGCCGATAAGTAAGTTTCGTTGCGATTTTTCTAAATCTAATGACGTAACTTCTACTGTTTTGGCAAGTTCTAATTCTTTAATTTTTGCAGCATCTAGTTCTTGTTTGTATTTGTATTCGTATTCTACTGCGGTAATTTTTTGAATATTTTCTTTATTGAAAATACTGTCGTTCAACTTTTTATAAAGCTTATGTTGTTTTAACGATTTTTCGTATTTACCTGTAGCTTCATAAATTTCGGACAATAATCGACTCGCTTTTTTTTGATCGGGAAGTAACTGCAAATCATCCGCTATTTTTTTTCCTTCTTTTACATGGTACAAGGCTTTTGTATAATTTTTTAACACATTATATACTTCTGCAACATATATGTGACAAGAGCTAGTATAATGTTTCCTTCCATTAGATATACTTAAATTTAGTGCTAATTTATAGTTATCCAAAGCTAATTTGGGCTGCTCTAATGTAAAATGTAGCACTCCTATATTGTCATAGTTTGTAATTTGCCCTTCTATATTATTGATTTCTTTATTGATGCTTAAAGCCTCCGTAAAATGCTGTAATGCTTTTTTATATTCTTTTGATTCTCTATATACATCTCCAATACTATTTAATGTGGTGGCGATGCCATATTTATATTTAAGTTCTTTGTATAGTTGTAATGCTTCGTTGAAATTTATGTATGCTTCCTTGTACTTTCCTGTTTCCGCATAAAGGATACCCATATTCTGGACCGTTGAAGCTATTCTTCGTTTATTATTGTTTTTTCGGTATTCGACTAAAGCGCCATTGAAATATTTTAAAGCTTCCGCATAGTTTCCTTGTATAGTTAATACGACCGCTAAAAGTCCTAGCGTTTTTGCAATCTCTTGGTTATCTCCTAGTTTTTCATAAATTTCAATTGATTGTTTATAGTAAGCAACGGCATCATCAAAATCGCCTCTTTTATAGAATGTAATTCCAATATTAGTCAACATCAAACCTTGATATTCAAAGTCATTATTGTTTTTCGCAATAGTTAGACTTTTCTTGAAGTACGCTAAGGATTCATCAGGTTTATTTTTAGTACCCGAAATCATTCCTAATGTATTGTAAACAGCGATAATATCTTTGTAGTTATCTGTTTTTTTGAACAATTCGAGCGCTTCGAGAGCTTTGTCTTCAGCTTCTTTATATTCAGCTTTTACAATGTGTATTTTACTCAATATCAAAATGCTTTTCGCAACACCTTTGGTATATTTTATTTTTATTGCTAAACGATTGGCTTCTTGCGCTTTTTTTTCTGATTTGTCAATAGCTACACTTTTATATCTTAAAGCCAATTTATTTAGTAAATCTACTTTTATTGAATCATTTTCTTTATGAATTTCTAATACGTTTTCTAAGCTGTCAATTACTTTGTTTTGGGCATTGACACTGACTATAGTGCATATAAGACACAAAAAAAAGAGTGTACATTTAGTAATAAAATTCATAGGCCGTAATTTATAGGTTTTTGAGGAAGTAAGATTGTACATGCTAAATATATTGATTTTTAGAAGAAAATAAGTCTTCAAAATTATAACTGATATTACTTTTTATCATAACACATGTACAAATAATATTATTGTGAAAGTATTGATTCGTTTTACTCATTTGAGTTGCAGAAGAAATAGCTTTTTTAGGTTGTTGTTTAGGTATTTTGATAAATATATATAATACCGTTCTGTTAGAAAATAAACAATTTATTTTAGCGCATCTTCAAGACATAAGTGTCGTGTTTTAATTGATAAGCGTTTTTGTATGGAAAAGAATACGGTACTGTTACAAGTAATGTTTAGTGATGTATACAAAAAAGAGGCTGTCTTAAAAGTTCTAAAAGCCGTCATTCTGGACTTGATCCAGTATCTCATAAAACTGATTATCAATTGTTATGAGAAACCGAATCAAGTTCGGTTTGACGAAATTGCGACTTTTCAGATAGCCTCTTCTCTAACATATTAAATTATGTATCAAAAATTAGCACCTTTTATAATACCTGAGAGTAAACTCACAAATTTGACTTAATACAGAATCACAAAAAATGGAAATTATCAGATAAGTTTGTTTTATTTCTGATGCTGAAAATTTTCTTTAATCATAAATATGGAAAGTGCTTTATTTAGCTAATTTTGAAATGATTGAAAATTCAAAAAAGTATCTATCGTATTCGATTAAGCAGTTTATGAAACCCTAGAATACAACTTTTTTTAAGTTCTTCTTCTTCTTTATATTCCTTGGAGATTTTAATAAATTCTATTGGTAATTTCGTTCTATCGCCATCAACAGTTGTGTGTATAGTATTGGTCGATAAAATGATAACTCCATCAACACTACCATCGTAAATTTTTTGCAAATATTCTTTTTCTTTACTATTCTTTTCAAAAGATTGAAACAGTAATATTCTATATTCAAGCTTACTGGCTATTTTTTCAATATTATGTAAAAAGCAACTATAAAAAGCATCGTTAATTTGCGGAATTATAACCGCAATTGTTTGGGTTTTCCTTTTTCGTAAACCTATAGCGTACGTGTTTGGAACATAATTATGTTCGTTTGCTATTTGTTGTATGACTTCTCTTGTTTTTAAGCTAATATCAAATTTATTATTTAATGCTTTTGAAACAGTAGAGATCGAAAAACCCGAAAGTTGCGATAATTCTTTTAATGTAATTACAGAAGATTGCGAAAGATTCATACGTTCAATTCTTTTATAATCTGAAGTGCATTTTGTGTTGTTGTTTTAATTTTTTCCAGATCAAATTCTCCGTTTTCTTCCTTTTTAATGAGTTTTGAGCCCATTCCAACACATGTAGCACCAGCGTTAAACCAGCCTTCTAAGTTTTCTCTTGTTGGAGCCACACCACCTGTTGGCATAATGCTTGTCCAAGGTTGTGGTCCTTTTATGGCTTTGATAAAGTTTGGTCCATAAATTCCACCCGGGAATAATTTTACAATTTCGCAACCTAATTCTTCCGCTTTTGCGATTTCGGTTAACGATCCGCAACCTGGCGACCATAATACTTTGCGTCTGTTACAAACGATGGCAATGTCTTCTCGCAATACGGGCGTTACGATAAAATTCGCGCCAAGCGACATGTACAAAGAAGCTGCTGCTGCATCGGTAACTGAGCCAACTCCCATGATCATTCCTGGGAGTTCTGCAATGGCATACTTTGTCAATTCGCCAAAAACTTCATGTGCAAAATCGCCACGTGCTGTAAACTCTAGTAAACGAGCGCCGCCATCATAGCAGGCTTTGAGTACTTTTTTACTTACTTCTATATTGTCATTAAAAAATAGCGGAACCAATCCTGTTTCCTTCATTACATGTGCTACTTCGAGTCTTGAATATTGTGCCATTAAATAATTTATTTTTTATTCCCGTGAAAACGGAATTATTTTAATATTGAATTGAAAATTAAACAGATTAGTATACGTATTATTTGTAACGATTAACCTGTTATCGTGCAACTCTTCCTGAAGCATCTCCGCCCATTAATTTTTCTACTTCTGCAATAGTTGATAGGTTTGCGTCTCCTTTGATTGTATGCTTTAAGCAAGATGCTGCTACTGCAAAATCTAAGGCATTTTGATCGTCTTCTGGGTATTTTAGCAATCCGTAAATTAATCCGCCCATAAACGAATCTCCACCACCAACTCTGTCTACGATATCTGTAATTTGATATTGACGCGTTTCGTACATTTTTGTTCCATCATATAAAACACCTGCCCACGTATTGTGAGAAGCTGATATGGAACCTCTTAATGTCGTTATTACTTTTTGTGCTCTTGGGAATTTTTCCATCATTTGTTTACAAACAGATAAGAATGCTTCTGCTTTTACATCGTGTCCGTGTTTGTGTACATCTAATCCTTCTGGGTGAATACCGAAGTGTTTTTCTGCGTCTTCTTCATTTCCTAAAATGATGTCACAGTACGAAGTGAGTTCTGTCATAATTGCTTCACGATCTCCGCCATATTTCCAAAGTTTTGCTCTGTAATTTAAGTCTGTAGAGAT
The DNA here is from genome assembly GCF_045105435.1 of Kordia sp. Lineage (GTDB taxonomy): Bacteria > Bacteroidota > Bacteroidia > Flavobacteriales > Flavobacteriaceae > Kordia. The sequence continues at coordinate 7,312 of NZ_JBGCDL010000077.1, read as the reverse complement.
TGTAATTCCTTTGGCGCTCGCTGCTTTTACAGCTTCTAAACAAGCATCTGCAGCTCCTTGTGATATTGCGGGTGTAATTCCTGTCCAATGAAACCATTTTACACCATCAAAAACAGTATCCCAATCAATCATTCCTGATTTTACTTCAGCAATGGCAGAATGTGCTCTGTCATATACAACTTTACTTCCTCTACTTACGGCTCCAGTTTCTAAAAAATAGATTCCTAAACGATCGCCTCCCCAAACAATTTTGTTTACGCCAACGCCACGTTTTCGCATTTCCATCATGGCGCAATGTCCAATATCATTATCAGGCAAACGTGTTACAAAATCAACATCAACTCCATAGTTAGCTAGCGAAACTGCTACGTTAGATTCTCCTCCGCCATATACAACGTCGAAGCTATTTGTTTGTGAAAATCTTAAAAATCCAGGAGGTGCTAAACGAAGCATAATTTCTCCAAAAGTAACTACTTTACTCATTTTTATAGTGTCTTAAAATTATTAGAATATCTATTTTGCTTAAACGTTTAACCAAATCCTTAAAAATAAATCAAAACGTGTTTGTTTTGATTATTTACGATAAAAAACTACTTTTGCTTAATCGTTTAAGCAAATATATAAAAACTAAGTGAAAAAAAAAAGAACTACGATAAAAGACATTGCTACTGTTTTGAATATTTCTCCTGCGGCGGTATCAAAGGCACTTCATAACGATTCCAGAATTAGTGTAAAAACCAAAGCTGCGGTAAAGCGTGTTGCTGCGGAATTAAATTATCAGCCCAATCATTTAGCAAGCGCATTACGAAAAGGAAAAAGCAATTTAGTTGGCGTGATTGTCCCAAGAACGAGTAGTAACTTTTTTTCGTCTGTTATTCAGAATATAGAAGAAGTCTTAAATAAGGAAGGTTATAATATTATTATTACACAATCAAACGAATCGTTTCAGAAAGAATGTAGCAATATTGACACGTTACTTTTTACGCAAGTGGATGGAATTATAGCTTCTATGGCGAATGAAACTGTGGATTTGTCGTATTATGAAAAGATAAAATCGAAAGGAATTCCATTGATATTGTTTGATAGAGGTGAGAATGATTTGAACGTTGATTATATCGGAATTAACGATTACGATAGTAGTTTTATGATTGTTGAACATCTTATTTCAAAAGGATGCAAACGTATAGCGCATATTGGCGGTTTTAGACATACGCGTATTTTTAATAATAGAATTAGAGGTTATATTGATGCTATTCACAAATATAATTTGCCACACGAAGATGATTTATTGATTGAAAGTAGCTTGACATTGGAAGATGGAAAGTTAAAAATGCAAGAGTTACTAGCGTTAGAGAATCCGCCTGACGCTGTATATATTGCGGGAGATTATGCTGCTTTGGGCGCATTGCAATTGTTGAAAGAAAAAAATATTAGTGTCCCTAATGATATTTGTATGGTTGGTTTTGGAAACGAACCTTTTACGTCACTTGTAACACCGACAATTACCAGTATTAATCAACATAGTGCGCAAATTGGTCAGTTGGCTGCCCAAACTTTTTTGGAACGTGTGAAGATGGAAACTGTAACACAAACGCTGAATAAAATTATTTTAGATGCAGCGTTGATTGCACGTGATTCTTCTCGAAAGTAAGGAACTATCTTAAGGGTTCAATTGATAGAAAATTGTAAGAGTATATCAAAAAAGGATCCGATTAAATTGTCTAATCGAATCCTTTTTATCGCTAATTTACAAAATAGATACTTGTATTAGTATGCGTATGTTTTTAGTTTAATTGATTACAAAAGACTTAAAAATAGCATCTGGTGTTTTAGATCCATCACCTGAATCATTGTATACACCTGCTTTGAAATAGAAATCATCCTTTACACCATTGTCAAACCATTTGCTATTAATTACTTTTTTGATGTTAGAATTATTTGTAGTGTAGGTTGCTGTTTTTGTAACCGAACCAGTGGTTACGGTAAATTTAACGCGATTGTTGCCTATTTCTACTTTCATGTCTAAATCTGCTCCTGCTGTATAGCTTTGTAATGTAGTTTCATAAGTAGAACCTTGATTTTTAACATAGGTAGTTGTAATATAACATCTTATTTTTCCATTTTTAATCTCTGCGCGCAATAAAGGTCTTCCTGCATCTCCTCTGTTATGAACCTGCGCAATGGTAACTCCGTCAGATGGATAATCGCTAAAACTTGCTTTGTACGTCATTGTTCTCGTTGTGTTTAAAGAAGCTTCTTGCCCTGGCTTTTGTTTCCATTCTGTTCTTCTACCACTTTGCTTACAACTTGTTAATTTATAAGATCCATCACTATTGAGTTGATATTTTCCTATGAAGTAACTATCATTTGAACCTCCATTTGTATTATTAGTATCTGTCGCATTTTTAGAAACAGTGCTTGTACTGCCTGAGCAACTTTTAGTAGTCTCAATTTGTATATTAGTAAAGTTAAATGTACCTACAGAACTAGTGCTTCCGCCATTATTGATCACTTGAAATTTTTCATAGGCTCCAATTGCTGTTCTATTTGCGATCATATCCTTTGTACCATTTTCCGAACAAACATATTTATTATTATTTGCTCTGAGTGCAATCAATTCATTGCCACTTGCAGAACCAAGTTCTACAACTTCAAATTTTTCCCAAGCACCAATTGCTGTTCTATTTGCTCTCATATCCTTAGTACCATTTTCCGATGAAACATATTTGTTGTTGCTTGCTTTCAGTGCTATAAGATCATTCCCGTTTTTAGAACCTACATTGACTACAGTAAATTTTTCCCAATCGCCAATCGAAGTTCTGTTGGCAATCATATCTTTTGTACCATCTTCCGAAGAAACATATTTGTTATTGTTTGCCTTTAACGATATTATTTGTCCGTTTGAAACTTTTGCAATTAATTCTGGATCTTTCTCAGCTTGAATTTCTTCATCTAAAATAACATCAGTTGTACAACTTACCGTGAAAGCAATAAAGAAAAGCATAGCTACCCCAAAATATGAGCTCATTTTTTGTTTTGTTTTGTTTTTCATTTTGTTTTGGTTAAAGTTAATTATTGGTTTGTGATTTTGGTAAACCACTTTGGTTTACCAATCTGGTTTATCAAATATATAGAAAAAATTAAGGTTTATTATCAACTTGAGAATTTTTATATTAAAGAACTGAGAATTTCACAATAAAACATGATTACTATACAATATTTAACAATGATATTAAAGATCCATCAAACCTAAAAAACGCTTTATTTACTGACTTTTTGAGCTAATTACAGAGCAGGATTATCTATTTGAGGGAAGTTTATATTGAAGATTTAGAAAGTGATTTCTTCTAAAGAATACGAAGTGGAAGATTTCTTTTAAACTCTGAAGATAGATCGTATAAAGGAAAAAAACACTTTTAAATACTGTATTAATTGCTTGATTATTCCAAAAAAAAATAAGCGCTATTGCTAAAAAACAATAACGCTTATTCATTTTGAAAATAAAATTTATCCTTTGTACTAGATTCCTAAAGCTTGTCCACCACCAATTTGGATAGTTTCTGCTGTTATGAATGAAGCATCTTTGCTTGCTAGGAACGAAATAACACCTGCAACATCATCTGGTTGTCCCAATCGTCCTAACATAATATTGTTTGCCCAAGAAGCAAAAACTTCTGGCTTTGTTGATTTTATTTGTGCGTGAAATGGCGTATCAATTGTACCTGGTGATACTGCGTTAGATCGAATACCGTATTCAGCTAAATCTTTTGCCAATGCTCTTGTAATGGCGTGCACACCTGCTTTTGAGGTTCCGTAGATTCCTGCTCCTGGTCCACCAGCTGTCCATCCTGCATTTGATGTATAGTTAATAATTGAAGGATGTGCTCCTTTTTTAAGATATGGTATTGCGGCTCTTGAAGCAAAGAATACAGAATCAAGGTTTAATGCCATTACGTTTCTATAAAACTCGGTAGTCATTTCTTCAAAACGAGATCTTCCACCCAATCCACCAGCGTTATTTACGAGCACATCTATTTTACCATATTTTTCACCTATTTTGGTGATGTTTTCTGCTACTTGATCTTCTTTAGTAACATCAAAACCGTAATATTCGGCAGTAATTCCTGCGTCTGTTAATTCTTTTAATTTTTCTGCTCCGGCTTCGTCGTTTATTCCGTTTAGTATAACAGTATATCCGTCTTCACCTAATCTTTTTGCTACTGCATAACCGATTCCACCTGTAGCACCAGTAACTATTGCAATTTTTCCTTTATTACTCATGTTATATTTTTATTTTATTTTTTATCAATTATTTTAATTTGTTTCCTTTACTTTTTCTACTTTAGGAATTAATACCCAAACAGCGAATAATGCTGCAGCTGTAAGTCCTGCTCCTACATAAAATGCTGGCGCGTAATTTTCTCCTTCTGTCAGCCAAGGGACTAATATTGTAAATCCAAATACAGCTAATTTAGCAGCCATTCCAGCAAATCCTGACAATGTTCCTACAGATTTTTTGCTAAACATATCACTTGGTAAGGTTTGTACATTTCCAATTGATGTTTGAAAACCGAATAAGATGATAGCCATTATGATTACTGCTGCTGTTGGCGAATTCATGTTAGCTCCTAAGAAACCAAATATCGAATTAAATACAGAAGCAAAGGCAGCTGGATCGATTAGTAAGAAGAAGGAAGGAAACATTATTAAGCATCCAAGAGTTATGACCCTTTTTCGCGTTTTGTTTATACTCCATCCAACTTTGATTCTATTTTGTGCTAAAAGACCTCCAAACCATGCACCTAACATTGCACCTAAATAAGGAACCCAACCGTAAATACCTATCGTTTTAACATCCATTCCATAAACACCATTGAGATAAATTGGTATCCATGCAACAAATAACCACCATATAGGATCAATTGCAGCAGAAGCTAGTATAACTCCCCAACTTTCTTTGTGTTTAAATAACTGACCTGTAGTTGGATTGTATTCAGATACATCTCCTGACTCATCTTTTGTGATTTGCCCACTTAGTATGTATTTTTTTTCTTCTTCAGAAATATTTGGATGGTATTCTGGTGGTGCTTTTACGATAAATAGCCAAGGTAGCAACCATAATAAACCAATAATACCAACGATGACAAATATCATTTGCCAACTAAAATGTACAGTCATAAAGGCAATTAAAGGAATGGCTACAATGCCTCCAATAGCTGCGCCTGAGTTGAACAAGCCTTGCGCAAATGCTCTTTCTTTTGCAGGAAACCATTCAGCATTTCCTTTTGCGGCTCCTGGCCAGTTACCCGCTTCTGCTAAACCTAGAATGGATCTGAAAATAGCAAAAGTCCATGCGCCAGCAGCAAAAGCATGTAAAGCAGTTGCTACAGACCATACGCCAATGGAGATTGCGAATCCAATTCTTGTTCCTATCCAATCAAATATTTTTCCGAAAAGTGCTTGACCTCCGGCATAGAAAAAGACAAAACTACTTGTTATCCAAGCATATATTTTTTTTCTACCATCTGCATCCATGTCAGGAAACATAGATTCAGCAATATCTGGCCATAAGACTCCTAAAGCTTGTCTGTCTATGTAATTTATAACAGCAGCCAAAGCTATTAATCCTACAACCCACCATCGTAAACCTTTTATTTTCATATTTGGTATGTGTAAACTATACAAGTACTTGTAATGACAAGTATGTATGTTGATTGTTAGAGCAGTTTTGCTCTTTGTTTTTGGCGTAATTGTACAGTGAAGAAATGTTGTTACGTTTCTATCTATAAAATTACTTCCCTCCTATTTTTTTGTCAATTTTGAAGTCGTGCATTTTCAAAACTGTCAGTGACTTTTTTTAAACATTATAGCAGTATTGATATAATATTTTAAAGTGTTCTTTCATTTTTTGTTTCGCCAATTGCGGTTTTTGATCTTTTATTGCATCAAAAATTTCTTGGTGTTCTCTAATACCTGATTGTGCTAAATTTTTGTCACACACATGGTATTTTTCAAAATTGGTAATGATTTCTGGTGTAATGATGAGCATGAATGTATTCATAGTACTGTTTCCACAAGCTTTAGCAATAGCTAGATGAAATAGTAAATCTTCTTGTACAGCATCTTCTCCGTTGAGTACTTTTTTAGTATAAGCATCCAACGCTTGTTTCATTTTTAGAAGGTCTTCGTCTGTTCTTCGTAAGGCAGCTAAACGCGCTGTTTTTAATTCTAGTAAAATTCTAGTTTCTACGAGAGATTTAAAGTCAGGTTCTTCTAAACGCAAGATATCTTCAATCATTCCGTTCATTGCTGTAACTCCTATGTTTGCTACAAAAGTTCCACTTTGCGGAATTGAATTTAGCAAGCCATAAAATTCCAATTTTTGAATTGCTTCTCGCACATTGCTACGTGTAACTTCAAACTTTTCAGAGAGCATACGCTCGGATGGAAGTTTATCTCCTGGTTCTAGATTTTTCAAATTGATCAAATCTCGAATTTTCGAGATAATATTTTTCTGAATGTCTTCTGTTTCTGTTTTTGTTACTATATCTAATTTCATACGTTAGCGACTGTAATTGGTTAACCAGATTTGTATGTTTAAATTTAAAAAATTAATAAAGAATACACGTTAACATTTTAAGAAATCTTTAGTTGAATTTTACTGATCCATTTCAGACCAGTAAAATCCAGCAAAAAGCTTCAATCCAAATTAAATTAACTTCTTTATTAATGTGTTACTTCTAGCGTATAATACCGAACTTTTGCATACGAACCTTCGTCACGTGATTGAAAGTAATTCCCTGCTTTGAAATAATTTTCAAAGATTCCCCACTTTTTCATGTGAATGTTTTCATAGGTTTTGAATTCGTTATTGTTTAGCACTATTGTCATTTTTCCTTCACTGACTCTGACTTCTAATCGAAATTTTTTGAAGCCAACTTTTTGTTTAAATGTAAATCCTTCATCATTTCCCCAAGCATCTTCATGGAGCAATTCTTCATCAGAAGCATTTCGATTTTTTAGAATTTTTGTTTTGACACGAATTTTACCATCTTTCCAATATATTTTTAATATTGGTGGTGCATTGTTGTCTTTTTGTCCTATTAAATCGCGCTGCGCATTTGTAAGTCGCCCGTGAATTTGCATGATTATGACTTTGTGATATTTTCCGTTTTTGTCACGAGAAACCTCATCAATGGCCAATTTACCTTTCATTTTACCGCCTTGCTTAAATGTCCAATTTACATTGTTGTTACCAGGTTCCATTTGTTCACGCAATTCTGAACGTGAGTATTTGGTATTAGCGGTAGTC
>NZ_JBGCDL010000076.1:0-7136 GCF_045105435.1 Kordia sp. | reverse complement strand
TTTTGTGTACACGTTTGAAACATGCGTTTTTATGGTACTTTCTGATACGAATAGGAGTGAAGCAATTTCTTTGTTGGAATGTCCTTTGGCGAGCTGACATAAAACTTCATATTCGCGCTTGCTTAAACCTAAATTTTCAATCTGTTGTGTATCTATTTCTGGTTCCGTTACAGGAGATTGTTTTGTGCTTTTTCGGTGGTTTATGTACAATCCAACAAAAAAGAAGATAATAGCAATTCCGCCAATAATATATTCAATAGAGTGTTTTTAGAAATCAACGAGTATTGACTCAATTGAAACAACGCCAATAATGCAACGATGAGTATACCAAATATGAAAATCGTTTTTTTCATTTTGAGTTTAGTGAAAATGAACTTTGAATTTATCTACAATCGTTTGTGCCAATTTTTCCTTACTTTCTTTCGTCCAACCTGCAACATGTGGCGATAATAATACGTTTTCTGCTTTAATTAAGTATTGAAAAGCTGTTGGCATTTGATTGTCATTGAATAGATTTTCAAACGAACTTTTTTCATATTCTAATACGTCCAATCCTGCGCCTACTATTTTCCCTGATTGTAAAGCTGCTACTAAATCTTGTGTGACGACACTTTTTCCGCGTGCCGTATTTATAAACCAAAAGTTATGCTGAAATGCTGCAATGAATTCTTTATTTACCATATTCATGGTTAATGGCGTTTGTGGTGTGTGTAAACTTACAACTGTAGCACGTTTTTGCAATTCTGAAAGGGAAACTTGTGTTGCGTTTTCGTCTGCGATATTTTCTTTTAAATCGTAAAAAAGAACTTCCACATCAAAACCGCGTAATTTTTTAGCAAACGCTTTTCCCATGTTTCCATAGCCGATAATTCCAACGGTTTGTCCATCGAGTTCTACGCCGCGATTGGCTTCACGCAACCATTTTCCTTCACGCACTTCCCGATCGGCTTTGTTAAATTTGTTGAATAAGGATAAAATCATTCCAAGTGCATGTTCTCCAACAGCATTTCTATTGCCTTCGGGCGCAGAAATTAATTTGATACCTTTTGTTGCGGCAAATTCACAATCAATATTTTCCAAACCTGCACCAACGCGACCTATGAATTTTAAATTGGTCGCTTTCGCTAGAAATTCCGCATCAATTTTAAACCGACTGCGAATGATAAAACCGTCATAGTTGTGAATTTTAGCTTCAATTTCGGCTTTGGTAGACGTATAATCTTCTTCGTTTGTGTGTCCTAATGCTGCAAATTGGTGTATGAGCAACGAATGATTTTCATCGAGATGTAATATGTTCACGCGTTAGATTTTTGGATATTCTGTTTGTGTTTTTTCATGTTTTACATTTCCTGTGTGCGCTGTAGAAAGTTTTTCAAAAAGTAATAAGTGTACTTCTTCATCATCTTTTGTAGCAGGACAATGTTCAATACCTTTAGGAACTACAATGAGTTCGCCTTCATTTACGGTAACCGTTTTGTCGCGAAATTTCATGTAAAGTGTTCCTTTAATGACTTGAAATAATTCGTCTTCGTCGTCGTGTGAATGCCATACAAATTCACCTTGAATTTTGGCTAAAATCACTTGCATATTGTCAACAGTAGCAATTTGTCGCGGATGCCATTGCGTGTCAACAAGTTTAAATTTGTCTTTGATATTGATTGCGTTCATGCAACTAAATTACGAGTAATTTTGGAAATTACCTTTCTATTTAACGGCTTCTTATTATTATCGATATTTTTTAGGGTATTTTTTTTTCACTTGTTATAAATGAAAGATTAAACAAATTTATATCAAAAAAATCATGAAAATATTTTACCATTTAAAGAAGTGTTTTTTGGTAGTTAATTTATTACTAACGTATACATTATTTGCTACTAGTATTAATGTTGATCCTTGTGATATAGACAATGATAATGACGTTTTGTTAAATCTACTTGTTGGAAGTAATATTGTATACGACGGAACTCCTTTAGCAGTTAATACGGCTCAGATTTCAGATTTTGGGACTAATAATTTTTCAAATAATCATTATGAGTATTTAGTAACTTTGAGTGATGGTGTGTATGCTGTTGGAAATCAATATATTGGTGGAACTTATAGTATTTCGATCGAATTGTTAAGTCTTGGAAATTCATTTACATATGGTAATTTTCAATCTTGTTTTTTTGTGATGGAACAACAACTTTTTCATATGTAGGTCATTTATTTCTTATTGAAGATACAAATAATGATGACATGTTAGATTTTAATACGGACCCTTTCAGTGATGGAAGTACTGGCTTTGTAAATTTCACAACAACTAATGGCGTTACTACAATAGAGATAGATTTTGTTATGAATGATGGAAAAGAGTTAACTGGAATGCATATGGGCGATTTTCCAATTGATCCTATTTTGAGTGTAGAGAATTTTTCAAAAACTACAAAACAACCTATAAAATTACTTAGTAATCCTGTTGAGGATGTTCTTAGGTTTGAAGTTTTGGAACACAAAAATGAGCGTTATAATTTTTATCTTTTTAATAGTTCAGGTATGCTAGTGCTAGAAATTTCTAGTAAAAAGAAATATCAAAATATTGTTGTAGACAATCTTTCTGCGGGCATATATTTTCTTCAGTTTTCTAATCAAAAAGAAAAGGTCACCAAAAAAATTATTATCCAGTAACATTCAATCTGTGATTTTTAAAATGTACTTATAAACGTTTAATTTTTTTTAGACTTATTGTTCTGACCATAATATTGAAAACAAAATCTTCCTTTCCGATGGTAAATGATTGCGTATGATGTTTATGAAAGTCTTGTGCTTTGTAAAAATTTAGTGCATATTGGTCTGTGTGTAGTTCTTTTAGCCAAATCCGTTTGATATTAAGCTTTTGAATTTCTTCAAAAAATTCTATTTTTAGTTTTATGCCGTTTCCTTCTGACATATAATCTTTCAGAATGTATAGTTTTTGAAGTTCCGCAGCTTCCGTGTAGTTTGTATCGGGAACTGGAATATCTTTTTTTAATTTTGCATATCCTACAGGAAGTGTTCTTACATACGCAATCCAAAAAATATTTTCATTCTTTTGAATTGAATCTGTCATTTTTTCTACGGAAAAATTTTTGTCAATATACAATCGGAGTTCATCTTCGGATACAAATAAATTGCCGAAAGATTCAGAAAAGTTAATTTTCGCCAATAATGATATGAATTTTGCATCAGCAAGAACTGCTTTTCTAATTGTATGATTTTCCATTCCTTTTTGAACCTTGAATTCGATAATTATCGGTTTATAGTTGTTTTATATAATTGATATTTAGATTGTTATGATATTTAATTTATTTAAAAATGTTTAGATATTCAAGGCTTTAATTCGATAATCACGATTTACTTCTCTTTTTTCTCAACAAATTTAATACTTCATTTGTCTCATCATTAACGATTTAAAAAATATAATATTATGAAGAAACAATCAAAAATTTTAAAGTTAAAGAAAGCAACAATCTCTGAATTAAACATTACTAAAGTAGGAGAAATTATTGGAGGTAAGACTGGAGCAGGTGGTCCTTTTGGCGAATGTGTTTCTACGTATGACTTTAGACCGTGTTTTACATCTCCATGTGAAGCTACGCAAGGTTGCTAGATAGTTAACAATAAACATTTTAAAGCGAACTTTGGTTCGCTTTTTAGGTATTAATTTATTAATTATTAAATTTTATATTATGAAAAAGCAAAATATTAAATCCTTAAAGTTGAATAAAAAGTCAATCTCCAACTTTGACCAATTATCTGGAGGTAAAGACGAGCAAACTATGGAAGGAGAACCATGTCGTCCTCGATCAATTTTTAACTCTTGTGATTATTGTCCATCATCAGTATGTGAAAGTATTGTATGCCCATCTTGGTGGGGAGGTCAAAATTGTCCTGGGGGAAATTAATAGCTAAAATAGAAAGCGAACTTCGGTTCGCTTTTTTAACTATTGAGACTTAATAATTTATAAACCATTAAAATTGATTACGATGAAAAAACAAATCAAAACATTAAAATTAAACAAAACAAAAGTTTCTGAACTTAGTGTTACTAACTCATTAGAACTTAAAGGAGGAAAAAGCGGAGATATTCAAAATTGCCCAACAGCTCCATTATGTTTTTCTAGACCAGACAGAGATGATAATTGTGGTGTGTCTAATAACTGTTCTCTTTTAGTAATATGCTAAAGAGTTTAAAGTGAATTTGAGGATTTATTTCTTTTTTTTAATGATAAAGCGGACTTCGGTTCGTTTTTTTAGATTCCAATAATCAATTTGGCAATCATAAAGTAGATTAAAATTCCGAAGATATCATTACTCGTAGTAATAAATGGACCTGTAGCAATGGCCGGATCAATTCCACGTTTGTTTAAGAATAGTGGAATAAACGTACCAATAATTCCCGCTACAATAATAACTACAACTAACGAAGTTGCGATTGCGAGTGCTTCAATTGGGTTTTCTTTCCAAATCCAAACGACAAAAAAGAGAATGATTGCGAGTGCCAATCCATTTAAGAGTGCCAATAACATTTCTTTCCATAATCGGTTGTTTACACTTCCTTTGATGTCGTCATTTGCCAAACCTTGCACAATTATTGCGCTCGATTGTACACCTACATTTCCTGCCATTGCAGCAATTAGCGGCGTAAAGAAGAATAGAATGGCGTATTTGCTTATCATTTCTTCAAAACCTTCCATGATGGCTGCGGCACCAATTCCGCCTAATAATCCTAAAAATAACCAAGGCAAACGCGCACGAGTTAATTCCCAAATACTATCATCGGCTTCTACATCTTGTGTAATACCGGCAGCTAATTGGTAATCTTTTTCAGCTTCTTCACGAATTACATCAACAATATCATCAATGGTAATACGCCCAACCAATCGTTTCATTTCATCCACAACAGGAATGGCTTCCAAATCGTATTTAGACATGACTCTCGCCACTTCTTCCGCGTCGTCGTTGACATTTACATAATCTACTTTTGGAATGTATACATCTTTGATATGCGCTCTGGTAGAAGTTGTGAGTAAATCTTTGAGCGAAAGTCTTCCTTTTAAAATTCCGTCATCATCAATTACGTAGATAGAATGAACACGTGTTACTTCTTCGGCTTGTTTGCGCATTTCTTTTACGCACGTCAGTACATTCCAGTTTTCGTTGGCACTTACCAATTCTTTTGCCATTAATCCACCCGCTGTATCTTCATCATATCGAAGTAATTCTACAATTTCTTTGGCGTGTTCTTTGTCTTCTAATTCCGAAATTACGGCTTGCTTTCGTTCGTCAGAAAGTTCCGAAATAATATCTGCGGCATCATCCGTATCGAGCTCGTCAATTTCTTCAGCGATTTCTTTAGCAGAAAGATTTTCTAGAATTTTTTCACGTACATCATCATCAACTTCCGTAAGAATGTCCGACGTTTTTTCACTGTCTAACAGTTTGATGATGTAGGTAGCTTCATCAAGATTTAAGTCATCAATAATCTCAGCAATATCGGCATAGTGTATTTCTTCTAGCAATTCTAGAAGTACCGAGTCTTTTTTTTCCTCAATGAGCTGTGCTACTTGCGCAATGAGTTCATTACTAAGTTTAAATTGAGTCATTTGCTATCTTGATGGTTAAATCTACGAAACCTTGAACAGGTAGTTGTTCTGGTCGCAGCCCAAAGATAGTATCTTCTTTTAAATTATCAGAGAGATTGAATGTTTTTAAACTATTACGAAGTGTTTTTCTTCGTTGTTGAAAGGCTGTTTTTACAACTCGGAAGAATAATTTTTCATCACACGGAAGTGCATAATTTTCTTTTCGAGTGAGCCGCATTACGCCAGAATCTACTTTTGGTGGCGGATTAAAAACGTCTGGCGGTACTGTAAATAAGTATTCGGCATCGTAAAATACTTGTGTTAAAACTGAAAGTATTCCATACGTTTTATTTCCGTGTGGTGCGCAAATACGTTGTGCTACTTCTTTTTGAAACATGCCACTAAATTCTGGAATTTGATCGCGCATTTCAATTGTTTTGAATACAATTTGTGTAGAAATGTTGTACGGAAAGTTCCCGATAATGGCAAAAGGTTCGTCTTTGAATGTTTTTTTGAGATCGTACTTTAGGAAATCTTTTTCCAAAATTCGATCTGAAAGTTGCAAATAATGAGCTTGCAAATAGGCTACCGATTCTGTATCAATCTCACACACATACGTTTTAACTGGTTTTTTGAGCAAGTATTTTGTCAAAACGCCCATTCCTGGACCAATTTCTAGCACGTTTTTGTAACGATTCAGCGTAAGCGTATCAGCAATGCGTTCTGCTACTTCTTCATCTTTTAAGAAATGTTGTCCTAAATGTTTTTTTGCTCTTACTTTATCGTTCATCTGCTGTGAATTATATGCTTTTGACACGTTCTTTGATAAACGCTTCAATTTCTTTTCGATCTTTTTTTGAAAACCAAGACAGTTCTAAATCGTATTGTTTTCCTTGTTTTGAAACCATAAACGGTTCGCTTCCGCCTTTGCTTGGATGATAGGTTTCCAATTCGTCAAATTTCTTTTTGAAACGATTGGTTCTAATAGTAGTTTCGTTGATGCTTATTTGTGGTTTCCCTCGTAAGAGAATTACTAAAATTAGTAACAAACAAATGGCGCCAATGGTGATGTTGACTACATATTCGATAACGACTAAGTTTTTACGAAACCTAATACTTAACGATTCTGCAAGTTTATCAGAAAGTTCAGTGATGATGTAAAAAAACACACCAATTACGACAATAATTAGAATTGCTTTGATAAAGTAAGCGAGTTGTGAAAAATATTTTTTTTCCTTCATTCTTTTACGCTTTAAAATCTTCTATGAGTTTTAATTCAGTACGAAAACCTAGCATTTTATCAGCAAATTTTTTCATGCCTTCTTCTCGCAATCTTGGTGCATCTTCTTCGTAATATGCATCCAAATCTGCTCTGGTTTTTGCAGTGTACTGTACGGAATAGGTAGTTCCTTCCATTTCTTCCTCTACCAATACTTGTGTAAACCGTGCTTCGGTAAATTTACCTGTTGCCAATACTTCAGGAATGTGTTTTTTAATCCAGATTAGAAATTCGTCGTGAACACTTTCAGCAATATT
>NZ_JBGCDL010000075.1:0-4586 GCF_045105435.1 Kordia sp. | reverse complement strand
ACACTACTTACGATACGAATGTGAGCCTGGAAAACATACATTTTGGGCAAAATCAGAAAACATAGACTTCATTGAAGCTGACTTAAAACCAAATGCAATCTACTTTATTCAAGCCAAAGCAAGAATGGGAATGATAAAAGCATCTGTAAAACTCTACACTGTCGACTTTAAAAATAAACGACAAATGAAGCGAATTAACAGAATATTTAATAAAAAAGAACCACTAGTACCAAACACAGAAAAAATTGCAGAAGAAGCCGTAAAACTGGAAGAAAAAATTCAAAAATGGTACAATAAAATAGCGAAAAAGAAAGAAAAAGGTAGGACAATAAAAAAAATTACAGCAGAAATGGAATATAAAAAGCAGTAATTACATCACTTTTACTATTTTTGTTTTATGGTTGACGGATTACAATACGCAGTTTTATATGGATTATTTCTATCCTTTGTCGCTATTGGACCTATATTTTTTCTATTACTAGAAATAAGTATTACCAAAGGATTTAGAAGTGCTTTAGCTTTTGACTTAGGAGCAATTTTCGCAGATATACTATTCATCTTTTTTGCGTATTACAGTACCTCAAGTCTTATAGAAAAAATAAAAGATGACCCGAACCTTATCATTTTTGGCGGACTCATTCTGTGCGCGTATGGAGTCATTTCATACATAAAAACAGCAAAATCTTTTCGAAAAATAATACGCGAACACTACAATGTTGATACCAATACCAAAAAGAACTTTATAGGATTATTTATAAAAGGATTCTTCCTAAACTTCATAAACTTCGGTGTATTAGCCGGTTGGATTGTAGCAATTGCAACTGCAACCAAATTTACTGGCGGAACAAAACTAGGAATGTTCATCTTTGTAGCTACAATTTTAGTAACCTTATTAGTGATGGACATCACAAAAATTATGTTGGCCAAAAAATTAAAAAGTAAAATGACACCGCGTTTTATCTTCAAAGCCAAAAAATGGGTAAGCATTATCATTATTGTTTTTGGAGCCATAATGATTGCAAAAGGAGTTTTTTCCAGAGTAGTATAAAACACGAACAAAATTACAGATATAAAAAAACCTTCTGATTATCAGAAGGTTTTCTTTTTTTAGAGGCGTCGAGCGGATTCGAACCGCTGTACAAGGTTTTGCAGACCTCTGCCTAGCCACTCGGCCACGACGCCAAAACGTGATGCAAATTTAACCAAATTTACATTCTATGCAACAAAAAATAAGTAATAAATAGGATTCCCACTAACGGCTAGACGTCATTTCAATAGTAACCATTTGAACATTACCACCAATAGGCGGATTTAATTTTGAAACTTCAACAGTTGCTTCATTCGCAATTGCAATTTCATCAAAAATTCGATTCAAAATTCGTTTTGCAGCATGTTCTAATAATTTTGAACGAATTCCCATTTCCTCTTTTACAATTCTATTAATATGAACGTAATCAACGGTATCTTGCAAATCGTCACTCTTTGCTGAGGTTTGCAAATTTGCTTTCACAGCGACATCTACTCTATAATCACTTCCAATTTTACTTTCTTCTTCTAAACAACCATGAAAAGCATAAGCACGAATGTTTGTAACACGAATAATTCCCATAAATATGATACTTTGTGAAGCTAATGTACAGCATTATTGTCAAAAAATCAACTTCCATATTTCCTAAAAAAAGCCTGTAAAAAGGATATTAAAAATAGCTAAACAAACGTATTTTGATGAAAATAATACTGATCTATAAAAAAGCAGCACAAATCAGTTTTAACTACTTTAATATGAGTTAGATAAATCATAGTTATAAACATAAACACGAGTATTTTTATCTAAATTTTGTTAAGAATATATCGCATATTCTTTCACAGAGTAAAAACAATGTTTTTCACTCACAAAACATATATTTCTCTAAGATGTTCCAATGTTGCTATTTTTTCAATCATTACGTCATAAAACATCAAACAAGGTTTTTCGTGTATATTCGGTTGAATTCCTTAATTTTGTCGCTCTATTTTAACTATTATTTGAATACAAAATAATGTCTGAAGAAACAAAATCACTCAATTTTATTGAGCATATCATAGAAGAAGATATAACCAATGGAATGTCAAAAGATAAGTTACGCTTTCGATTTCCTCCGGAACCAAACGGTTATTTACACATTGGACATACCAAAGCTATTGGTATCAGTTTTGGTTTGGGCGAAAAATACAATGCGCCTGTAAATCTTCGTTTCGATGATACAAATCCTGCCAAAGAAGAACAAGAATATGTAGATGCCATCAAAAAAGACATCGCTTGGCTTGGCTATCAATGGGCAAATGAATGTTATTCTTCAGACTATTTTCAAAAATTATACGATTGGACAATTGAACTAATCAAAGACGGAAAAGCCTATGTTGATTCGCAATCTTCAGAAGCAATGGCAATACAAAAAGGAACGCCAACGGAAGTAGGAACAAACAGTCCGTACAGAGACAGAAGTGTTGCAGAAAATTTAGACCTATTTCAACGCATGAAAAATGGCGAATTTAAAGCAGGAACTCACGTATTGCGTGCCAAAATTGACATGGAAGATCCAAATATGCTCATGCGCGATCCGTTGATGTACAGAATATTATATGCACATCATCACAGAACTGGTGACGAATGGTGTATTTACCCAATGTACGATTGGACACATGGTGAAAGTGATTACATCGAACAAATATCACATTCCTTATGTTCCCTAGAATTTAAACCACACAGAAAACTGTACGATTGGTTTAAAGAACAGGTTTTTGAATACGGAAAAACCGAATATCCATTGCAACCAAAACAACGCGAATTTGCACGTTTAAACTTAAGTTATACTATAATGAGTAAACGTAAATTACTCAAATTGGTAGAAGAAAACATAGTTTCTGGTTGGGACGATCCACGAATGCCAACAATTTCTGGCTTACGCCGAAGAGGATATACGTCAGCAGCCATTCGAAAATTTGTAGAAACAGTTGGTGTTGCCAAACGTGAAAACATGATCGATGTTTCGTTGTTAGAATTTTGCATTCGCGAAGATCTAAACAAAACCGCCAATCGTGTAATGGCAGTTTTAAACCCTGTAAAATTGATCATTACCAATTATCCAGAAGGGAAAGTGGAAATGCTTGAAGCAGAAAACAATCCAGAAGATGAAAACGCTGGAAACCACAAAGTTCCGTTCTCAAGAGAATTATATATTGAAAAAGAAGACTTCAAAGAAGATGCTGGAAGTAAATATTTCAGACTCACACTTGGTAAAGAAGTTCGTCTTAAAAATGCATACATCATCAAAGGAGAAAATGTAGTAAAAGATACTGACGGAAACATTACAGAAATTCACTGTACCTATGACACTGATAGTTTAAGCGGAAGCGGAACGGAAGCAAGTGTGCGCAAAGTAAAAGGTACCTTACATTGGGTTTCTATTGCACACGCCGTGCAAGCTGAGGTTCGTGTGTATGATCGTTTATTCTCGGATGAAGCGCCAGGAAGTCATAAAGACAAAGACTTTATGGAATTTATAAACAAAGATTCACTCAACGTAGTAAATGCGTTTGTAGAACCATATTTAAAAGAAGCTAACGTTGGTGATCGTTTTCAATTTCAACGTTTAGGGTATTTCTGTGTAGATAAAGATACTACTGCCGAAAAGTTAATATTTAACAAAACAGTTGGTTTGCGTGATACTTGGGCAAAACAGAAAAAGGTTGCTGAGCATAGTCGAAGTAAACCTGTTCAAAACAATCCAAAACCACAACAGCAGCAATCAACAAGACCAGCCATAGAAGAAATAAAAAAATTAGGTAAAAAATATACAAATCTTCCAGAAGAAAAACAGCAACTTACAAAAGCTAAAATTCAAGAACTAGCCGAGAAAGTTCCGTATCAAGATTTAGAACCGCTATTTGCTACCGCAGCAAAGAAAGCAGGTACGCGGATTGCGGCAATACTTACGTTAGGTGTTCTATTGAAAAACGGTCAAGAAAGAAATGCAAACATTGATGAATTTATTGAAAAAGCATTAGACGATAAAAACGAATTATTGGTTGCAGAAGCACAGCAAATATAAACTACAATTCTTATAAAAATGATAAAAAGACGCTACGAAAAAGTAGGGTCTTTTTTTGGTCTATATAATATAACAATCAGGGATTAATTTTGTAAAAAAGAGACTCATACACAATTATAAAAGCAATAATATCCTCAAAAATGTTAACATTTTTTTGCTAACTAATCATTATATTAGCAAGCTAATTATATTTTTATAAAAATTATCCTCAAAACACTGTTGATAATATAAAAATACAGTTAGACCCTATATAAAACTTAATTAAAATTGTCATGAAAAAAATTACGCTAGTAAAGAGCTTCCCAGGCTCTTTTACGCTCATGTTAATGGCAGTAATCTTCTTAAACTGTACGTTAGCATCAGCTCAAAATACACTACTTTTCCAAGATGAAGAGATTACAATGCCAAACAACATAGCATCATTTAATTGGGATTCAATGCCAACATCTGCAAAATACAACAATGGATATTTTGCTTGGGCACATTTTAGCCAAA
>NZ_JBGCDL010000074.1:0-7853 GCF_045105435.1 Kordia sp. | reverse complement strand
AGCACTAACAGCAGATATTATTGCAGATGTCGGAATTGGAACAAAATTCGACAATCTATCGTATGATTTATCAGCATATATCAATGAACTTACACTAAGTGTGCGAGTTCGTTTCTTCGCAGAATGGTCTGATGGAATCGCAGTTGACAATATAAAACTATTTGGAGACAAAGATGTTACTGCTGTAGATTGGACAACGACACCATCAGGAATAATCGACTTATACATTGATACTAACAACGATAATATTGGAGATGCACCGTATGTTTCAGGTAGTTACGAAACAGTATACGCAATGCCGACACTGGCACAATTAGAAGAAGCAGACTATTCATTTACCATTGATGCAAATCTTGCCAATGGTTGTGGTGCGGTAAGTACCAACTTTAGTGTAACAAACAACACAAGAGTATTTGACAGTGCAGCAGATGCTTGGGGAGTAGCCGCCAATTGGTCGCAAGGTATCATACCAACTTCTGATGATTGTGTAATCATAAAAGACAATGGACTCTCAGTAGATACAAGAGCTACAGGTAATGGATTAGCTAAAAACATTACGGTAAAAAATGGTGGATACTTAGAAATGGCTACAGGATCTTCGATCACAGTAACCGATTGGATTGATATAGAATCTGGAGGAACAATTCACATGGAAGACGGAGCAAACTTAATTCAAGTAACAGATGTAACTTCTAATAATAATACAGGAGAAATTAATATGGATAGAACTGCTTCCTCAGTAAATCCATATGACTACATCTATTGGTCATCAGCCGTGGAAGGTTTTGATATTGGAGATGTATCTCCTGGAACTGCAGCAGGTTTTATTTACCAATGGACACCAACGGTTGCTGGAAATGGTGCAGGAAACTATGGAGAATGGCAAAGTGCTTCTGGAAATATGGGAATTGGAAACGGATACATCATCCGAGGAATCTCAGGAACAAGTATAGCCAACACTGCAGAATTTGTAGGGCGCCCAAACAATGGAATTATCAATACAACAGTTACTAGAGGAACCTACACTGGAGTTGACTATCCTGGTGCAGGTAGTACCAATGCGACGAATTTGGATGACAATTGGAATTTAGTTGGAAATCCGTATCCATCAGCAATCTCAGCAGATGCCTTTATAGCAGCAAATGCTTCGGTCATTACAGATGATACCAATCCGTCAACTATCACAGGAACGGTCTATTTATGGAGACACTTAAGTGCACCAAGTAATGCATATGGAACTCCTTTTTATAGCGATTATCTATATAATTATAATGAAAACGATTACATCCAATATAACAGTACAGGATCAAATCCTGCAGGATTCAATGGAAACATTGCAGCAGGACAAGCATTCTTTGTCCTAATGGACGATTCCGCACCAGCGACATCAACGATTCAGTTCAACAACACAATGCGAGGAGTAGCGTATACAAACGATCAATTTTACAGATCAAGTGACAACGCAACTATACAATTTGAAAACACTACGGAAAGTACCACAACAACCATTGAAAAAAACAGAATTTGGTTAGACATCATTTCGCCAAACAACACTGCGGCATCTACCTTAATTGGTTACATCACAGGCGCTTCAAACGATCAAGATCGACTCTTTGATGGAAACAATCTAAGCGATGCACCTACGCATGTATATTCCTTAATAGGAGAAGAAAAAATGGCAATTCAAGGAAGAGCACTTCCGTTTAATGATACTGACGAAGTGCCACTCGGTGTCAAAATCGCGCAAAGCGGAAACTATACCATTGCTATCAATGCGTTGGATGGACTCTTTGAAAATGCAGATCAAAAAATCTATCTAGAAGATCTATACACAAATACAATATATGACTTACGATTAATGCCATACAATTTCTACTCAGAAGAAGGGGAATTTGAAGATCGCTTTATATTAAAATACTTGAAAACAAATAATACGTTAGATGTAGAAGAATTTAATTCAAACACAGGAATTATCATCACAACAAGCGAAAATCTAATAAAAGTACATGCATACAACAATCAAATAGATGAAATTACCATACATGACATACTTGGAAAACGTTTAATAGATCGTAAAAATATAAGCGAGGAAACGTATGATATCACTAATTTAAAACCGACAAATAGTACACTTATCGTAAAAGTTACGTTAGAAAATGGCAAGCAGAAAATTCAAAAAGTAATTTACTAATTCCTGCAAACGCTTCAAAAAAGCACGCTTTGTATAATTACATGAAGCATACTTTTTCTTTTATTAAAACGATGTTAAGTACGTGAAAACCGTATTTAGTTGATTGAAAAATAGTATATTTTTGGTGTCAATTAAAAATGAAATCATGTTAAAAAAAATTCAGAATCTCGAAAAAACTAAAGTTTTAAAAAAGCAAGCACAAAAAAATATCCATGGAGGATTACGTTCTCTATGTCCATCACAAGGAGGATATTGTCCAGATGATGCAGCAATGATTCCCGTTAACTGTATCACAGCAGTAGCATATTGTTGTGTGTCGAATACATGGGTGCAATGTTAAAAAAATGCAGAGCGGACTTTGGTTCGCTCTGCATTTTTTATTAAAAATAAACATGTCAGAAATTAGCTAAAATCCAAAACACATAGAAATACGGGTTGTTAAATTCAAAAGCATCGCTTACTTTTATGCAAAATCAAAACAAGCATGTTACGCAATACCATCAAAGAACTTTCAACGACCATTCTTAACAATCAATCAGATTTTGACACCATAAAAAATACAGTTGACGAAATTCACAAACACTATCTCGAAACAACCAACATTGGCGAACTAGGAGAAGGAATGCAACACATGGCAGCCGTACCAACAGCAAGCGGAATGGCACTATCGCTCAATCACGCTGCTGCATGCTTACTTGACTATCGCAGAACTGCAAAACTCCTTGACGGAATGGTAACGCTTATTCGCGAAAAGCAACAACAACATCCAAACGAAATCATCAACATATTCTATGCAGGTTGCGGACCGTATGCACCTTTTGTTACCTTAGTAGCGCCACTATTCAAAGCTTCAGAAGTACAATTTTCAGTATTAGAAATCAATGCAGCTTCCATAAAATCAGCAGAAAAACTAATCAACGCATTAGAACTAACAGATTACGTAAAAGAATACTACACAGCCGATGCGGTTACGTTTCAAATTCCAGATGCCAAAAAATACCAAATTCTTTTCAGCGAAACACTAGATGCATTATTATACAGAGAATCGTATGTGCCAATTCTTTGGAACATGTTACCGCAAGTCTCAGAAAACTGTGCTGTCATTCCAAACAATGTCATCGTAACGGCAAGCTTAACATATCCTGAACAAGAAGGAGAAGCAACAAAAAAAGAAAAACAAGCTGCTGAAATCTTAAACGTTCGCGAAGCTGTAAAAATCAATGATGGAAGCAAATCATTGCCAGAATCATTCGCGCCAATAACCATCAATCTTGAAAGTGATGACAAATACTACAGCATGATTGTCGATACCAAAGTGCACATTCACAACGATATTTGGTTACACAGAAACGAGTCGTCACTCAGCATTCCGTTCGAAATGGAAATCGCACATCCGCTCGATGCGCCAAACGTAACATTCTTTTACGAACTCAAACCATCTGTAGAACTCAAATTACAAAATTAAGTTTGTTACTCAAAACCCGTCACATCGAGCGGAGTCGAGATGCGAAAACGTTATCGCTTAAAAATCAGTATAAAAAATTTGCATCTTCCTTTCGGAAGCCGTTTCTTTGTACTCAATAGTTCATACATGTACTGTCGTTATCAAGAAAGGCCGAGGGATTAGACCCATTGAAGCCTTAGCAACCCTTTACACTTAAAGAAGGTGCTACATTCTACTGCGAAAGCGGATAGATAACCAAGCGAAATTCACATCATTTCCTTACACTTTTTTGATAACAATAATTTGGGCGTTACCCAAACGGGTCAGGCTATCCGATATATCTTTTTTTTACAAAAAAGGATGCCGCTGCTATCCTTAACGCCAAAGTTTCCGAGAAATCTGGAAGCTAAAAAATGGAGTTCTAACAAAAATTAGAAAACGCTAAAAAATAACAAACAAAGCACGCTGAGCGAAGTCGAAACAACTAAACGCAGTAAGAAGTAATAAACAAAGCACGCTGAGCGAAGTCGAAGCGAAAAGAAAAACAAACAAATGAAAAACATCTGGAACGAAATAGAAAAAAGAATCCTAGTCTTAGATGGCGCTATGGGAACCATGTTACAAGCATACAAATTCACTGAAAAAGACTTCCGTGGCGAACGTTTCAAAGATTATAAAACACCATTACAAGGAAACAATGACTTGCTCTCTATAACGCAACCGCACGCTATCAAAGAAGTACATGCAAAATACTTTGCGGCTGGTGCCGACATTATAGAAACCAATACATTCTCTGGTACAACCATTGCAATGGCAGACTATCAAATGGAAGACTTAGTTTATGAACTCAACTTCGAATCTGCAAAAATAGCCAAAGAAGTAGCGGACGAATTCACCGAAAAAGAACCACATAAACCACGTTTTGTAGCAGGTTCCATTGGTCCAACAAACCGAACAGCAAGTATGTCGCCAGATGTAAACGATCCTGGATACAGAGCAGTAACCTTTGACGAGTTGCGAATTGCCTACAAACTCCAAGTAGAAGCTTTACTAGATGGCGGAGTTGATCTATTACTAGTAGAAACTGTATTTGATACCTTGAACGCAAAAGCTGCTTTATTCGCTATCGAAGAAGTAAAAGCAGAAAGAGGTATAACTGTTCCAATCATGTTAAGTGGAACCATTACAGATGCCAGCGGACGTACATTATCAGGACAAACTGCAGAAGCATTCCTAATCTCAGTATCACACATTCCGTTACTATCAGTCGGATTTAACTGCGCATTAGGAGCAAACCTATTACAACCACATTTAGAAGCCATTGCCAACAAAACAGACTTTGCAATTTCGGCACATCCAAATGCAGGATTGCCAAATGCTTTTGGAGAATATGACGAATCACCAGAAGAAATGGCAGCACAAATTGAAGAATACTTAAAAAAGAATCTCATCAACATCATTGGCGGTTGCTGCGGAACAACGCCTGCGCACATCACAGCAATTGCAGAAGTAGCTGCAAAATACAAACCGCGTACAGTGGCTGTAAAAGCATAAGGCAAAAAAGAAAAAGGAACAAAGTACACTGCGCTTGTCGAAGTGTAAATGAAGTTCAAATGGTTGTAAGTCAAAAAACAAATTGACAAATAAACAAAGCCACGAACAACAAACAAGAGCAAAGCGACAACAAGGAACAACGAAATATAAAATGCAAGATAAAGACCCAACACCAAAGACCCAACACCAAACACCCAAGAAGCAAACAAAATTCATGCGCCTTTCAGGTTTAGAACCACTAGTTTTAAATGAAAATAGCAACTTTGTCAATGTTGGAGAACGTACCAATGTAGCAGGTTCGCGTAAATTTTTGCGACTCATCAAAGAAGAAAAATTTGATGAAGCCTTGGCAATTGCCAGACATCAAGTGGATGGTGGCGCGCAAATCATCGACATCAACATGGACGATGGTTTAATAGATGGAAAAGAAGCCATGATACGATTCCTAAATCTTATTGCTGCCGAACCAGATATTTGTCGTGTGCCAATTATGATCGACAGTTCTAAATGGGATATTATTGAAGCTGGCTTGCAAGTTGTACAAGGGAAATCAGTTGTAAACTCAATCTCGCTCAAAGAAGGTGAAGAAAAATTTATTTGGGAAGCTACACAAATCAAACGGTATGGAGCTGCCGTAATTGTCATGGCTTTTGATGAGGTTGGACAAGCCGATAACTACGAACGCCGATTGGAAATTGTAGCACGTTCGTACGATGTATTAGTAAACAAAGTTGGGTTTCCAGAAGAAGATATCATATTCGATTTAAACATATTTCCTGTCGCAACAGGAATGGACGAACACCGCAAAAATGCCATTGATTTCATAGAAGCAACACGTTGGACACGCGAAAACTATCCGAACGTAAGTGTAAGTGGTGGAGTGAGTAATGTGTCGTTTTCATTTCGTGGAAACAATGTTGTGCGTGAAGCCATGCACTCAGTATTTCTATATCATGCCATTCAAGCTGGAATGAACATGGGAATTGTAAATCCTACAATGCTAGAAATCTATGATGACATTCCAAAAGAGTTGCTAGAACACGTAGAAGATGTAGTGTTAGATCGAAGAGAAGATGCTACAGAACGTTTATTAGATTTAGCGGAAGCTTTCAAAGGAATCAAAAAAGTAGACACAGAAACGGTGCAAGAATGGCGTAGTTACGAATTACAAGAACGTATTACACATTCGCTCGTAAAAGGAATTGACAAATACATTGTTGAAGATGTAGAAGAAGCACGTCAAAAAGCAAAAAAACCAATTGAAGTCATTGAAGGAAATCTGATGATTGGTATGAATGTCGTGGGCGATTTATTCGGTTCTGGAAAAATGTTTTTGCCGCAAGTCGTAAAATCGGCACGTGTTATGAAAAAAGCAGTTTCGTATCTAAATCCGTTTATCGAAGCTGAAAAAGGCGAAAAGCAACAAGCAATTGGTAAAGTATTAATGGCAACTGTAAAAGGTGATGTGCATGATATCGGAAAAAATATTGTGAGCGTTGTACTCGGTTGTAACAACTACGAAATTGTAGACTTAGGTGTGATGGTTGCACCAGAAAAAATAATTGCAGCCGCAAAAGCAGAAAATGTAGATGTCATTGGATTGTCTGGCTTAATTACGCCTTCGCTAGATGAAATGGTGTATTTGGCAAAAGAAATGGAGCGTCAAAACTTTAGCATTCCATTATTAATTGGTGGCGCAACAACATCCAAAGCGCATACAGCTGTAAAAATTGATCCGGAATACAAAAATGCAGTGGTGCATGTAAATGATGCATCAAGAGCAGTTACGGTAGTTGGTGATTTACTAAACAAGAAAAAATCGAAGGAATATCGCGAAAAGCTAAAGCAAGATTATGACGAATTCCGTGAAAAATTCTTAAAACGTAAAAAAGCAAAATCATACATTTCGCTAGAAGCAGCGCGAAAGAAAAAATATAAAATCGATTGGGAAACAAGCAATATTGTAAAACCAAAAGAACTTGGAATTCAAAAATTAACACAACTCAGTTTAAAAGAATTACTTCCGTTCATTGATTGGAGTCCATTTTTTCGTTCGTGGGATTTACACGGACGTTTCCCAGCAATCTTAACAGATGATGTGGTTGGAGAACAAGCAACACAATTATATGCAGACGCACAAGAAATGATTAAAGAAATCATTACCAAGCAATCATTGAAAGCCAAAGGAATTTTTGGACTGTTTGAAGCAAATACAATCAACGATGACGATATTTCTATTCAAAAAAATGGAAAGGAAATTGCTGTTTTTAGAACACTGCGTCAACAACTAGAAAAACGCGCGGAAGTACCAAACATTGCATTGTCGGATTTTATTGCGCCAAAAGAATCGGGCAAACAAGATTATATGGGTACATTTTGTGTAGCAATATTTGGAGCAGACAAACTAGCAAATAGTTACAAAGAAAAAGATGATGATTACAACGCAATTATGGCACAAGCAATTGCGGATCGATTTGCGGAAGCTTTTGCAGAATATTTACACAAACAAATCCGAACCAAACATTGGGGTTATGCAGTTAGTGAAGCCTTAACCAATGAAGAGTTGGTTAAAGAAAAATACAAAGGAATTCGTCCTGCACCAGGATATCCAGCATGTCCAGATCATTTAGAAAAGCATACCATTTGGCAATTGTTAAATGTTGA
>NZ_JBGCDL010000073.1:0-5148 GCF_045105435.1 Kordia sp. | reverse complement strand
AAAGGTATTAAAACAAGCCAAAGGTTACTTTGGAAGACGTAAAAACGTTTGGACAGTTGCAAAGAATGCGGTTGACAAAGCTATGAGTTACTCATACAGAGACCGTAGAAACAAGAAAAGAACATTCCGTGCATTATGGATAACTCGTATCAATGCGGGCGCTAGACTTAATGGAATGTCTTATTCTCAGTTTATGGGGAAAGTTAAAGCTAATGATATCGAATTAAACCGTAAGGTTTTAGCCGATTTAGCAATGAATCATCCAGAAGCTTTTAAAGCAATCGTTGATAAAGTAAAATAAATCGTCAAATAACATATATTTCGCTTATTGAAAACCGATACTTTTAGTATCGGTTTTTTTATGCCTTATAAGTACAGAATTACGTTTCTATATTATGTTTAATTCATATTTTTAAACTATTTACATTTAAACTGTTTAATGAATTTCTTTGCATATTTCTACCTAAAATTTCAAAAACAGAAAAATATCTTCAATTTAACTCTTAAAAATTTGATGCTTTTTCAATTTATCATATTTTTATCTTGAATTCCCTATTAAAAACCTATGAGTACAATTTCACCCAACACACTAGCATTTGGTGGTGTTTGTATATTGCGAAAATGCAAGACTCAGTTTATATCCAAAACTGGCGTATTTGCAACAGTACAGACGACACTTTTAAGCGTTTTACGCACCTGTGAATGTTTTATCATAAAACAATTACAAAGTCCACAACTTGAAAAGACAATACAGCCAATTGCCTATAATTATTCAGCAATCGCATTTTATAAAACTCAAGGCTTTAAAATTTAAGAATGTCCAATTTCAATAAATTTTTAAAGCATAAAGCCGCAAAAGATAAGAATGCATCACTTCATGCTTCTATTTCTGTGCTTTTGAAAGACCTGAAAATTCAGCTCTATAACTATTATGTTCATTACGAATTGAGTTCAAAGCTGAACGTGTATGATAGTATGTTTGAAAGTGATCGCATTGAAAACTTTCCAAATGTATTTTTAGAGATTGAAGATTTTTTATCGCTTCAACCAGATGCACATTTTAACAAGTCATTATTCCGAGAAGAAATCATACAAGAATATCCGCTCTTAAAAGAAGATGCTCAAATACATACGTTGTTTATCTCAGATAATAATACGCAAAAAGTAATGCTGTCAAAGCTATTTTTAAAAGATGTATTGCTGAAATCTAAAGATATTTTGGGTGATTCTAATACTGATTTTTTGTTGAAAGCTGAAGAACTGCTCATTAATTTGCCTTTCTCGTTTGAAACGGTCACACAACAAAAAGCCGCTTCAATTTTAAAAGAACTCTTTGAATATTCAAATCTAATTCAAAAGAAGATTCAAAAAAGTCTGGGTATAAATGCCATGTTAAGCATATACAATAATGCCTATAACAAATACTTTAATAACTTTTATTTACTAGAAAATTTTACCATAATTGTCAATTTAGTACCTGATCAATTATTGATTACAGACAATGTAAATCTTCCCAGTAAAGGACAATTACATCGCTTACTAAAATCACAGATTTCAAGCTTAGAGGACATCAATTCTAAACTCAGTAAAGAGATTCTTCAAAAATCACAAATTCAAAAAGAACTTGAAGATAATGAAAAACTATACGCAGCAGTAATTCATAATTCGCTTGATGCAAATGTTATTTTTAATGTGGATGGAATTATTATTCGATCCAACAAAAAAGCGGCAGAATTCATCAATGCACATGAAAATGAAATCAACTTTTACAAACTATTGCCTAAAGCTTTTTCTGAAAATCTAAAAGCAATTATTGATAAATTCTCTCAAAACACAACATCGAGTTTAGAGCAAGAGTTTTTTGAATTTGAAGTGTTTGAAAATGGAGAAACCATCTATTACAACTTAAAAGTAAATCCGATATACATTAACAATAGTATGTTGTTTTTCTGTGTGATTCGTGATATTTCAAAAGATATCAGAAACATGATTCGCATTGAAGAAGCACGTATTATTGCTGAGAAATCTGCCAAAGCAAAGACAACATTTCTATCCAATATGAGTCACGAAATACGAACGCCACTCAATGTTATTCTTGGTTTGTCTGAACTATTCAATAATAAAGATTTCTCAGGAAGTGACACAGAATACGAAAACATAGAAGCCATTCGTTTTTCTACCGAAAATTTACTGATGATTGTGAATGATATTCTCGATTTCTCAAAAATTGAAGCAGGAAAACTGAATGTACAAAAGGTAGATTTTAACTTTACAGAATTAATTTCCAATCTTCACAAAGGATTTAAAATCAAAGCAGAAGAAAAAGGACTTGATTTTGCAATGAATATTACGAGTTCAATTCCTAAATATATTGTTGGCGATCAATATCGATTGAGTCAAATATTAAATAACCTAATTGGAAACGCGATTAAGTTTACCAAAAAAGGTTTCATTAATATAAATATTGAAGCGGAAACACTCAGAAACAAAACCATTCAGCTCTATTTTACCATTGAAGATTCGGGTGTTGGTATCTCCAAAGAAAATCTAGATAACATTTTTGAAAGTTTCTATCAGTCGCATCACAGCGAAAAAAAGCCAGAAGGTACAGGTTTAGGTTTGAGTATTACCAAAGAATTAGTCTCGCTTTTGGGTGGAGAATTAACCGTAGAAAGCAAACAAAACGAAGGAACTACTTTTCATTTTGATTTAAATTATAAAATTAGTAACCTTAGTGAGGTTGAAATGCAAAGCACACAAAACATCAATCACAATTTACGCCATAAACGTATTTTGGTTGCGGAAGACAATAAACTGAATCAGCTCTTTATAAAGCAATTACTAAAAAAATGGGATGCAGAAACGACCATTGTTGAAAATGGTCAGCAAGCTGTTGATGTGGTAAAAGCACAAGATTTTGATTTGATTTTAATGGACATACAAATGCCTGTTTTAGATGGCTTGGAAGCAACTTCTGCCATTCGCGCACTCGAAAAAGAGAAAAAAGACATTCCCATTGTTGCTTGCTCGGCAGATGTTTTTCCAGAATCAAGACAAAAAGCTGAAGAAGCTGGCGTAAATTATTATATCACAAAACCAATCAATGCGAAATCAATCAATGAAATTTTATACTTATTAACGACAAGTAATTAACTATAAAAAGCGAACTTTTTAAGTTCGCTTTTCAACTTCTTACGCTTTACACACAATCGCTACACGTAGGAAACTCCGTTTGCGTAATACAATCTATAACAACACTGACTATACAGTATTTTTGCTGAGTTTCACAACAAATATTAACTCCTGCCGCATTCACAAATGTACGCACACATACCTTTTCAGAATTCGTAGGATTTCCTCCTTTTCTGTTCAATGCATCTAATTTTGAAATCGTTTTTTTGTTTAATGCAAAATTTTTAAGCTTACTTTTTTTCATAATAAGTATCTTTTAATTGATTCATAATGAAATGAAGTTAGCAAGAAATTATGGTGTAAAAAACAGACATCATCCTAAATTAGATGATTTGTGAAAGTAAAATGAATGATAAACTTAGTATAAAATAAACAGTGATTTAAAATAGGAAAACATACTTTGAAACCTACTAATGCCTATTTCCCAAAAACTAATACCTGACCTAAATCACGTCTTCTGCTTTTTCTTTTTCGCTGCTGGAAATAAAATATTATTCAAAATAAGTCGGTAACCAGGTGAATTCGGATGTAATTCCAATTCCGTTTTCGGATCTCCTACTCTATGCTGGTAATCTTCCGGATCATGTCCGCCATAAAACGTAAAAAATCCTTTTCCTTTAATTCCGTGAATATATCGTCCTTCTCCATTGGTTCTATTCTCACCTAAAATCAACACAGACGGTTTAATTTGTGAACGATCAAAACTTGTCGTTTGTCCCATAAATCCTTTTACCAAAGCCGTATGATTTTGACATAACATGGTTGGAATTGGATCCCATTTTGCTGAAAAATCCATCAGTGTAAAGTAATCTGCGTCTTTTACAATTCTTCGTTTAGATGTCATATCAATCGAAGAAAACTCGTATTTCGTGGAACTTCTTTCCAATTC
This sequence comes from Kordia sp., assembly GCF_045105435.1. Classification (GTDB taxonomy): domain Bacteria; phylum Bacteroidota; class Bacteroidia; order Flavobacteriales; family Flavobacteriaceae; genus Kordia. The sequence goes on along the minus strand of NZ_JBGCDL010000073.1, from coordinate 1,067 downwards.
AAAGTTTGTAAATGCAAAGGTTTTATTATAATCAATCTTACTTTGATAATTTCTATCCGACACATCGCCATCAAACATGGGTTCGCAAATATCAACGCCTTCCGCAGCCAATGCAATATCAAAACTATCGGTAGCGCTACACATGGCAAACATAAATCCGCCACCAATAACATAATCGCGAATTTTCAATGCAACATCACGTTTTTCTTCAGAAACCTTATCATATCCTAGCTTTTTAGCCAATGCTTCTGCTTCTTTCTTCTCGCGAATATACCAAGGTGCCGAACGGTAAATTCCATAAAACTTCCCAAATTGTCCTGTAAAATCTTCATGATGCAAGTGCAACCAATCGTACTGAACTAAACCATCAGCCAACACTTCTTCATCATATACTACATCATATGGAATTTCCGCGTAGGTTAATACCATTGTTACCGCATCATCCCAAGGCACATTTCCTTTTGGAGAATATACAGCCACTTTTGGTGCTTTTTCCAGAATAACAGCTTCTTGATTTTTACTAGGACTCGCAATTTCTGCCAATAGTGAAGTCGTTTTGGAATCTGATAGTAATTCGTATGAAACGCCTCTAATTTTACATTCTTTTTCTACAGCATCAATTGCAGGTAATAAAAATGATCCGCCTCTGTAATTGAGCAACCATTTTACTTTGATCTTTTTTTCAAGTGACCAATAGGTAATTCCGTATGCTTTTAAGTGATCTTTTTGTGATTCCGCGTCCATTGGAATCAATATATAAGAAGCATAACTTCTTACTGAAAACAGTAAAAGCAATGCTAACGTGATTAATTTTTTTAATTTCAATTGCATTATTTTTTATTCTATGGAAAGATACACAAAAATTATACCTGAGTAAAGATTTTTATAGTTTCTATAACAAATATACGCTATTTCAACTGCTTCAATCCGGCAGTGAAAAACGGTCCAATTGGCAAGCAACTCATAATTTTAAGATCGTCTACAAAAGAACTTTCATTCCCTAAAAATGCTAAAATGGTTTCTATTGGACGATTTTTGAAGATTGTCGTAAAAATTTCTTTTCCTTC
>NZ_JBGCDL010000072.1:0-3547 GCF_045105435.1 Kordia sp. | reverse complement strand
CCACCAGTCGTATGATTTACACGATCGTGTTCCAATTCGTAATTCTTCGCATCGGCAGTAATATCGCCTGCTTTATCGCAAGAACCGTAAATATGTAAGGTCATGTATCTGTCTGTTGATGGATTCCCCATTTGATGAATCATTGCGTTTACAACCTTTACAATAGAACCCGATGTTAAAATCTCTTTCTTCGCAAAACGCAATTGATTATTTCTATTTTGATAGATAAAATGGTGTACATTTCCAAATACTTGAACAACGCCCCATTGTGTATATCCGTGATTGTGAATAGAAGAATAATCGCCTGGATTCCATGACATTGCCATAATTTCAAACTTCCCTGCGTCATAAATCATTTTACGTCCGTAACCATCTTCAATTGGGTGATCAAAATCGGCATAAGCTTCCAAATCTTTCTGTGTAATTTGAGCTTGCTCTACAAAATCTTTAATATTTGAAGCAGTGACTTTTTCTCCACTATCAACGGCGTCTTGTATCAACGTTTTTAAGGTTTCTAAAGCTGGTGCTAAAACTTCTTCTTGTAACATCATGTCCTTTGCGTTTTTTAAATTCTTAATTTCTTAGTGTACTATTCTATTACGTATTGCATGATAATCATATCTAACCATTGATTGTTTTTAAAGCCAATTTGATTTTGACGACCGACTATAGTATAGCCTAATTTTTCATTATATACAATACTTGCCGTATTTGTGGCGAATACTTTTGCAACTAAATGTTTGTATTGTAATTGTTTGCATTGTTCAATTACGTACTTTTTCATCGTTGTTCCGTATCCTTTTCCTAGCTTCGTTTCTGTGAAATACACGGCAGTTTCACAAGCAAAGCGATATCCTTCACGATCACTATATCGTTTAATAATTCCCCAACCAATCACTTCATCATCTTCTGTAAAGACATATAATTTTTCGCGATTGTGAAATTTTTGTATCCAACTTGCAATATCATCCGCAGTTTTCAACGTTTCTTCCATCGAAGCTGTGCCCAACTTGATGTATTCATTATATATATTAGCAACTGTTTGATAATCAGTTGTATTAATTGTTCTTATTTCAGTGTTCTGTTGCATTTCAATCTTTCAATGTCAATACTTTTCCTGGTGTTGCATCTTGTATTTTTGTGTGCTGAATGAGATGCGAACCGTTTACCCATAAATGTTCAATTCCTGATGATAATTCTCTAGGCGTTAAATAAGTAGCATTTGCTTTTACTGCATTCGGATCAAACAAAACGATGTCTGCGTAATAGTCTTTTGCAATTAAACCTCTGTGTTTCAGTTGAAAAAATTCAGCAGGTAGATGGGTAACTTTATGAACGGCTTCTTCCCAACTTAATAGTTGTTCATCAATAACAAAACGTTGTAAAAACTCTGTAAATGCTCCATACGATCTTGGATGCGGTTGCCCAATGCTTTTTGGTGCATTAATTGGATAACTCCATGAATCTGTACAAATCATACTATTTGGCCATAACACAGCTGTATCAATATCTTTTTGATCGATGCAATGATATACAACCCAAGTTTCAGTACTTGCTGCTAAAATATCAGCAACAGCTTGCGCTAACGAAATTTTTTGTTCGGCAGCAATTTCAGAAACATTCTTATTGTAATAACTTTTTAGATCGTCAGAGATAATCAGCATGCGCGACATGTCATAATCCTTCTGAATAATCCATTCCGCAATAGCAGTAACATTTTCGGTATCTTTCATTTTATCAGAAACCGCCGCAATTCCGTCTTGCAACATATATTTAGGAATAAACGCGCGCAATTTTGTGGAAACTGCTGTATACGGATATACATCACAGGCAGCTTGCAATTTGCTCGTTTTATTAAATTCCTCGATCATTTTTAAGACTTTCGGAATTTTTCCCCAATTTTCTTTTTCAGCCGCTTTTATATGACTGATCAACACGCGAATATCTGCTTGCTTTCCAATGTTTAAAGCTTCCTCCACGGCTTCTTCCAGTCCATCACGTTCATTACGAACATGCGAAGCGTATACGCCACCTTTTTCAGCCGTTACTTTGGCTAAGGCAATAATTTCGTCCATTTCGGCAAAACAACCTGGCGCGTATATTAATCCTGTGGAAATTCCCAAAGCGCCTTCGTCCATTGCTTCAGCTAAGGCTGTTTTCATGGTTTCCAGTTGTTCAGGTTGCAAATTGTGCCAATCGTCCATATTTCCTGCGCGAAGCGTGCTATGTCCGACCAACGTTGCAATGTTGAATTGTATTTTATCTTCTATTTGTTTGAAATATTCTTCTAGCGATCGCCATTCAAACGGAAATCCAATTTCGTCTGACAAACGATTCATGGTTGTATCTAAATGTTCGCCAATTGGAGCTGGAGATGTTCCGCAGTTTCCAAATATTTCAGTGGTAATTCCTTGATATAATTTATGATCGGCAGCGTTTGGAAAGAAATATCCAAAACCTGTGGATGCGTGCGGATCTATAAAACCAGGTGTTAAAATCAGTCCAGAAGCGTCAATAATTTCTTTAGCTGCGGGAATTTCAAAATCGTCACCTTGATAGTGAATACATGCAATGCGATCATCTTGGATTCCGACATTTCCAATTTTGGCAGTTTCCTTATGTCCTGTGCAAATTTTTGCGTTTTGTATGTAAAAATCTAGCATGTAACTTCTATGGTTTTTTGATCAATGGTGTATTTGTCAACCAAATTCGGTTGTACTTGGCAATGTTGTAAGCTTTCAATGGAAACATAACCGCTGGTCATTTCTACATTTGGCGCAACGATGTCTTCCAAGAAATAACGATCTGACGGACTTAAATCATGTGCACGAGCGTTTGGTAAATAGGAAGCCATGCGTAAATTGAGCGTTCTTCCAATGCCAGTTTCAAACATACCGCCAATCCAACATGGAATGTGATGTTTGGCGCAATATTGAATAATTTCAATACTTTTCATCACGCCACCAACACGTCCAACTTTTAGATTTACTTCGTCCAAAACACCTAAATGATGTAATTTTAATACATCTCCAAGCGATTTTATTTCTTCATCATAACAGATAAAAACATCCGGATTTTCCTGTTTCGCTTTCAATAATAAATCGAATCGAGTAGGAGCAAACGGTTGCTCAATCATGGTTTGATACGTATTTGCAAAATAGTTAAAGACTTCAAAATCGTCATCACCAAAACTACCATTCGCATCAAAACTTACGTATGTATCTGCTTTGAACAACATCGGATTTATTTCTTCAAAAAAGTCAATACGTACATTCGGTGATATTTTAAATTTTAGTCGTCTGTAACCAGTTTCTAAAGCATTTTTTACCACTTCTTTCATTCGGTCTAACTCTGTGTAAAGTCCAAGTGAAATTCCAACAGGAACGTCGGTCAATGGTTTATTTTCTAATAATTGGAAAGGTGATTTCCCTGTATTTTTTTCTATGACTTGCAATGCTGCCATTTCAACAGCTGCTTTTGTAAAGTTCCAACCGCGAATTTTATCGAGTCGTTTCACAAGGTCGCCAAAGGTTTGTTGTGGCGCTAA
>NZ_JBGCDL010000071.1:0-22018 GCF_045105435.1 Kordia sp. | reverse complement strand
AAAAGAGGCTGTCTGGAAAGTTTCAGAAGTCGTCATTCTGGACTTGATCCAGAATCTCATAAAGCTGATTTTCAACTGTTATGCGAAACCGAATCAAGTTCGGTTTGACGAAATTATGACTTTTTAGACAGCCTCTTTATTTTCGTTTTAGAGGTTGTTATCCGTTTAAGTTTTTTAGATAGTGATATTATGAACACAGTGCATTTGACCTGGGCAAATAGTATAGTCAACAGAGTCAAATGAGCCATCGTTACTCTGACTCCGTGTTCCTCCTTTTAAAGCTTCCAAATAGTTTGCTTGCATATTTGCAATTAAACGCTTTCGTAAGTGCATAGTGTTTAAGTCTTTTTTCTTCATAATGAATTATTTAAGTTATAGATTCGTGATTGAAAATAAACATAATTTATACGTTAACTAGTATACTTTGAAGCGTAAATAACTCAAATTTATAAATTTGCGTCACCGTTTTTTTCTTTTTCATTTAGAGTTTGAATGTAAAAAGAAGGATACAATTTGGTATATGCTTTAAAATGTTTTGTAAACGAATTGGTGCTTTTATAGCCTATTTCTTCTGCAATATTTTTAATCGAATATTTTCTGAACTTAGAATCTTCTTTTAACTGTTTTAATACATATTGAATGCGAAGTTCATTGATGTATTCCGTAAATTTTTTTTGTTTGTGTGTGCCAATAATTTTTGACAAATAACTGGTGTTGGTTTTTATTTTCTTGGCTACATTTTGTAACGTACAATTACTATTCAAAAAATATAAAGAAACCTCAAGCTTATCTAAACGGGTTAAAATTTCCTGCACTTTTTTATCTTGAATCGTAACAGGTGTTTTTTTCTTTTGATGACTTTCTGCTTCAATTTTTTTCATCAATTGCTCAAAAATGATTTTACTTTTTTTTCGCATTTTGATGAATTTTAGAATAAAAAATACACAACAAATCAACACAATCACTCCGAGAATAGAAATAATTTTCACAGTATCTTTTAAATATGATTCCGAAGTACTTAATTGTTTATTCTCTTTATTTACATTGTCAAGTAAAGTTTCATATACATTTGTACGATCTATATCTTTTAACTTGTCTAAGGCTTTGTACTCTTCAAAACTTGCATTTGATTTTTCAATCTCACCTTCCTTTTTATATACTTCCGCCAGAACTTCATGTGTTTTTAGTAAAATATGCGGATTGAATTTTAGTGTATTCTTCTTCTTATTTTCTTTTAAGACAGTTTCTTTGGTCAATTCTAAAAACTCAATTGCTTTCGTATAATTTTCCAATCCTACATAAGATTTTCCAATATAATAATAGACTTCTACCAAGCGCTTTTTATTCTTTAAATCAAGTGTAATTACTTTCGCTTTTTTTAAATAGGTAACAGCTTTTTCAAAATCACTTTTCATATAATATGCAATTCCCATATCTATATAAAAATAACTTTCTCCTTCTGTATCTTTATTTGCGGAAGCATAAGCAAGTCCAGGTTTTGCATATACCAGCGTAGAATCTGGTTGTGATAAAGTCAAAAAAGTTCCTGTAAGTCCTAAATACGTATTAATTCCTATAATTTCTTTTTCTAATCCATGTTGCTGGCACAATTTGAAATTTTGCTTAAACATTTTTAAAGCTTCCTCATTAAAATGGACATTGCGCTTTATTTTGGCAATATTACCATTGGCCATAATCTGAATTCGAATATGGTTACTTTTTTTTGCATATTCCAATGCTTTAATATTATATTTTAAAGACGCTTCATCATCTCCAAGATATACGTGTGAATTTCCTTTAATAAGATAAGCTTTGGATAAAAACACTTCATTTTTTATTTCTTTTGCAGTAAGTATAGCTTGTTCTGTAAATCGAATCCCTGTTTTATAATCACCTTGGACATTAGCAATTCTGGCAAGTTGGTAATAGGCTTTGAAGATGTATTCTTTATTGTTTTCAGCTTGACTTTTTAGCAGGAGAAGTTCGGCATTTATATGTGCAGCTGCTGGATCGGAAAATTTTTGTTCTGCTATGTGCTTATACATTTCTGCTAAAGAAGCATCTTGCGATAATTCCTGAGCGTTTACATTGGAAGAATATGTAAATAGTATTAAACATGCTAAAAATCTAGGAAGCAAAAATTTCATAAAACGTATGTGTATAGTCTAGGCGTATTCAACTAATATCAGAATGTTTGAAAATCATGGTAGGTATTTTTGGTTAAATTTTCAAAAGCAACAATTGCTGTTAAATTTACTAATAATTAAGGCAAGAATATAGTACAACCTCTTTTTTTTAAAACAGAAAAGCAACGCACAATCTCGCTAGGAGACGCGTTGCTTTTCAAACAAACTTTGCGTTGCTAAAATTATTTCTGCATTTTCGCTAACATGGTTTTTGCATTTTTGTCATTTGCGTCTAATGCTAATACTTTTGTGTAATATTTTGTGGCTTTTTCGTAATTGTTCGCTGTAAAATAAGCTTCGCCCAAACTGTCATAACCGTTTTTATCAGCTGGAAATAATTTAGTGTTAATGGTAAAAACACGAATGGCTTTTGATGTCGCTTTCGCGCGAAGCAACACATAACCATAAGTATTTAATTCTTTTAAACTTTTGGAATGCTTTTGTAGTTTTTGAATGACTTTTTCTTCATTTTCAGAAACATACTCCATTCCTTTTTTCTCAAATAATTGATGCAATTCTGTAACAACTTGGTACTGATGTTCGTATGATTTTCTTCTGCAAATTTGAAGTAAATCAGCTTCCAAGCTTTCTACTGCATGTTCCACAATACGTCCAACTTCTTTTCCGCGTTTGTTGTACACAATAAAAGTGGGTACACGATGAATATTCAAGCCTTTTTCTTCACCATTTGGACCTTGTTTATAGTTTGTTCGCGCATTATTAACACCAACAATACGTAGTTTTTCTGCTGGAAAATCGGCAGCATCTAACAGTTTCATAAACTTTGGAACTTCTCGTTTGCTATCGCCACACCAAGTTCCCATGAAAATAGTAATGGAATATTTTTTAAGTTTCTTTTTGAGTTTTTTTATAATTGTAGCATCAGGTTCATAGGCTTCATAATTCGGAGAAAACCATGAATTAAAAGAATTGGAAGTAAAACCTTCTTTGGTAATTTCGCCCAAAAGCATATCACGATCACGTGCATCTTTGGTTAACTGATTCACCGATTGCGAAAGTGAAATTTGACACACAAAAAGTATCAATAGGAAAGTAAAAAATTTGTTCATTTTTGATTGATTTTGAATTCATGCTTCAAAAATCAATCATCAAACCAAAAAAATAAAAAAAGATGTATAGATAGCAAAAGTAACTACACAAACAACATGCAAAAAAAAGATTATTTTGTGAGATGTGTATAGTAAGCTTCCAAAACTGCATGCGATAACGAATCGCCACTCAAACCTGTATTTTTTACCAAAGCAGCATCCGAATTCCATGCGCCTAAATTATTCCGAATCCACATGCCTAAGCCAAAATGTACGGATGTTGTAAACTCTGAAAGACTCATTTTTTTAAACACTTCTTTTTCTTCTTTAGGAAGTATTGTATCGATGATTGTAATGCAATCATCAATCGTTTTTGGAGTGTATGTTGTTGCCATTTTACAAGGATTTATGAGTTCTACAACTCAAAATAAAGCAGTATTTTCATAGAAAACAACCGTTTGTATAAGAAACCTCGTATTTCATACGCTTATTTTTGACGAATTTTACGTTTCTTAGTACTTTGAGTGTTTCTAAAAATGAGCAAATGAACTTTTTCAGCTATAAAATTTCTAAAATCCTAATTCATATATTGTTTTGGACATTGTTCATTTTTGTCTCTTTATTTTACTTTTCAGACTATTATTGGACAGAAAATCCATTTCTACAATACTTATCCATTTTAGTGAGTATTGTATATGTGAACGATTTTGTGTTGTTGCCTTATTTTGTGCGAAAAAAATGGTACGCTATCTATATTCTTATCATTGCGCTGATTAGTTTTTTGGCAACCCAATTGTATTGTAATTTTTTTGCAGAATGTGGTTGTAGTGTGGTAAAATGTTTATCAGATTACCTCTGGCAAACCATTGTGCCAATTATCTTTTTCTCCTTTATTTGGATGTTGTTTCGCTATTTAGAAAAGAAAGATGAAGTAGAAGCCATTGAAAAAAAGCACGCCGAAATGGAATTGAAATTTTTGAAATCGCAGATAAATCCGCATGTATTATTCAACAATTTAAACACAATTTATTCCTATTCGTTAGAAAAACCTGCAAAAGTTCCTGAATTGATTTTAATGCTGTCAAACAATCTAAAACATGTACTGTATGAAAGCAATGCGACCTTTGTTCCGTTAGAAAAAGAATTAGAATTTATTGACAATTATATAAAGTTTCAAGAAATACGAACGGAAGGCATAAAAACGATTGAATATCGAAAAAATATTTTACAACAGGAGCATCAAATTGCACCTTTATTGCTTATTACAATTATTGAAAATGCATTTAAACACAGTAAAATGCACACGAAAATTGATATTACAATTGAGGTTTCTAATGGTGTACTAACTTGTATTTGTGCGAATCATGCGAAAGAAACAAAAACTAGTATAGGAGCTAAAATTGGATTGAAAAATTTAAAGAAACGCTTACAGTTAATTTACAAAGATACATACGAACTTACTATTCATGACGATACGTTATATATAGTAACTTTAAAATTAGAATTGACATGAAACAGTACGTATTAAATTACAATCACACACCAAAAATGATTATTTTGGAGGTTCTATCTGACAATTAAAAAAACAATAACAACAAATTGATGAAATGCATCATTATAGAAGATGAAATTCCTGCGCAACGTATCGTAAAAAGTTACATTGCTAAAGTGTCGTATTTGGAATTGATTGGAACGTTTAATGCCGCGTTAAAAGCGTATGATACGTTAAATTCAGAAACGATTGACTTAATTTTTTTAGACATCAATTTACCTGATATTTCTGGATTGAGTTTTCTGCGAACGCTTAAAAACCCGCCAACCATCATCATGACAACTGCATATCCTGATTATGCGGTGGAAAGCTTTGAATTTGAAACCATTATTGATTATTTAGTAAAGCCTTTTTCGCTGGAACGTTTCCTAAAAGCGATTCAGAAAACACAACGCATTCAAACAAAAATTGTTGAAAAAGAAGCCGAAAAACCAAGCATAGATACATTATTCCTAAACGTAGATAAAACGTTTCATAAAATACAATTTCAAGAAATTTTTTATGTCGAATCGGAACGAAACTATCTCACTTTAGTAAGCAAACAACAAAAACTATCTTTCATTGGCACATTGCGTACTTGGAAACAAAAACTACCTGAACAGCAATTCATTCAAATTCACAAATCGTTTGTCATCAACAAAGATCATGTGGATAAAATTTCAGGAAACGAAGTCTATATTCACGACAAACGCATTCCGATTGGTAGAACCTTCAAAGCAAAACTTTTTGAAGTATTGGATATTCATGGAAAATAAGTGGTAAATTTGCAGTATTGTTTTTTTGACACAAGTACGATTGATAAAACGCAATAATTGACCAAAAATACCTACGAAACTCATGGAAAGCCAAGCACTGAAAGTTGCACTTGTACAAACCAATTTAATCTGGGAAAATCCTGCGCAAAACAGAACGCAGTTAGCAGAAAAAATCAACGGAATTACTGAAGCAGTCGATATTATTGTATTGCCCGAAATGTTTACGTCTGGTTTTACCATGAATCCGCAAAATGTAGCGGAAACCATGCATGGCGAAACAATTACTTGGTTAAAAAATCTAGCGAAAGCTAAAAACACAGCAATTACAGGGAGTTTGGTCATTTCTGAAAACGGAAATCACTACAATCGTTCGGTATTTGTATTGCCTTCTGGAGACATAGAAACCTACGACAAAAAGCATACTTTCACACTTGCTGGCGAACACAAAGTATACACCGCTGGAACCGAAAAAAATACAATTACATATAAAGGCTGGAAAATTTGTCCACTTATTTGTTACGATTTACGTTTTCCAGTTTGGGCTCGTAATGTAGAAAATTACGACCTTTTATTATATGTTGCCAATTGGCCAAAACCGCGTGTTAGCGCATGGGATGCGTTATTAAAAGCGCGCGCCATTGAAAACATGAGTTATTGTATTGGTGTGAATAGAGTAGGACTCGACGCAAATTCTTTGGAATATTGCGGACATTCCGCTGCCTACGATGTATTGGGCGAACAACTGACCAATATAACTCCAAGCAAAGAAGAAACTGAAATTATAACGCTTACCAAAGAACACATTTCAACCTACAGAAATAAGTTGAAATTCCTAGACGACAAAGATGCATTTACCTTGCATGCTTAAAAGCTTCGCAGCTAATTTATATTCGAAAGAGATAATTAATAACTTAATTTAAAAGACACGCATGGCAGAATTAATTGACTCATTCGATTCGTATGGCGACTTCGATAAAAATACCTATTATATTATCTGTTTTGATAAAATAGCTTCCATTCTTAGTCTAAAAACACCACTTGAAGAAAATAAAAAAAATATAGAAACGGTTGTAGAAACGCTCAATTTTCAATTGAATTCGCTCGAAATTGTCTTCAAAAATTGGAATACAGAAGATGCTAAAAATGCGGATTTCTCGAAAGATTTTGCATACCAATATCTTTTAAAAAGTACGACAAAAAAGCTGCTTATTTGGATATCGTTAGAACAAGAAGAACTCGATGTTGAATTTTATTATGACAATTCAGATTCGGAATTGGAGCAATGGATTATTGAAATGAATCATACGTTACGAACTACATTCGGACTTGACAGAACGCCAGTTTTTAAAGTATTATCAAGAGATAATCGTAACTTTTTTACAGAAGATGTGCGTACGGAAGATTTTAAATGTGATACGCAAAGTATGTACAACGATGATTTTTGCAAAGTAAATGAAACTATTGAAGCTTCCTTAGCTGTAGAAAAAGCAGGACTTATTTTGCTACACGGAATTCCAGGAACAGGGAAAACATCGTACATTAAAAGCTTGATTAGCAAACATGATAAGAAGAATTTTATTTTCATTCAGAACGAATTTGTCAATGAATTACTGCATCCTGATTTTATTTCGTTCTTGCTAAAAAACCAAAATTCGATTTTAATCATTGAAGATGCCGAAAAAGTATTGACAAGTAGAGAACAAAAGAATGAAAGTTCGGTTGTTTCAACTATTTTACAGCTTACAGATGGACTTTTCAGTGATTATTTAAACATAAAAATCATTTGTACATTCAACACAAGTATCAACAAAATTGATACGGCATTGTTGCGAAAAGGAAGAATGATTGCATATTACGAATTTAAAGCGTTGACAAAACAAAAAGCCAATCAATTGTTAAGTTCCTTAAACCATGAGTCAACTGATTCTGAGATGACATTGGCTAATATCTTTAACTACGAAAACAAGAGTTTTAAACAAACGGAAAAACGGAAAATTGGGTTTAATTAAGTTGGGTTTAATTAAGTTGGGTTTATCGATTTGATGGTTCGTCAATTTGTTAATGGAGTTTTATACAGAATTTTGAACTTAACAAAAACACTCTAAATTTCAATAGAAAAACGATCTCATCTAAAGTATTATAGGGTTTAATAGAAAATTTCTAACAGCAGTCTAAGAGATTTCCGCCTAAGCGGAAACAAGTCTAAAGCGATCTAAAATCTAGTAGCAAAGCGGTCTAACATCTAACAAAACCTACTTCAACTTCGTAAGCACTTCAATAATATCCCAATTTGCTCTGACAGGTTGTTTCCCAGGATAATATTTTATAACTTCAGGCTGAATATCCTTTAAATAATTTCCAGTATCCCATTTTCCATTCTTATTTGTATCATAAATAACGCGAAAATATACAGATTGCGGATCTATATATGGAAAGTTAGAAAAAGGCTTCGGTTCCGTTAAATAATCTTCCGCTAAAACTTCCAATTTTTCATTTACAACTTGTACAATCACAGGATATTCAGGTCCAGGATACGTCAATTGAATATTCCCATATTCCTTATTTTCTTTTGTTGATAACGTGTAATTTAGCGTGTCATTCACTTCACCATAAAAATCGGTAATTGCTTTTGGCAACATCTGAATGCTATAACGCTGGTTTTCTTTCTTCTCAAAAAACAAATCCAAACTATTATTTGTCTCGTTCAGTTTTGAAGTGAATTTTACAGGAATAGAATCTTTATTTTGAATAGAAATTGTATTTGCATCAATAGCAACAATCGGCGTGTTGGAAGCTACTTTAAAATCGCCGTTTGGCGGAATAGATCCTTGGAAATTAACAGAAAGGTTCATGGAATCTTTCTCCATCTCTTTTATTTTTACCGTAAAATCTTCGCTATACGTACCTTTTGAAACTGTAAATAATAAAGAATCGGTATCGGGTTTTAAATTCTCAAACCAATAACGTAGCGTATCTTTTTCGGGATGACGTGTCGTTTTGAATTTAAAATTCTCGGCAACCTCTGAATTGATTTTAATTTCCATGCTATCTACTTTGCCTTCATATCCGAAAGCAATCATGTTCTTAGAAATTTGCGCAGGACGCGTTGCTTTAAACGCCGGAATTTCCTTAAATAAAGTAATTGTATAAAAAGAATCGTTCGGAACTGTAATTTCTTGTGCTACATATCCAATTTTATCCGTTATCGGGTTAAAAAGGTAATTATTGGCTTTATCTTTTAGCGCAATCATTTTATACGTTCCTGCACGCAAATTGGCAAGTTTAAACTCGGTCAAACTATCCAAAGTATTCGTAATATACGTAGGTGTTTTTTTGTATACGGTAGAATCTCTGTAGGTAGAATCAATCTCATACAACATCACAGAAACAAACTTTTCAGGTTTTCTGTCCAATGCATCATTAATAGTTCCGGTAACTTCTAAAGAATCGATATAGGCACCTGTAGAAAACACATATTTAAAATAATCGTACGGATTCTCCTCATTATTATCTACAATACTTTGTCCAAAATTAAACGAATACGTTGTATTCTCTTGAAGTGTATCAATAATTTGAATATCAATATATTTACTTGCGCTACCTTGCGGATACAAAATATAACCACCTTCTTTAATTGGCGGCGAAATAATTAATTGCTTCTGAATATTTTTGACTTTAATATACTCATCAAAATAAATTCGGATTCGTTCTTCGTCAAAATTAGTACTGAATTCTTCTGGTTGCGACTTCACCATTTTTGGCGGTGTTTTGTCAGGTTCGCCACCAGTAGGAAAACCACGTTTGGCACAATTGAACAATGACAAAAAGACCAAAATCACTAAAGAAAAATATATAAAACGCTGTTTCATTAATTGATATAAAATATATGCGCTACAAATAAACTAATTATTTTTGGTACTGACGAACGTTTTAACTTGCTATTGACATAGTTGCTACGCTAATTTTAATATTTGGTATTTTTTGAAGTGCTAAAGCACAGGCTTCTAAAGTGGCTCCGGTGGTAATAATATCGTCTACCAATAAAATATGTTTTCCTGCTAGTTTCTCAGTATTTATAACTTCAAAAGACTGTTGTGCTGTCAACCAACGTGCGGCTCGTTTCTTAAAAGCTTGAGTTTTAATATTATTTACTTTAACCAGTACATCGGCTGCATATTCCGATTCCAAATGCATTGCAAGCTGTTGTCCAAAAGTTGTTACTTGATTATATCCGCGTTTTTGCAATCGTTTTTTGTGTAACGGAACAGGAATGATGTAGTCAATTGTACTGTATAAAATTTCCTCTTTAAGTCGTTTACCTAACATATTTCCTAGAAAAGTTCCAATTTCTTGTCTGCCTTTATACTTTAATTGATGTATAAGTTGTTGTACCATTCCATTCTTCTTGTAGTGGAGCAGCGAAGTTGCATTTACAATACTAACACGCCCATAAAATGTATGTAATACAGGGTTTTCGGGATGCTTATGAAATTCGGTAAAGGGTAAATTGTGTAAACATTTTGTACAAATATGCTGTTCTTGATGCATCAATTTAGTGGTACATGCCAAGCAAGTTGATGGAAAGAAGGAAGAAAGAATATTATTTAATATATTTGCCACACTTAAACGTTAAAATTTTAACATATTTTACTTAAAAGTACTACTTTTTTATGAGTGGAGCCACAAAAGATACGATTCAAAAAATATTACTAATTGCGCTTGCAGCAATGACAGTATCTATGGTTTGCATTTCTGTATTCAATTACAAAGACAATAGAGAGAAGGATAATTATTTAGATAACGAAAAATTGCTTGTAAAAGAAGAATTGGTAGAAATCATAAAAAATTACGATCATTTAGTAAAAGAAGCTACTTTAGATATAGAAGAAGTCAATTCTGAAAAGCTAAAAGCAATCAAACTATTA
This sequence comes from Kordia sp., assembly GCF_045105435.1. GTDB lineage: Bacteria > Bacteroidota > Bacteroidia > Flavobacteriales > Flavobacteriaceae > Kordia. Next base: position 11,551 of record NZ_JBGCDL010000071.1, on the reverse strand, counting down.
GACAATTTAGAACATAGCATTTTAGATTATGAATCTATCTTAGAATACAGAAAAAAAATGCTTGAGTTGCGAAAAAACAATCATCGTTTACAACAAAAACAACATCACGAAACCTCTTCAACTCAAACAAATCCAATTTATTAGGCTGTATTGATTTTTAAAAAGAAAAAGAATCATACAAAAATCGCCATACTTTCTGAATATTTTCTTTACTTCGCGATAGATTAAAACAAACATTAAGTATTAAAATCTCCTCGATTGGATAGATTCAAATTTTTCAGAGAAGCCATACGCGATATTAAAACTGCAGGAACCATTTTTCCGAGTTCTCGTTTTTTATGTAAACGAATGGTGAAAAATATCGATTACAATACTGCAAAAGTAATTGTCGAATTTGGTCCAGGAAATGGAATCATTACCAAACATATTTTAAAAAGAATACAACCGCACACTACATTAATTACGTTTGAAGTGAACGATAAATTTTTTGAATCGTTAGAGAAAATAAAACACCCACAACTAATTATTGAAAAAGTTTCTGCGGAAGAAGTAACACCAATTCTACAAAAACACGGTTTTGAAAAGGCAGATTGCATCGTTTCAAGCCTACCATTTACAAATATTCCTGTCGAAATAAGCGATCGAATTTTAGCCAATGCATACGACGCAATGGTTGATGATGGCTTATTTGTTCAATACCAATACAGTCTTACCTACTACAAAAAACTCAAAAAAGTTTTTAAGGATAAAGTCAAGTTGTCATTCGAACTTTTCAACATTCCGCCAGCTTTTGTATATATCGCTAAAAAATAGCTTGTAGCTGATATACAAACGTTTTATATTTGCGGTATGGCAAAACAAGACGACCAATTTAAAAAAGTAGTATCGCACGCAAAAGAATACGGATATATATTTCAGTCAAGTGAAATTTATGACGGATTAAGTGCAGTATACGATTATGCTCAAAATGGAGCAGAGTTAAAGAAAAATATACGCGACTATTGGTGGAAAGCAATGGTGCAAATGCATGAAAATATTGTAGGGATTGATGCTGCAATTCTCATGCATCCAACTACTTGGAAAGCTTCTGGCCACGTGGATGCATTTAACGATCCTCTTATTGATAACAAAGATTCTAAGAAAAGATATCGCGCTGATGTTTTGGTAGAAGATTACTGCGCTAAAATTGAAAACAAAATTGAAAAAGAAGTTAGAAAAGCAGCAAAACGCTTTGGTGAGGCATTCAATAAAGAAGAATTTTTAGGGACTAACGGTCGTGTTTTAGGATATCAAGAAAAAATAAATACGATTCTTTCTCGCTTGGCTTCTTCACTAGAAAATGAAAATTTAGCCGATGTAAAAGCTTTGATTGAAGAATTGGAAATTGCAGATCCAGTTTCAGGTTCAAAGAATTGGACAGAAGTGAAGCAGTTTAACCTGATGTTTGGTACAAAATTAGGCGCTTCCGCAGATACTGCAATGGACTTGTATTTACGACCAGAAACGGCACAAGGTATTTTTGTAAACTTTCTAAACGTACAAAAAACGGGACGAATGAAAATTCCGTTCGGAATTGCACAAACAGGAAAAGCATTCCGTAACGAAATTGTAGCGCGTCAGTTTATCTTTAGACAACGCGAATTTGAACAAATGGAAATGCAATTCTTTGTAAAACCAGGAACACAAAAAGAATGGTACGAGCAATGGAAAGAAAATCGTATGAAGTGGCATTTATCACTAGGAATGGGAGCAGATAATTACCGTTTTCACGATCATGAAAAATTAGCACATTATGCAGATGCTGCCGCAGATATAGAATTCAAATTTCCGTTCGGTTTCAAAGAACTCGAAGGAATTCACTCGCGTACCGATTTCGATTTAAAAGCGCACGAAAAACATTCTGGAAGAAAACTACAGTATTACGATAGTGAAACCAAAGAAAGTTACGTGCCGTATGTGGTAGAAACATCTATTGGTTTAGATCGTATGTTTTTAGCAATTTTCTCAAACTCTTTAGTAGAAGAAACATTGCCAGACGGATCAACACGTGTTGTATTGCGTTTGCCAGCCGTTTTAGCGCCAACGAAAGCAGCAGTATTACCTCTAGTAGAAAAAGATGGTTTGCCAGAAATTGCTAGAAAAATCATGGACGATTTAAAATGGGATTTTAATATGGTTTATGAAGAAGGAAAAGATTCTATTGGACGACGTTATCGTAGGCAAGATGCCGCAGGAACTCCATTTTGTATTACTGTCGATCATGAAACTAAAGAAGATAATATGGTAACTATTCGTCATAGAGATACGATGGAACAACAACGTGTAAAAATTGAAGATGTTCGCGGAATTATCAATAAAGAAGTAAACATGCGTACTTGGTTGAAGAACATGTAAATTCAATCAAAAAAATATAAAAAAGAGGCAGTTTTAACCATCAAAACTGCCTCTTTTTGTGCTTAATTCTCCCTGTAATGGAAAACTTAACCATTCGTAATAAAAAGTAAAATGCATTGCAAATACGGCATTACAAACTTTTTAAGCACGATATGCATACGCCTTAGTTTCTATTTATTACAATTTTCTTCCCTAAAATAGATAAACTACAGCAGTAATAAGTATTTACATATAAAATTGTAATATTTTTCTTAAAAGTTAACATTCATAGTAGCTAAGCTAGGAATATAAGCATGTGTTATTTATAAATACCATGTCTGTATTTATAAATGCAAAAATCAAGTGTTTGAAAATGTGTTATTTACGTCGTTAATTCGTACTGTGATTTTGTTGCAACATCATTACTAAAGGGATTTAGGGAAAATCCTTTTCTAACCATAAAAACCTTATTAAAATGATGAAAAATTTTAAAATGTATTTGGGCATGTTTTTAATAGCAGCCTTAACAATTACCAGTTGTCAAAATGACACGGTAAGCGAACTACCAGATGAACAAGCAGATTTCGATATCTCAAAAAATTCTGGTAACACTACGCTCGTAAAGTATAATTATGACTATTACGGAGAGCGCTTTAGTGTAAACTATACCATCGATAACGAATCGGGAGAATTATTAAGTACAGAAGGCGATTTGGAACGTGCTTATGCTTTATTTCCAGAAGGAGAAGGACCACAAGCGGTTTTATTTACAAACTTACCAGAGGATGAAAATCCAGATGAAGTACAAAATGATAACTCAGGTTTTGTAGAAATTGATGCAGAAATATTCAATTCAGAAGCAGAAATGGATGCGCAAGTAGAAAGATATGCTGAAGAGGCAATTCCGCAAGAAGAAGCTGGTGCAGATGATAATGGCAGACGAGACAATACTGGGCAAGGTGAAATAACTGCCAAAGGACCATGTCATAGTTATTCTTTAAGTGGTAGTGGAAAATTTCGTTATTACAGACATGCATATTACAATACTGAAATGACGTCTTTGCGTAGACATTATAAAAGATTTTTTAGAAACCATTGGGTAGGATCTTCTAATAATGATCAAATGTCATCGTTAGTTGCTACAAAACCTTGGAATAAAAGGATTTATACAAGATTGTATCAACATTCATGTTTCAATGGAAGATCTATAGGTTTTTATAGAGGACGTCCTTGGAGCGGAGTATATGTTAGAAACCTAACTTGGTATACACTTTCAGGTGCTTTATGGTGGAGAACTTCTTGGAACGACCAAGTATCTTCAGTAGCAGGATGGTGTTGGTAATACCTAAAAAATACGGTTAATCAAAAAAAGAAAGCCTATTGTATTTAACAATAGGCTTTCACTTTTTCATGTAATTTTTTTGCTTAAAATCTATATCCTAAAGAAATTCCACCTCTAAAAGTGAAATCTGGAGAAATATCATCCAATCCGATATTTCGTCCGCCACCAAATGAAACCTCTAACATAAATCCTCTTCTATTTACCCACTTTTTACCAATAGCCAATCCTAAAGCAGCATCAAAGTATTCTTCGTCTAAATTATCAGGATTATCTCCTGAAGCAAACTTTGAAAATACTTCTGCAAAAAGACCTTTGGCTCCATAATCTTCATAATTAAAAAAGTAAAATCTGAAAAATGGTGTAAATGCAATTTTTTCATAATATGCGGCATCATCTCCTGGATCTCTTAAATTGACAAAAAGAGACGCTCCATACCCAATAGAATTGTCATTTACACGTTCATAACCAATATCAATAGCAGAGAAAAATGCAGCATCAAACACATCTAAACGAATTTCGTTTTGACGATTATCAATACTAAACTGATCACCTGACATAGTATCGGTGTCTTGTGCATACGATTGAAACCCTATCAAAAGGAATAATGCGAGTAATTTTGTAGTAAAGGTGTTTTTCATAATTAACGATTTTGTTGTTGTATGTTGCTTTTTTAACAACAATTATACCATTGTTAGATTCAATAACTCCAAAAAGGTTGCGTGTTATTTAGAATAATATTAAACAAAATAGTTAATGGTGTTTTAAAGTACTGTAAAACCTGAATTCTTAAAAATAAATTCAAACTTCATTTTTAGTAGTTATTGAATTAAAAGAATGCTTTTAGCTGTACATTTCCTGTGTGAATTGTTTGCGAAGTTTCACTTTTTCGACCAAAATACGACAGATTCAAATCTAAAAACTTGGTCAATTTCTTTTGAATTAAAATATTCCACGTAAAGTTGGTGCCAGGTTGCAAACCTTCTAACATTTGATACCCAACTGGTGAAAATGCATTTCCCGTAAAGTCATTTTGAAAGTAATTAAACTCACCATTTAATGCAATTTTTTGCTGATTGCTATACGCGAATGAAATTCCAACTTTTTGCTGTGTCAAAGTTTCTGCATTACCTACCAAGTTCTCCTTATTTTCATACTTATAAAACACGCTAAAACGACTATTTCTACTAAATAAATAGGAAAGTGTTGGTTCCACTTTAAACAGACTAATCTCAAAGTTTTTATTTAGAAAGTTCTCTGAAATACTTTCGGTTTTTCCTGTGCTACTAATAAAGTCGGTGAGCCAAAACTTGCCAATTTTATGTGTAAACTGAAGTTGATGTGATGTATTGATATTTTCTTGCGAACCAATCGAAAGTAAGTTTTTCGATTTTGCATTCAAATACGTATACGAACTGGTGTATTTCTGCTTTCCGCGATTGAAAAAGAGCGCATTTCGTAAGGTTTGACTCAATCCTAATACATTGTCGCTTTCGTCATCATCAAAAGGATTAAAATTAAAATTATCGTTTTCACGGCGAATCTTTCTATCTATTAAAAATGATGCTTGATTGTAAAAATGCGATAAAAACTTCTTCAAGCCTTTTGCATTACTCGTATTCCATTGTGTCGGATTAAAAGTAACTACTTGACTAAATTTGTTTTGATGCGTTTTAATAAAAATCTGATTCGGTAACAACACACGAACATAAATAGCTTCATCAGGAAACTGCGCCAATTCAAATTCGTTCAACTCTTGAATGCCGTTTTCATTATAATCATTCCAAGTGTAGACACCTTGTCCTTGATCAACTTGTACATACGTAAATTCTTGCTGCGGCAAGGTTCCCGAATTGGTTTCGTAGACTGTATTTAAGGTTATAATTTTATTAAATAATCGTTGTTGATATACCAAACGCGAATTCAATGACTTCTCGTCTTCCAAATCTTCATCTTCCTGATTTAACGTTCTATAATTGACAAATAGAGACAATTGTGTGTTTTTATTCTGAATCAATCGCGATTTTAAAAAGTATGTATTCGACGTATTTACACGTTGCAAATTATTGTTGCGCAAACTATCATTTACACGATATGTATAACCAACTTCAGCATGGATTTTTAAGCTATCGCCAACACCAATAAATCCTGTATACGCTTTAAATCGTTGACTTAATGGCGTAAAATTTTCGGTGGTAATTTCTTTCTGTTCGTTACTTTCCAAATCGACACGTGCGCCAATCCAACTTTTCTCAAAACTATATGCAGAGCGTGCAAACAAACGTAAAAAATCGGAAGTTGTAGTGTTGGTTTCATTCTTTAAAAAGCTTCCGCTAGATTGGAATTGCAGTTTATCAAACTTCAAATTTGATTCCAACACATGCCGATTTCCCGTAGCATTATTTTTAAAATCTAAATACTCAAAACGATATTGTGCCGTGCCGTTTTTCTCGTTAGAAAAATCCAAACCTGTGGCTAAAAACTGCTGATTTCCTGTGTTGAAATTGTTGTCCAAGTTCCAATCACGATTAAATTCAATCGAATACAAACGCTCAATTGTCTGAAACTTTTCATCAATATGATTAAAATTCGCAAAACTATTAATCTTCCATTTCTTGTTTAGTAATTGCTGGCGTACTTTAATATTGGCAGCCAAACCTTGATTGTCATCATCGTCCAAAGACGAAAACAAATTCTGATCATTATTACTCACGCCAACTTCAAACTGTACATTCGTTTTTTCGCTTGGCGTATATGCTCCATTTACAACAGCAACTTGTGTTTTTGTAGGCGAAACTAACTGAATAATTGGTTCGTAATTTCCTTGCGGAATGCCAGCAATTGGCGAAACATATTCGTAAATACGTCCGTTGGAAGCGGTGTTTGATAAGACATAATTTCCTTGATTATCGCCAACTAAAGTGAATCGGACATCAAATAAAGTATCGTCAGGATTGTTGGAAAATACAAATATTTCTCCTGTACTTACGGTTTCTTTTCGGTACAAAATTCGGTTTTCTGTAAACGCTTGTTCAACTGCGGAAGGCGCAGACATTAATTGTTGATCGTCTCCTGCATCACGCAAAATTTCTACTTGTTCTTCCGATAAATTTTGTTGAATTGGCTGATTTTTAGAATCATTTTCAGAATAAATATAGCCTGCAATTTTAAACTTTTCGCGTTCATATTGCGCACCGCCATACGCTACAAATCGCGTATAATTGTTGTCTGTAAACTGATATTCGACCGAAATACGCATTTCTGACGTAATCGGATATTTGGAAGTAAACGTAATTTCTCCCGCGTTGTAATCAATAATATAATCATTGTTTTCTCCACGTTCTACCGGTAATCCGTTGACAAAAACGGTTTCACTTCCCGAAATAATCAATATAAATAATTCTTCATTTGGACCTGTCAATTTATACGGACCTTGATTTCCTTCTTGCCCTTGAAATCTACTTTGTGTATAACGACCGCGAACCAACGCACCAGAAGCAAATAAAGTGGTTTTACTATTTTCGCCAGGCAAAACGGCTGTAACGCCAACACCTTGTACTTTTTTCTGAAAGCGCATAAAATTGGTCGTTGTATTTTCGAGATTGACATCACCAGCGCGAATTTTCCAGTTTTTACTTTCCAACTCAATAAAAACCTGATCAAATTCGTCTAAACGTTGCGAATATCCACTTTCTTGTATCGGAATATTTGCATCTTGAATTGACGCGCGAAGCGTTACATTTTCTGAGATTTTCCCCGAAATTTGTAAATCGAGTTCCGAATTTAAAACAGAATTCTGATTATTTCCCACAGTTACACCACGTGAAATGCTTCCCGAAGTATTCAAACCATCAAAAAGGCGTGTATTTTTAGGTTCTTTATTCGTGCTAAGCGAAACAATTTTATCTATATCAATTGGGTTTTGAACAATAGAATTCTTATTAAAACCAGTGTATTTCTTTGTTAAAAAATCAGGATATTTGGTATAGCTTACGCGAATGGAATCGGAAGTAATTTTTGTCAAATCTAAATACAGAATCGCTTTCTTAAAATCAATTCGATACGCGGAAGAATCAATTTTTTTATTTTTTTTATCTGTGAGTTTGAATTGAAACGGATTGATACTCACTGAATCCAAAACGATAGCATCTTTGACTGCCACTTTTTTTGTACGGCGATTTTCTGTTTGTCCCTGTACATTTACAGCGAAAAACAATCCGACACAAAAAAATAGAAAGAGTGACTTCATTTACAACTAAACTAATTCCAATCAAAAATATTTTAATTTTCGCAGGAAAAGAAGCTTTTTAGTCGAAAGGATGCGATTAGTTTACGAGTTTGGTAGTTTTTGAGTTTAAAAGTTGGAGTTTTTTATAGTTTATGAGTTTATAAGTTGCTTTGATTGAAAGATGAATCAAAAAAAACAAATTCATAAGAAAGAAGCTTAGTGTTTTCAAGTACTTCTCGATACAATTTTTCTCTATTTTATTTCGAAAAATCACTCGAAGTGACGATTGTAATCATATAACATATTTGAAACTTTAACGTCTATTCGATTGGCGAATCTGTGATTTGTTGTATCGAGAAGCGCTTTAATTTTACACTATTTCTCGATATAATTTTCAGTACTTCGATAGGCTTAATCATGCGAAAATCACTTGAAGCGACATTGTAGAAAATTCGTGGCAATCTCGTTCAAAGAAAATTCAGACTTTACTTAGAAATTGACTGTCGCGTCGTAAACTCCTCGCGGTGAAGTTTTTGAAACTTCCAAAACCTGTCACATTGAGCGCAGTCGAAATGTAAATCCTACTTCTGACAGTCCATTTGTACTTTTACAAAAAAGTCATTTATTTTTCGTCGGTATTGATTTAGTAAATCCAAATCAATGGCATAAAACGTATTTTTCCCTTGTTGTTTTTGTTTCAGTAACTGAATTCTTTTGATTTCGGAAAGATGTTGTGAAACTGTAGGTTGTGCCAAACCTGTCGCTTTTACCAAGTCGTTGCAATTGCAATATTCATTTTTACTGATGTGTTGCAAAATGGCAATTCGTGCAGGATGCCCTAATACTTTCGTGATTAAAGCCGTTTCATTTTGATATTCGTCGAAGATGTGATTCTTTGTAATGCCCATATTATAAGTTATAACGTGATATTACAATAAAGATATAAAAAGCTGAATACTTTTAGTGCTTTTTATATCTTTTATTTCGTGAATTTTTACTTTCCAAATAAACGTTGAAAAAAACTTTTCGTTTTTTTAGAAGCTTCTTCTAGCGTTTCTTTGGCTTCTTCTGAAAACTCTCCCAATCGCTCACTCGCTTCTTCGGCAAATTCGCTTACTTTTTCTTTTACGTCTTCCAAAACTTCCTTTGCTTCTTCGCTAATTTCAGCAAATTTATCTTTTGCAACTTCTTTGTATTCGTCGTATTTTTCTTTGGCTTCGTCTGCAAATTCAGATGCTTTTTCTTTTGCGTCTCCAAAAGCTTCTTTCGCGTCTTCGGCAAAATCGGCTGCTTTTTCCTGTGCTTTTTCAGAGAAATCTGAGAATTTTTCTTTGGCTTCACCCGCAAATTCAGATGCTTTTTCCTTTGCGTTGTTTAAGCTGTCCTTTATTTCATCTTTGATTTCTTCGGCTTTGGTTTCTCGCACTATTTTTGCTTTGTGAAATTCAGCGTCGGAGTCATTAGATTCTTTAGATGTGTTATCGTCGTTTTTACTCATGATTGTTTTTCTTTTGATGATATTTATTAGTTTCCAATATCATGTATTTGTTACAACTTAATTGTCAAAAGTATCTATATTGTACTTTATTTTATAGTAAACATGAGTACAAGCGTAATTTCTGTATCTACCGGAATTCCATCTTTTTTGCCAGCTTGAGTAACTTTTTGCTTTTGAAGAATGGTTAAGACATTATCTTCTAAGGTTTTGGTTGCAGCTCTAATTCTAATATTTTTGAATTGTTTGTCTTTGGTAACGATTAAGCGTACCATGCATCTATTTCGACCTAAGTTTTCTTTGGATGGATCAATAATTTTTAAAACTTCCGTTTGTACTTTTTTAGAAAAATCTGATAGTTGTACTTTATTTTCAATAATGGGTTTTTCATCTAGAGTAGCATAAGGATAAGCTTTCTCTTTTGTAGTTGAACTTGCTTTGCTAAAAGAAATTATAGAAAAACTACTTGTATTGTTTGTAATGAGTGGTTTGATCTTTTGATTGAAATTGTCAATATTTTTTTGCTGTAATTTTTCTAATTCTCCTTTATAAGCATAGAACATCTCATTTCCAATTTTCTTACTTTTAAGTTCCATGCTAAACAATGAGCCATTAGCATCTTTGAAGAAAATTGTAATAACCGTTTTCTTTTCAGCTTCCATAGTAGCTTTTTTATATAAAACTAGATGAGGTTTTAGCTTGGGACGTTTTTTATACTTCTTTAATTTCCTATCTAATTCATCGTGAAAAAGCATGTTGGGTTGCATTTCTAGATGTTGTCCATATCGAAATTTGATTTTATTATAATCTGTTTCATCACTTGCGGCAAATAACTTTTTTAAATCTTTTGTATCGCATAGAAAATCATAAAAACCTTGGACATCTTTTGTATTAATGATGTTAGCAAGTTTTGTAATGTCTTTTTTGATTGTTTCTTCAATTTGCGCATGCCCAATAGCACAAATCAGCAGTAATAAGAGTGAAAAATTCTTCATTATGTGTTGATGTTGGTTTAAAAAACAGGTAGGTTTTTCATTGTATTCTCAAGGTAAGTTTTTTATTTAAATGCATCATCATTAGGTTCCCAAAGTTCAATTTTATTTCCTTCCGGATCTATAATCCAACCAAATTTACCATAACTATATTCTTCTATTTCACCAACAATAGTAACGCCTTCTTCTTTTAAAACAGCTAGGAGTTCTACCAAGTTTTCAACTCTAAAGTTCATCATAAACTGCTTTTCGCTTGGTTTAAAATAGTTGGTGTCTTTTGGAAACGTACTCCATTGTGTAGAACAGTCGTTTCCTTCTTTATCTTTCCACCAAAAAGTACAGCCATACTCATCTACAGGCAATCCTAAATGTTTTCCGTACCAATTTTTTAATCCTTTTGGATCTTCCGTTTTGAAGAAAAATCCGCCTAAGCCAGTGACTCTATTTTTCATTTGTAGTATTTGTTATTGTTCGTTTTCTTTTGTGTGTAAGTGTAATGCAGAAAGTAGTGAAATGATGGTTCCAATGACTAAAACCATCATTAGCGTAACAAAGAATGTGATTGTTGAATTGTCAAAAACTTCACTTCGTTTTAGAATGGATTTTTTATCGTAATACAGTTCTGCTTCTGTGAGTTGTTGTGCTTCCAACAAGCCAAATTCATACGCAATATAGGTTTCTGTAAAATCAGGATTGATTGTAGAAATATATATTGCATCGATCAATCCAAAAGCGATCGCCACAAATGAAGTAATTCCAAAACCTACAACAAAGGCAGGTTTAAAATCAATTTCACCTTCAAGAACGTGATTTTTGTGTTGTTTTATCCCAAAATAGACAAGACTAAGTGACAAAATCATGGTTACATATCCAATGATTCCGTGCGTTTTAAATTCCAACGCATAGCCAAAATAAAGCGCTGCCGAAAATAGGATGGAAGCTAAGATAAAACTATAAATTCCGTAGGTGAGCACTGTATTTTTCATGTTGGTAAACGTATCAATTGTGTTGTACTAAGGTACTAATTTTGTAAAAAGCAATATGTTTTACATTTTATGGTTCAATTATCTCATTAGCCTTTTGATATTTGAAGATTCAGTCCAAGTGCCACAAAACACATTTTT
>NZ_JBGCDL010000070.1:0-10927 GCF_045105435.1 Kordia sp. | reverse complement strand
GGTTGGCAATGGGGATGGTGTTTAACTTCACCAACGATTACATCTGTAGCTCCACCAACATGTCTTGATCCTTCTATGTTAACAGCAACTAATATCACTGATACAACAGCTGATTTAGGATGGACAGAAAACGGAACTGCTACGGCATGGGATGTTGAAGTTTTAACAAGTGGAACTGCTGCTACAGGAACGGCAACAGCTTCAGGAGTTATGAATCCTTATGGAGCTTCAGGACTTACAGCTGATACAGCATACGATTTTTATGTTAGAGCTGATTGTGGACCAGGAGGAACTTCTGCTTGGGTTGGACCTTTCACATTTAGCACTGCATGTGCTGCAGTTGCTGCTCCATATACAGAAGATTTTGAAACATTCACAACTGCAAGTACTGCTTTTGGAACTGAGAACTGCTGGACAGGAGCAGGAATTGGAGGAGTATTCTTCTGGGAATCTGCACCAGGTACAGATACAGGATCAGGAGGAACTGGACCAGATCCAACAATAACTACAGGAAACTATTTCTATGCAGAAGCTTCTAATGGAGCAAATGGTGATACAACCGATTTAGTATCTCCGTTAGTAGACTTAACAGCACTTACTGCACCAGCGTTAACATTTAACTATCACATGTATGGTGGACAAATAGGAACACTTGATGTAATTGTAAACGGAACTACTAATGTTTGGACACTAAGCGGACAACAACAAGCAAGTGCAACAACTCCTTGGGAGCTTGCAGTTGTAGATTTAGCTGCATATGCTGGTCAATCAATTACAATTACATTTAGAGCAACAAGTGCAGGGACATTTGAAGGAGATATCTCAATTGATAATGTATCATTCGTTGAACTTCCAGCATGTTCACTTCCAAATGCTTTAACAGCAACAATGATCACAGATACAACTGCTGATTTAGGATGGACAGAAAACGGAACAGCTACTGCATGGGATATTGAAATCGTTGATATTACTGCTGCAGGAATGGCAACAGGAACACCAACGGCTTCTGGAGTTACAAATCCTTACTCAGCAATGGGGCTTACACAAAACAATGATTATGCTTTTTATGTAAGATCCGATTGTGGAGATGGAACATTCTCTGGTTGGGCTGGACCTTTTAACTTTTCAACACTTGAAACTTGCCCTACACCATCAGTGTTAACAGCAACCAATATTATGGAAACTACGGCTGATTTAGGCTGGATAGAAAACGGAACTGCAACCACTTGGAATATAGAGATCGTAGACCTAACTGCTGGAGGAATGGCAACAGGAACGCCAACTGCTTCTGGAGTAATGACGAATCCATACAACGCAACAGGTTTAGTAGGCGATAATAGCTATCAATTTTATGTGCAAGCTGATTGTGGAGTCGATGGAACATCTGCATGGGCAGGACCATTTGCATTTTCTACACCTTATGTACCTGTAACACCATCATGTTCTAGTGGAACATTCTTAGATTCAGGAGGAGCTTCAGGAAATTATTCAAGTGGAGAGAATATTACCTATACAATTTGTCCAGATATGGCTGGTGATGGTGTAAATGTTGAATTTACGTTCTTCTCTGCTGAAAACAATGGTACTACTGCATGTTGGGATGGTATGACCATCTATGATGGACCAGATAATATGGCTGCTACAATTGATTCACCAAATGGGTCACTTTGGTGCTGGGATAGAAATGATACACCAGCGGTAGGATCAGGTGACTTGCAAGGAATGACAATTACGTCCACAGATGCATCAGGATGTTTAACATTTGTATTTACATCTGACGGATCAGTAACACGTCCAGGATGGACCGCTAATGTAACATGTTCGCCTTTATCAATAGAATCTGCAGAAGTAAGAGGTTTTATTCACTATGTAGATACGGTAGAAAATACGTTTGTGGTAAATGCACAAAGTACTATCAGTGCTATTGAAGTATACAACTTAGTTGGACAAATCATTACGACTGCTAAGCCTAATGCTCCAGCAGGACAAGCAAGCTTAGGTTCCGCTAAAAATGGCGTATACTTTGCAAGAGTAACGTTAGAAAATGGAAGAACTTCAACGGTGAAATTCGTGAAGTAATTTTATAAAAAAATAGATATCATTAAAAGCTGTTCTTCATTGAACAGCTTTTTTTGTTTTCAAATACTTTCTACATAATATGCTATAAACTATATTATTACATAACATTTTATTAAAAAATACTTGTTAAATATGTTATTTAGCATAATGAAAACTATAAAAAATAACATTTTATAGCAATCATTGATAAGAACAATTATTATCAGATGTTTTTTGCATAAAAATTCATATATTTATGCAAATAGCTAACTAAAAACAAACTACATGAAAAAAATTACACTTAAAATTTTGTTCATAATGTTTTTTGCATTTTCCTATGTAGGTTTTGCACAAACATTAAATCAAAATGCAATGTGGCCCAATACAAATTGGTCGCTCACAGGAACTTATAACGCTGACCCATCAGCCTTAGAAGCCGATCCTACGGTTTCAACAAACTTTGCCTTCGACGATGATGATGCAGGGAACGGAAGTGATGACGATATTGCTGCAGAATCACCGGTTATCGATCTAACCGCTGCGCATACAGCAGGAGAAACATGGATTACAATCTCAGGAAACTTTGTTTACAACTACAACAATGATGACATTTTACAATATGAATATTGGGATGCAGATGCTAGTACTTGGAATATAATTGGTCTTCCAGTTAATGCGGATACAGCAGGAGCTCCAACCAACAATTTTTGTTCAGGAACTACGGAAGCATACACTACTGATGTACTTAATATAGTAGGATTTACACCAACTCAATTATCAGGTTTTAGATACAGAATTTACTTTGATGATTTAGTAGGTGGAGCCGGTTATGAGTGGGGATTTTGCTTTGATGCGCCAACAATTACTTCGGCAGCACCACCGTCATGCCCAGATCCATCAATACTAATGGTAGCAAATGCTACAGATACAACAGCAGATTTGTCATGGACAGAAAGTGGTTCAGCAACTGCTTGGGACATTGAAATTGTAACAACAGGAACACCGCCAACAGGAACAGCAACTGCAACTGGCGTAACAAATCCATACACAGCTACAGGCCTTACTGAAAATACTGAATATGACTATTATGTAAGATCTAATTGTGCTGCTGATGGAACTTCCGCTTGGATTGGCCCACTAACATTCAGAACAGCTTGTGCAGCAATCTCTGCACCTTATTCTGAGAACTTTGAAACATTTACCACAGGAGGAGCAGCGTTTGTATATGAAAATTGCTGGACTGGAACTGGAGGAGCTTACTATTGGGAATCAGCTCCTGGAACAGATGCAGGATCAGGAGGAACAGGACCAGATCCATCAATTACTACTGGAAACTACTTCTATACAGAAGCTTCTAATGGAGCAAATGGCGATACAACTGATTTAGTATCTCCATTAATAGACCTAACAGCACTTACTGCTCCAGCATTAACGTTTAATTACCACATGTTTGGTGGACAAATAGGAACTTTAGATGTATTAGTAAATGGAACAACCAATGTATTTACAATATCAGGACAACAACAAGCAAGTGCTACAGCTGGTTGGGAACTTGCGGTTATTGATTTATCCGCGTTTGCAGGTCAAACAATATCGGTTACAATAAGAGGAACAAGTGCAGGAACATTTGAAGGAGATATAGCTATTGACAATGTCGCATTTGACGAATTACCATCTTGTACTCCACCAAACGCCCTTAGTGTAACAAATATTGATGGTTTTTCTGCTGATTTAGGATGGACAGAAAATGGAACTGCTACAGCATGGAATATAGAGCTAGTAGATATCACTGGTGGAGGAGCTGCAACAGGAACGGCAACGTCTACTGGTGTAACTAATCCTTTTAGCTTAACAGGTTTAACGCCTTCAAATGATTATGAATTCTATGTACAAGCAGATTGTGGAGTAGATGGAACTTCTGCATGGGTTGGACCATTTTCGTTCAGTACCACAGTAGCATGTCAAGCTCCTACAGCTTTAACAGCATCAAATATTTTAACTACATCTGCTGATTTAGGTTGGACAGAAAACGGATCGGCTACCTTATGGGATATCGAAATTGTTGATATTACCGGAGGAGGCGCTGCTACAGGAACTGCAACCGCAACAGGTATAGCAAATCCATACAGTGCTATAGGTTTGACTGATAGTAATGATTATGAATTCTATGTAAGAGCCGATTGTGTTGCTAACGGAACTTCTACTTGGGCTGGTCCATTTGCTTTTACAACAGCGTGTCCAGCATTTACAGCACCGTATATAGAAGATTTTGAAACATTTACAACAGGAGGCGCTGCTTTTACATCCGAAAATTGCTGGGCTGGAACAGGCGGAGCATATTATTGGGAATCTGCACCAGGAACAGACGCAGGTTCAGGAGGAACAGGTCCAGCTCCATCAATCACAACAGGAAACTATTTCTACACTGAAGCATCAGCAGGAGCACTTGGTGATACAACAGATTTAATATCTCCATTAGTAGACTTATCAGGACTTACAAGACCTGCATTAACATTTAACTATCACATGTTTGGTGGACAAATAGGAAAATTAGATGTATTGGTAAATGGAACTACGAGCGTACTAACGATTTCAGGTCAACAACAAACAGGAGAAACACAACCTTGGGAACTCGCAGTTATAGATTTAGCCGCATTTGCAGGTCAAACGATATCAGTTACTTTCGTAGGAACAAGCGGAGGTACATTTGAAGGAGACATTTCTATTGATAATGTTTCATTCAATGAATTACCAGCGTGTCCTACACCAAATGGACTTACTGCAACAAATATTACAGATGTTACTGCTGACTTAGGATGGACAGAAAACGGAACATCTACAGCTTGGGATATTGAAATAGTAGATGTCACAGGAGGAGGAATGGTAACAGGAACACCAACTACTTCAGGAGTTACAAACCCTTATGTAGCAACTGGACTTACGCAAAATAACGATTATTGTTTTTATGTAAGAGCCGATTGTGGAGGAGGAACATTCTCTGGATGGGCTGGACCATTCTGCTTTACAACACTAGAAACTTGTCCTGCACCAACTGCATTAAATGCAACAAATATTATGGAAACTACTGCTGACTTAGATTGGACAGAAAATGGATTGGCTACTTCATGGAATATTGAATTAGTAGACCTTACAGCTGGAGGAGCTCCTACTGGAACAGCTACGGCAACAGGAGTTACAAGTCCGTATGCAGCTACTGGTTTAGTAGGAGATAATAGCTATGAATTCTACGTACAAGCCGATTGTGGACCAGACGGAGTATCTGCTTGGGCAGGACCATTTGCATTTGCTACGCCTTATGTTGCGGTACCACCAAATTGTGGGAATGGAATTTTCTTAGATTCAGGAGGACAAAGTGGCGACTATTCAAATGGAGAAAATATTACCTATACAATCTGTCCTAATATGGCAGGAGAAGCGGTAAATGTTGAATTTACATTTTTCTCTACAGAGAATAATGGAGCTGCTGCTTGTTATGATGGTTTAACAATTCATGATGGAGCAGATGCTACTGCAACTACAATTGATCCTCCAGGTGGAGGAACTATTTGGTGTTGGGATGAAAATGATGTGCCAGCCATCGGAACAGGTGACTTAGAAGGTATGATGATTAGCTCTTCAGATGCTTCTGGATGTTTAACATTCGTATTTACTTCTGACGCATCTGTTACAAGAGAAGGTTGGGAAGCAACTGTTTCTTGTGTATTATCTGTTAATTCTTTTGAATCGAGAGGTTTTGTACACTATGTAAACACTGTAAACAATAGTTTTGTAGTAAATGCGCAAAGCACTGTTAGTTCTATTAAAATCTATAACTTAGTAGGACAAATTATCACAACTGCAAAGCCAAATGCTGCTTCAGGAGAAGCATTCTTAGGTGCTGCTACAAATGGAGTTTATTTTGCAAAAGTAACTTTAGAAAACGGAAGAACTTCAACGGTAAAATTCGTAAAGTAATTCTATAAAAATATATTTATCATTAAAAGCTGTTCTTCATTGAACAGCTTTTTTTGTTTCCCTATATTTGTTGCATGCAAATAAAATTCTCAATTGTTGTTCCTGTATATAACAGACCTGATGAAGTAGCAGAATTGCTAGAAAGTATCTTAAAACAAACGTTTCAAGAAGATTTTGAAGTCGTCATTGTGGAGGATGGGTCTACACTTCCTTCAGAAGACATTGTTAATTCATATAAAGATACGCTGAACATTAGTTATTACTTCAAGCCAAATTCTGGGCCAGGCGATTCACGTAACTACGGAATGAAACGTGCTAAAGGGAATTATTATTTAATATTTGATTCAGATTGTATTTTACCACCACAATACCTAACGGAAGTTTCTAAGGCATTACAACATAAATATGTAGCTTGTTTTGGTGGACCAGATGCAGCGCACAGTTCATTTACAACCATACAAAAAGCAATCAGTTACGCAATGACAGCTTTTTTGACAACAGGCGGAATTAGAGGAGGAAAAAACGCTGTTAACAAATTTCAACCTCGAAGTTTTAATATGGGAATTTCAAAAGAAGCCTTTGAAAAAACGCAAGGTTTCGGACAAATTCATCCTGGAGAAGATCCAGACTTAACCATTCGTATATGGAATGCAGGTTATGAAACCATATTAATTCCAGACGCGTATGTATACCATAAACGCAGAATTTCTTGGGGAAAATTTCATACTCAAGTCAATAAATTCGGAATGGTGCGTCCCATACTGAATTTGTGGCATCCAGAAACTGCGAAACTTACCTATTGGTTTCCAACCGTATTTTGTATCGGCTTTATTATTTCTACAGTTCTAAGTATATTTTTTGCTTTTCATTGGTTTTTAATAGGATATGCTGTATATTTTGTAGCGATACTGTTAGATGCATTGCGCACAACAAAAAACATTAAAATTGCGTTTTTATCAGTAATAGCAGTCTGTATTCAGTTTTATGGCTACGGTATTGGTTTTTTAAAATCGACCATTGCATTAAAAATTTTCAAACAAAAACCAGAAGAACGATTTCCAAAACTCTTCTTTAAAAAATAAACATGCTCAAAGGAATTCAAAGTTTATTTATGGCGACTATCAAAGGGAAAAAAATCAATGTATTTTTAATCTTCTTTGTGATTTCTTTTATCGTATGGACACTTGTAAAGCTTTCTAATACTTATACGGATACGATTACTATGACTGTGACGTATACAAATTTATCAAATGATAAAATTCTATTAGGAAGTGAAGAAAGTACAGTACAAGCACAAGTAAAAACAACGGGTTTCCGTATGTTACGTCAAAAATTCTTCAAAAAAGCAATAGAAGTCGATTTAAAAAAAGTAGCGAAAACTAAGGAAGAAAATACATTTTATGTACTTTCAGACAATGCAGTTAACAAGCATATTTATCAAGATATTGAAATATTAAAAGTATCACCAGATACATTATTTTTTAAATTAGGAAAGAACAAAACCAAGCGAGTCCCTGTCATTCATAAATTGGCATTAGAATTTGAACAAGGATATAGTTTGTACGATTCGTTACGAATTGAACCAAAATTTATTGAAGTCTCAGGACCAGAAGATGTGGTAGACAAATTAAAAGTAGTATATACCGAAATAAAAAAGTTAGACGATATCGATACAAACATTGATTTAGAACTAAAACTTTTAAAAAACGATTCGTTAAAACGACTTACATATTCACATCCAACAGTAAAAGCCGTTGCAAAAGTGGATAAATTTACAGAAGGAAAGTTAAATATTCCGTTGCAAGTTCAGCATCTTCCAAAAGGATATTCAATAAAATTATTTCCCAAAGAAGTAAGCATTACATATACGACAAGCATATCTGACTTTAATAAAATTACGCAAAACGATTTTACAATTTATTGTGATTACAATGATATAAAAAACACAAATGCATCATTTTTTATTCCGAAATTGGTTAAATTTCCCAAAACGGTAAAAACATATCGAATCGAAAACAAGAAAATAAATTTTTTAATTAAAAAATGATAGTAGGACTCACAGGCGGTATTGGTAGTGGAAAAACAACAGTAGCTAAAATGTTTCACGAATTAGGTGTATCTATCTATATTGCTGATGTTGAAGCTAAAAAGTTGATGCATACTTCCAAAGAAATAAAAGAAGAACTGATTGCGGCTTTTGGAGAAGAAACCTATATTAATGGTGAATTAAACCGTAGTTATCTATCAAACATTGTGTTCAATCAGTCAGAAGAGCTAAAAAAAATTAATGCTATTGTGCATCCGCGTGTTGGTCAACACTTTAAAGATTGGTGTGCCGAACGCAGCCAAGAAGCCTATGTTATAAAAGAAGTTGCTATTCTATTTGAAAATGATTCTTATAAGCATTGCGACAAAATTATTACGGTTGTTGCTCCTCTAGAAGCGCGCTTCAAGCGTTTATTACTTCGAGATCAAACCTCAAGAGAAGCGCTTCAAAGTAGAATGAATAATCAATGGAATGATGCTAAAAAAATAGCACTTTCAGATTATGTTATTCATAATGAAGACTTAGAAAAAGCAAAAAGTCAAGTAGCTAAAATACACCAAGAAATATCGCTATTAAGCTAGAAAATCTGATGAAATTAACATATTTGTTAAGGTTTGGTTAAAAAGTTAATATAACCAATATTATACGTTAATTTTGATCAAATGAGTAAACGATTATTTATTGTTCTAGTCATTTTGATGAGTTTATCGCTCATCGGGATCATATTTGTTCAAGGGTATTGGATTGCTTCCGCAGTGGAAGAAAAACAAGAATCATTTTCCCTAAACGCAAATCAAATCCTGAAAAGTGTGTCAGAAAGAGTCACCGAATATGAAGATAGAAGGTATTATTTAAGGTTTCAAAACTTAATAGATAGTGTCGGAGATCCGCAAGATTCACAAGTATTAAATGTCTTTCAAATTACTAGTAGAAATGAAAAAAGCAACGAAACTAGTATTTACACACGCGGTATTATAGAAGAAGATTACAATATTTTTCCTACGTTCATTGACAGTACTTCAGAAGATGATAGCACTTCCATTAAAAGTTATAAAAGTGTAGAAACACGAGTTATTTATCGTGAAGATCTCTTGGACAATTCCGATTTAAAATTGTCGCCCATTCAAAAGGTGAAAAAAGTAAACAGCGTATCTAAAATGATGTCGCAGTACAAAGAGATTATTGATAAACTAGCTGAAAACGCACCTATTGATGAGCGAGTAACAGTCAGTTCATTAGCATTTTTAATTCAATTATATTTAGATGAATTAAATTTAGACTTAGATTTTGAATATGGTGTGTATGATGACGGACTTGCGACAAAAATAAAATCGGACAGATTCAAAATTACGAATGATGGAATGTATGACGTGCCATTATTTGAAAACAGTAATGGCGAAAGCGGATATACATTATTTGTGAGTTTTCCGAAGCTCAACAAATATGTATTATCATCTATCATGGGAATGGCAATTATGTCCATTGTTTTTACGTTAATAATTATCATAGCCTATTCAAGTGCTTTGTATCAGTTAATAAAACAGAAGCAGATTTCTGAAATAAAAACGGATTTCATCAATAATATGACGCATGAGTTTAAAACGCCGATTGCAACAATCAATTTAGCTTTAGATGCAGTACGTAATCCGAAAGTCATTGATGATAAAGAAAAAGTAAAACGATACCTGCGTATGATTCGTGAAGAAAATAAACGAATGCACGCACAAGTAGAAAATGTATTGCAAATATCAAAACTGGAAAAAAACCAGTTGGATATAAGTAAGGAAGAAGTGGATATTCACGACCTAATTGAAGATGCATTATCGCACATAGAATTGATTGTAGAAGATAGAAACGGATACATGAAAACGCATTTGAAAGCAGAAGATACAATGGTCATGGCAAATGACACGCACTTTACAAATGTGTTGGTAAATGTATTAGACAATGCTATCAAATACACAGAAGGAGAACCAAAAGTTGACATTTACACTGAGATAGTGAAAAATAATATACAGATTAAAATAAAAGACCAAGGACAAGGAATGTCCAAATCTGTACAAAAAAGAATATTTGAAAAATTTTATAGAGAACATACTGGTGACATACATAATGTAAAAGGGCATGGACTTGGCTTGGCTTATGTGAAACGTATTGTTGATGACCACGGTGGTCAAATAAGCGTTGAAAGTGAGAAAGGCAAAGGAAGTACATTCATTATTAAATTACCATTAATATCGTAACTAACATGGAGATTCAAAACAAAAAAATTTTATTAGTAGAAGATGATCCGAATTTTGGAACTGTATTAAAAGACTATCTATCAATGAACGATTATGACGTTGTTCATGCAAAGAACGGAATGGAAGGATTTGAAAAATTCAAAAAAGACAATTACGACCTTTGCATACTTGACGTTATGATGCCGTACAAGGATGGTTTTACACTTGCGAAAGAAATTCGTGAGAAAAATACCGAAGTTCCAATCATTTTCTTAACCGCAAAAGCATTAAAAGAAGATGTAATGAAAGGATATAAAGTAGGCGCAGACGACTACCTAAACAAGCCTTTTGATTCGGACGTATTATTGATGAAAATCACAGCAATAATGCAACGCAAAACATCAGATTCTGTAGCAGACAGCAAACAGTTCGAATTCGTAATCGGAAGATTTAGTTTAAATTCAAAGCTTCGTTTCTTGACATTTGATCAAGAAGAGCCAAATAAACTATCGCCAAAAGAAAACGAATTACTACGTTTACTAGCATTACACGAAAATGATTTAATGCCAAGAGAATTAGCATTAACAAAGATTTGGAGAGATGATAACTATTTCACTTCTAGATC
>NZ_JBGCDL010000069.1:0-18527 GCF_045105435.1 Kordia sp. | reverse complement strand
TTTCACAGCCTAATTTTCCGCTTGACCAACATTTTGTACGATATATAGGGTTTTTACAGCTTTATTTGTACTGTAAAAATTATTGAAGTCTGCTACTCTCAGTTCCAAAAAATGCTGTGAAAAAGAAAAAATTTGAACGTTTAGTTTACGTAGTTTATTATTAATTCAAGGTGTGAAAAGAGTGTTTCTTAACGGAAACACTCTTTTTCTTTTTCATCCGAATTTGAGGTGAGTTGTTTCAATAAATTACTTCTTTTAGAAACTTTCCCCTTATGCATTTTACTGAAAAAATGTTTTTAGACCTTATTTTGTATCGTGTTTTTCCTGTGCATAATTTCGTGTAATGCTGTAGCTATTTGCGTCAATTCACGGTGTTGTGTGTTGTAAAAAGGCAAGTACTTTGTCCTGACTTTAAAAACTAGATAAGTCTTCTCGAGAAATTTAATCAACCATTAAAAAATTTAATCATGCAAAGTAAAATTCAGTATGTGTCTACAATGCGAATTGTAGATCACGAAACTTTTGGCGCAAACGAACGCAAAACAGTACGCAATTCAGGATTATTTCTGTTAGATGCAGGAAAAAAGAAAAACAACTTATATTTCGTAGGAAAATGTGGAGGAGAAGTGCGCGTTGAGTTACGAATTGGCTTCACACAAAAAACAAACGGTTCAATTTCTATCAAATCATCCGCAAAGTTATACGAAGGTGCTTCTACCAATACAAATGATTTGGATGGGAAAGCTTCAAAAAGTACAATAATCGGAGCAAACCAAACAAAAACACTAACGTATAGAGTTCGCAACACAGACGAAGGAGACGATTATGCAGATATTTCTTTACAAGTAACCAATATAGTAATTGCGGATAGCGATTGTAAAAAAGCAATCAAAGCAAAGGCACAAGTTTTAGGAAGCGGATTTACTGGAGCTGCTACTTCAAATATTAACAGTCCAACTACGGTAAGAGGCGGAAAAAGAGTGACATTCCAAAAATGTGATATTTACTGTTCACCAGCATCTGGACCACAAGAAATTCACGGGCAAATCCGTAGAAAATACAATACGGTTGGCGGTCCCAATAACGCATTGGCACTTCCTGTAACGGATGAAACAACAACTCCTGACGGACGTGGAAAATTCAATCACTTTTCCGGTAATGGCAGTATTTATTGGCATCCTGCAACAGGGCCAAAATTGGTTCGTGGTGCTATAAGACATACGTGGGCAAAAACAGGTTGGGAACGCGGAATTTATGGATATCCGACTTCTGACGAAATTAAAATTGATCCAGCAAAGAATGAATGGTTCAGTGATTTTCAGAATGGTGTCATCATTTGGAATAAAAACAAAGAAGAAAATCCGCATACTGCCAAGTTGAGCGGACGTAAAGTGTGTGCGCTTTTTGCGAAAATTTTCAAGGAAAAAACAAAGTCTCAAAAAGATTTGAATGTTGATTCCGTTAGAATTTCCAGCGTAAGCGATACTGGAAATAACTTTGATCGAAGTAAAAACAGAAAAGTGACGTTTAAAATTAAAGGCGATTATGAAAGTGGTCTGTTTTTTATTCCGAATCCGTCGTACACCATTACATTGCGAATTGCGTTTGAATCTGATAAAAATCCCAATGGAAAAGTTGGTTGTAAACTTACAGCTCGTTTAGATTATTGGCACATACACACATCTGGAGCAGGAAAGACAAAATTATTAAAAGGCTTGAAAAAAGGAATCTTAGAAGGGTTTAAAAAGCCAATGAAACTTGGTGATGTTCCAAAAAATTCAGGATTTTTAAGCTTTAAAGTCATGAAAGATGGTGGAATTAAGCTATACTTTAGAGGCAATACCATGGGACGAATTGTTGCAGGTGTAGCACAAGATATGCTGAATAAACTTTAATAATGGTGCTCATTGAAGCAGCACAAAAGCTAAAAAACCTATTTGGAATGTTCCGAATAGGTTTTTTTATTTTAAACAAAAACTTTCTTACTCATCCAAAAACTCTCTCCCTAGTTTATCTATCCAACCTTTTTGTCCATTTGGAAGTGTAAACCTGGAAAAGTATTCGGACACATCTAGTTTTGCATATTTTACTTCGGTAAGTCCGTAAATACCAAATAAATTATCTTTGGCTATTAAAATATAATTCTCTGTTATTCTTTTGATGCTATCATACTCCGCAGGTAATAATTCCTTGAATTCAAATGGATTTGGTTGCTCATTTTTACTGGGTTTTATCACGGTAGATTGCAATCCGAATTTCCCTTTATTTTTTATAACAATATAGTCAGGAGTGTATCTAAGTGTACTGGGAGTATAATTCGTTTGCAGCTTTTCTTGATACGGATTATTTATAAAATAAACAGCTTCATATTGTTGTTTATCAAAAAGCTTATGCTCCACAATTAGTGTTTGTACATTATCTTCGGAGTCATAGTATAAAGATTTAGAAGAAAGTAAAGCCCCTTTTTCATTATGTACAATCGTATAGGTAGTATTATAGTTAGCGTATCCACTAATGCATCTAGATCGAACGAATCTTTTGGGGAGTTTAGGTATCGTTTCTCCTTTTTTTGAGATGTATTTAACAGTACTACCAATCAAGCAAATTGCATACGTTGTTTCTGGAGTTATTGGAAATGCGGCTTGCAAGTCTTTTGGAGTAATATTTTCTAATTCAAGATTATACAGTGTTGTTTTATCATCTTTCAAGCAAAATATAAATCCATTATTAATAGCGATTGTATCAAATTTTTTATCCAACAACACTTGCCCAAAAACACGATCTTTTAATTGCGAATCTTCAAATTTAAAATTATACGACCAACTTGGAGTTTTATCTTGATTGCTTTGTATTCCTTTTAAAAATGGGTACGTTGTCGCTGAAGATTCAAATTTTTCATTAAAATATTTAACTAAAGATGTCTTTTTTTGAGGAATGATAAATCCAAGGTAACTTATCAAAAACTTTTCATCAGAACGATCGTATTCACTATAAGTATGATTCGGTTTTATATACGGAAAAATGATAATTGGTTTTTTATTCTTAAGATTGACAACCACAAATTTGGTCAGTTCTTCATCATAAGAACCCCATTTTGTAACGCCATTGTTTTGTCGGGTAATGTCGTGATTTTCTGAATATTTAAAAGAAAATTGATTGTAGTAGGTGAGTTGATAAATTTCTTTATCAGATTTTTTATAATAGATTTTCTCCCTTTTTAGCTTCTTTAGTAGTTTTCGTGCTTTTTGAGTTTTTATGCTTGAAACATCTATTACAAATGAATATTCATTAGCTGCATTCGAAATATCATGGAACCGTTTTATATCATACGTAGTGGCTTCAACTGTTCGTATTTTAATCTCTTTTCCTAATTCTGGATCTACTGGATAAAAACGAACTTCTGTTTTAGTGTTAATAATACCATCAGTTGCTTTTAAGAATGTAAGCTCACCTTTATCAACCAGAATATAATCAGCATCCATATCAATCGTAGTTTGTGACCAAATAGATTGGATAAAAAATAGCAGACTACATAAGATAATTTGTTTCATATCATTAGGTTGTATAGTACGGTTGAATTCAGCATGAGAATATCAGTTCAATTCTTTCTTCAAAAAACGTGCCGTATGACTCTTTTTATGTTTGGCAACTTCTTCTGGCGTTCCAGTTGTAATGACTTTTCCGCCGCCTCTTCCACCTTCGTAACCGATATCAATAATATGATCTGTCATTTTTATGACGTCCATATTATGTTCAATCACAACAATAGTATTTCCTTTATTGACCAACTTATTTAACACTTCCATTAAGACGCGAATGTCTTCAAAATGCAGTCCAGTCGTAGGTTCGTCTAAGATATAAAATGTATTTCCTGTATCTCTTTTAGAAAGTTCTGTTGCCAGTTTTATGCGTTGTGCTTCTCCACCAGAAAGTGTTGTACTCTGCTGTCCAAGAGTAATATAACCCAAGCCAACATCTTTGATGGTTTTTAATTTTCTATATATTTTTGGAATGTGTTCAAAGAAAGTTACAGCTTCGTTCATGGTCATTGCCAATACATCTGCAATCGATTTCCCTTTGTAACGAATTTCTAAAGTTTCACGATTAAATCGTTTTCCTTGACAAGTTTCACATTCAACATATACATCTGGTAAAAAGTTCATTTCAATCACGCGCAATCCGCCACCTTGACAAGTTTCACAACGTCCGCCTTTTACGTTAAAACTAAATCTTCCGGGTTTGTATCCACGAATCATGGCTTCAGGTGTTTTAGCGTATAAACTTCGTATTTCGCTAAACACGCCTGTATATGTTGCCGGATTTGATCGTGGTGTACGACCAATTGGCGATTGATTGATGTCAATAACCTTATCAATATGTTCCAAACCTTTAATGCTTTTATACGGCATTGGCTCTTTTACAGCATTGAAAAAGTGTGCGTTTAAAATAGGGTAGAGCGTTTCATTCACTAAAGTAGATTTTCCACTTCCAGAAACTCCTGTAACGCCAATCATTTTTCCCAATGGGAATTCAACAGAAACATTTTTCAAGTTGTTTCCTGTAGCGCCTTTTAACACTACCTTTTTACCATTTCCTTTTCTTCGTTCAGACGGAACAGCAATTTCCTTGCTTCCATTCAAATAAGCAGCAGTTAATGTATCGTGTTTCAATACTTCTTTAGGTGTTCCTTCTGAGATAATTTCGCCACCATGTCTTCCTGCATGTGGTCCAATATCAATCACGTGATCAGCGCGTTCAATCATGTCTTTATCGTGTTCTACGACAATTACAGAATTTCCTATGTCACGTAACGATTCAAGCGAATTTATCAGTTTCTCATTGTCTCTTTGGTGTAAACCGATACTTGGTTCATCCAAAATATATAAAACTCCAACCAATTGTGAACCAATTTGTGTTGCGAGACGAATTCGTTGTGCTTCGCCTCCAGAAAGCGATTTTGAACTTCTACTTAATGAGAGATAATTTAATCCAACATCTAATAAAAATCGCAAACGTGTAGAAATTTCTTTGACAACTTCGGTGGCAATTTTTTGTTGTTTTTCGGTGAGATTGTTCTTTAAATCATCAAACCAAGCAGCCAATTCTACCACGTCCATACTTGCGAGCTCGGAAATATTTTTTTCGTTTACTTTAAAATATAACGATTCTTTGCGTAAGCGCGAACCACCACATTCTGAACAGTTTACTTTGTCCATGTAGTTTTTTGCCCAACGTTTTATGGAAGATGAATCGCTGTCTTCGTATTGACTTTTGATGAAACTTACAATTCCTTCAAAATCAATTTTATAATCGCGTGTAACGCCTAATGTTTTGCTTACGACAGAGAATTTTTCGTTTCCACCATTCAAAATCACGTCCATTGCTTCCTTTGGAATCTCTTTGATTGGGTCGCTGATTTTAAATTCGTACCGTTCAGCAATAATTTCCAATTGCTTAAAAATCCATGATTTTTTATATTCTCCTAAAGGCGCAATTCCGCCACCTTTTATCGTTGCTTTTACATCTGGAATCACTTTATTTTCGTTGACTTCATGCAATGTTCCCAATCCGTTACAGTTTGGACACATTCCTTTTGGCGAGTTGAACGAGAAGGTATTTGGTTCAGGATTCGGATAGGAAATTCCCGAAGACGGACACATTAAGTTACGACTAAAATAGCGTGCTTCTTTTGGCGCATCTTGATCAATCACCATCAATACATCATCACCGTGATACATGGCAGTTTTAATCGTTTCTGTCAAGCGTTTGTCATTGTCAACTTCATCATTTATGACCAAACGATCAATCACAATTTCGATATCGTGTGTTTTATAACGATCGAGTCGCATTCCTTTTTCAATATCTACAATCACACCATCAACACGGACTTTTACAAAACCTTGTTTTCCGATATTTTCAAACAATTCGCGGTAATGTCCTTTTCGGGAACGAATAATAGGAGCGAGGACGTTGACACGTTTTCCATCAAAATCGGTTAAGATTAACTTTTTGATTTGTTCATCGCTATAACTCACCATTTTTTCGCCCGAATTGAAACTGTATGCATCCGAAGCTCTGGCAAATAATAGACGTAAAAAATCGTAGATTTCGGTAATTGTCCCAACCGTAGATCGTGGACTTTTACTTGTTGTTTTTTGTTCAATGGCGATTACGGGCGATAAACCATCAATTTTATCCACATCTGGTCGTTCCAATCCACCAAGAAACTGCCGCGCATACGCGGAAAATGTTTCAATATAGCGGCGTTGTCCTTCGGCATAAATGGTATCAAAGGCTAGTGATGATTTCCCACTTCCTGAAAGTCCAGTAATCACTACTAATTTCTCTCTAGGAATGGTTACGTCAATGTTCTTTAAGTTGTGAACTCTGGCACCTTGTACTTCAATATTTTCTTCGTAATTCGTCATAGATTTTTGCAAAAACGCAAAGATACGAATTTAAGTAGCAGTTATTAAGTCTATAGAATCATAATTCCCTACTTTTTTTAAAGATTACTTTCCGAATTAAAATTACATAGATCACTATTGGAATTAATACACAAATTAGTACCGAAGAAACTACATACGTACTTCCAATACCATTGAATATATTTAAGAAGTCTACTGATTTTTGAAATAACCAATCACAGAAGTGTGTAAAATTTGGAATGAAGAAAAGCACAATCGTGACAAGTAAAGTAAAGAATATTGTAAACAAACGACGCTGGTAAATTTTGTCGAGTAGGAGCATCCACGAAAGTGGAATCATAATAAACCATATAATGATGTTTATTTCTTTGTAGGTGAAACCTGTGAGGCTAGAAAACCACATTAAAACTTCATACGTGTAATTGAAGATTGTATGCATAAAAATAGAAAAGATCTTTCTTTTCAGTAAGATTTGTTTAGTTTCTAATTATAGAAAATCTAAAATGAAGATATAAAAAAACTCCGAAACATAAACTTCGGAGTTTTTAATATGATTGAGAAAATTAATTATTCAATAATTAACTTCTTAGTTATTGTTTTTTCTTGATCCGTTACAGTAATCAAGTACATACCTGTGCTTACGTTCTTTAATGAAATGTTTTCATTGAAAGTAGACGTAGCATTGTAGTTTTTAGTGTGAATTAATCGTCCAGAAATATCAAATACATTTACGTCGATATTTTCACCAGAAGTAGAGTTAAATGATAGAGAAAACTCTCCTTTGTTTGGATTTGGATATAGTGCGAAGTTTTCTAAAGTAAATTCTTCGTTACTTAATATCACAGTTGTAGTTGTAGTACAAAGTTCAATAGACCATTCGTTTACAACACCTGCATCTCCGTTGAAAAAATCAACAAATACTAAGTTCCAAACTCCAGAAGGATCATTTCCTGTAAATCCAGTCATTGGACTTGCAGGTGCGTATGTTCCTGTTGTTGGAGAAGCACACATAATTGCTGGCTCACCATCTTTTAGGGTAACATCAATATTTCCATATTGTGCATCATTACATGATCTTGCCCAAATATTTGAAAATCCACCACCATTTGGTGCTTGTAATTGCATGATTAAATCTCCGATATAAGAATGTGTTACATCTGCACTAACTCTAATGTCAGTAATAGCAGTATCCTCTGTTACTGTTATAGGAACAAATACGGGTGTACCTTGTACATTTGCACCACCACCATCAGGAATTGCTGTTGCAATTGGTCCAGTTGTATATGTATTACATACAGTGTTTGTTGTTACCGTAGCTCCAACAGAGAATGATTTTGAAATTGCAAAGAAAATGTTTCCAACAGCTTCAATTTTAATTCTACAGTAAGGTTCAAATACTACAGGGAAAGTAATTGCTTGCGAACCATCATTTGCAGTGTTAGCAGCTAATACAGTATCAAAAGTAAGTCCTCCATCAGTAGAGAATAAGATATTTACATTTGAAGTATTGATTCCGTTTGCAGTTGTTCCAGCAACGTCCCATGTAATAGTTGTTGTTGCGTTTGTGTCAAAACTTTCGTTTATTGTATTTGGAGCAGTTACTGCAAATGGTCCTGTATTTGCCAATGTAACTGTCATGTTATCTCTATTTGTTTGTCCTCCGTTTGGAGTTCCATTGTCTCTTACGGTTAACGCAAAATCCATACTTCTAGCAACGTTAGGCATAACTTCCCAAGTTGGTGTTAAGTTGTCTGCTAAAATATCACTTAATTGTGGAAAAGTACGATCTCCTGTTGTCATTGGAGCGTATGATCTAAACTGAGGATCTGTTGTGTTTGTAGTAGAAGGAACGTTTGTTGTAATTCCTACGTCTGTTTGTTCCCAGCAGTATGATAATGTTGTTCCATCAGGATCTGTAGCTGTTCCTGACAATGTAAACGCTGTTCCGTAAGGAATTGTAAAGTCATTACCTGCATCTACTGTTGGAGCAGTATTTCCGTTTGGAGTGTTTGTAGAACAAACTGGTTCTCCTGGAGGTGTAATACGTATCCACATTTCGTTGATACTGATTGCGTGGAAGTGATCGTCACTATTGTTTTGCACATTGTCTGATCCACAGATTCCTGCATACGCCATAATTGTTGTTCCACTTCCTGGCTCAACAGCAGTTGTTGCACTTCTGTTTCCACCACTACAAGAACCTTGTCCACCGTTAAAAGTATGGTTAGCACCATATTGGTGACCCATTTCGTGTGCTACAAAGTCAATATCAAAAGGATCTCCTACTGGAGCAGCAGAACCTGTTACTGCAGCCGCTTTTGCGTTGCTGTAGCAAATTCCTCCACCAGCAGCCAATCCACCACCACCAGTACTAAATACGTGTCCGATGTCATAGTTAGCAGTTCCGATGTTAGCATCGCAAATTGCTTGGTTTTGGTTAATTAATGCGTTTGAATCACTATCAGTATATCCATCATTTTCAGCTAAGAAAATGATACTTGTGTTGTCTACTAAAGTCATTGTTAACGACATGTCTCTTTCAAATACAGCGTTAACTCTGGTCATAGTCACATTCATTGCAGCTAATACAGTTGCTCTTTTTACAGCATCAGTTGCAGCAGCTTGTCCAGCAGCGTTGATGTGGTAATTAGAATATTCTTGTGTAGATGCCAATGCCAAACGGAAAGTTCTTAATTGACCATCAGTTGCGTTTTTTGCTTGAATGACATCATTGTTTGAAGAAGTTCTGCCAGCAGTACTATCGTCTACTAAGCATCCTACTCTTTCTTGAAGATCGCTGTAAAGATTTGCTTTTTCGTACATTACATACGTTTGCAGGTCAGTAGTTAATGGATCAATGTACATTGTTTTTCCAATTGCATGTACAATGGCGTGAAAACCAAAAATAGTTGTAGAAAAACGGATCACAGTTCCTGTGTTTTCTCTACTAATAGCAACATACGACTGAATGTCTGGGTTGTTTGCTGCTAATGATGGTTCCATAATTGAAGCATTGTATACTTCAAAGTTTTCCATTTTTCCTTCAGCACCTGGAAATTGTATTACAATTTCAGATTTAATGTTTAAGTCTCTGTCAGGAGCATCAGCTAATAATTGTTTTAGGGAATGTACATCTAGTGTATATAGGTCATACACAGATGGTGTAGAAGCTCTTTCTAAGAGTTCTTCTTGCTGGAAATTGGTGTTTTTTGTTTGTTTCCAAAACGATTTTCCTTGCGAAAAACCTAATAAGGGAAGTAACATCAAAATTAAAAAGTAATTCTTTTTCATAATGAATAATTAGATTATAGAAGTTTTTAGTTTAATAAAATTGCCGTAAAGTTACTCCTTTTTTTTAACATATGTTAAGAAATATTTAACAGATGGATAACAATCATATAAAGGTGTAACATAACAATTGTATTAGTCGTTCCAAGTTTTGATATTTTTTACATCAATATCTAATATAAGTAAGGTGTGTACACTAGAAAGTAGAATACCACTTTTTGTAGTTTGCCAATTGTCCCATGAAGCATATAATCCGCCAATAGGAATGATATCTACCCACATTTGATATCCTTTCGGACGTCCATTTTCGTCTAAAAACCACAAGTATGAATCGCCAGGTGTTGTACCTCCAGCACTGTAGGTGATGAGTAGTCCTTTTTCGCCAGCTTCATTTGTTGCAATACTTCTCGTGACACCTTCATCAAATACTTTGTAAGGTGCTACTAGCCAAAAAGAATCATTATTGAAATAGGAAAGTGCTTTTTCTGTGTAATATTTGGTATCGTCTTTGGAAACTGTTTTTCCATCAACCATTACAGTACTTGTGTTTGGTGTTTTTAAATTGAGATTTACTTCAATATCACTCCAAGAAACAGTTGCTTTATATTGGTCTTTATCCCAAACGTATTTATGATCTCGAAATGTCCAACTTAAATAACGTGTTTTTTTGTATGCGTCGTAGTTTAGAGCTGTTAACATTTTAGTTGCCATTGCGTCTGCTTCTGCACCTTTTATGCCTGTTGGTAATGGTTCACTATATTTAAAGTAAATTATTGTAAATACCAATAAAAGCGTGACAAGAATTCCTAAGATAAGTTTTCCTAGAATTTTTAATAGTTTCCTCATAATTAGGTTTAAGCTTGGTTGGTTTAGTTTTCTTATTCTTTAAATCTCCTCAAATCACTACTGTCAAATGTCCATTCAGGCGTTCGCAATGTACCTTTTTTTGCTTTATACCAAGGACTTATTGTTTTGTTTTGATTGTTGAGCAAGATTTGGGTTTCTTGCGCAGGCATGTAGCTTTGTGCAATCATAAATATTTTTTCGCCTTGTGCGTTTTGTGCAACATCCACCACAATTACAGCATGTCCGAACGGATTTCCTTTCTGAATAAATACATCGCCCACTTGTATGTTTTGAATATCTTCTACTTTGGCAAGCTCTTTTCGTAAGGAAGCTGTGTTTGCATACGCAAAGATATAATTCATGTAACGTCTAAATTTTTTATACGAATGATCACCTTTTGCATATTTTTTGAAATAGCGCGGTTTTCCATCAGATAAAAAGTTAAAGTGAATGTCTTGTAGGCGTTTTTGTTCAAATAAAAATTCGCCACGCAATCGCATTACAGCGTCTGCACATTGTTGTAAATCGCGCGTACCAATCTCCATATCTACTACAGAAATATACACATTGTTATTATATTTTTCGCGTCCATCAAAATATTTTACTTTACTGTTGAATGGTTTTAGCGGTAATTTTCGCAAATACGATCCAAAATCAGTCGTCTTTAATGGAATTCGCACAAAATCATCTGGCGTATTGAAGCGTTCTTGAATTGTTTTCCCTTCCGGATTGATCAAATTTTTGACAACTTTTGCTTCTTTCGGAGGCGTAACTTCATTCGTAGCAACAACAATCTGTTTTTTTTCTTCTGCGCAAGCGAGAAACATACAACTAAAAAGTAATAGAAAAGTCATATTTTTTATGGAATATAGTGTCAGATTTCGCATGTGATGTTTATTTTTACTTTTGGAAATTCAATTTACAAAATATTAAATTTGAATTAGTAAGAAACAATAACAATACCAAAAATTATATGAACATCTTAGGAATAAGCTCTAGAATTAAACATCCTGAATACGGATTAGGCGTAGTTACAAACGTAACATCAAAACATTATTGGGTAACTTTTATTGAAAACGGACTGGAAACGATTGACATTGACAGCGATTTTGAAGTGATTGATGCGGTAGAAGATGAAGTTGATAGTGTGAGTTTTTATGAAGTAGAAAGTATTTTACGAACAATGCTTAAAAAATGGTCAGATATATCTGAAATAGTTCCGATAGGCGATAAGTGGAAAGGCGGAAACTTAATTTTAGAACCTGGCGACACCAATTTAAAGAGTAAAGAACTCCCGATTGATAGTTTTTTCCATAAAATTGTCATGGTGCGCGACAGAATCCGCGTGATGGAACAAAAGATAAATTCGAGTAATTTAGAAGAACAAGAAAAAATAGATATGCAACAATATATTACGCGTATTTATGGAAGTTTAACCACGTTTAATGTGTTGTTTAAAAATAAATCGCAGCAGTTTACGGGTTCTAAGTCGAAGTAGGTTTTTGTTTGTTGATTTGTTGATTTGTGAATTCGCAAATCGCTCATTAGTTTATGTCTTTATAAATTTAGGAGTTTACGTTTTAAACGAAATGTAGCAATAACAACTTTACCAAAACCCAAAACCCAAAACCCAAAACCCAAAAAAAAGGGAACGATTTATACAATCGTTCCCTTTTCGTCAAACTAACTAACACCAATTTATGGCATCACTACGCTATCAATTACATGGATTACTCCATTGCTTGCCATGATATCTGTTTTTGAAATCATGCTGTAATTTCCGTTCGCGTCTTTCAACCAAATTCCTTTGTCGTTTTGTACAACAGTTATTTTGCTTCCACCAAGTGTTGTCAACGTTACTTTTCCTTTTCCTTTTTTCAAAGCAGCAACTACATCTTTTGCAGTTAATTTTCCCTTAATCACGTGGTATGTTAAAATACTAGTCAATTTTGACTTGTTTTCTGACTTCAATAATGCGCCTAAAGTATTTGCGTCAATTTTAGCAAAAGCATCATTTGTAGGAGCAAATACCGTAAATGGTCCTTCTCCTTTTAACGCTTCTACTAATCCGGCAGCTTTAACCGCAGTTACCAATGTTGAAAAACTTTTATTTGAAGCAGCGATATCGACTACATCTTGATTTTGAGCATTCGTTTTTGCAGAAAATAAAATTAAAGCTGCTGTTGTGATTGTTAAGATTAATTTTTTCATAATAATTTTTTTAGTTTTTAATTTTAGATTTTTGTTTATAGAATTTCTAAGCGCTTTCAATTTTATATACACAAGTTTTTTCCTTTTGGATGAGCTTGGTCAAATTTTTTTTAAATTTGATGAGATTTATTTCAAAAGTGAATAACGATACCTTATTTATTGAGCGATTTCAAAATCGTGACGAAACCGCACTATCCAAGCTATACGACAAGTATTCTGGGGCTATTTATGGTGTTATTATTCGGATGTGTAGAAATGAAGAAGCTGCACAAGAAATTTTGCAAGAAACTTTTATGAAAGCATGGGATAAGTCACATTTATATGACGCATCCAAAGGAAAATTTTATACTTGGTTGTATCGAATTGCCAGAAACACAACGCTAAATTTTC
This sequence comes from Kordia sp., assembly GCF_045105435.1. Classification (GTDB taxonomy): domain Bacteria; phylum Bacteroidota; class Bacteroidia; order Flavobacteriales; family Flavobacteriaceae; genus Kordia. The sequence goes on along the minus strand of NZ_JBGCDL010000069.1, from coordinate 5,364 downwards.
TAAGAAAAGAAGATAAACTCATCCAAACAGAAGATTTAAGTGTATATAAAGATGATGGAGTTGAAGAAGAGGACGATTTGCACTTAGAATTGAAAGGTGCATTGTCAAAATTAGAAGTACATCATCAAAAAGCCCTAAGACTTGTATATTTTAATGGACTTACACACAAAGAAGCACATGAAGAAATGGGCGTTCCGCTCGGAACTTTTAAATCGTATGTGCGACAAGCTGTAGAAAAGTTACGAATCATTTATGGCAAAGAGCTACTTATTTTATTATGTATAATTGAACGGTTGATATGAAAGATAGAAACACTGTCATAGAAAGCGGAATGCTAGAAATGTACTTGTTAGGTTTATTGCCTGATGAGCAAGTAACTGCGCTTGAAATAATGTTAGCAGAAGATACTATATTAGCCAAGAAGTATGCTGAAATAGAACAAGACTTTGAAAATGTTTCGCTCGAAAACGCCATACAACCACCAAACTTTATCAAAGAAGATTTATTTGCCGCTATAAAAGAAGAATATACTGATGTAAAAACACTTCCGAAAGAAGTTTCAACACAAGAAACCATCAAAAAGCCACTAAATTTTATGTGGATTGCCGCTAGTTTGGCTGCCATATTTATGGTAAGTACACTTTGGATGTTTACACAATGGAATTCGACACAAGATGATTTACAAGTAACACAACAAGAATTAAACACTATTAAAACACAAATTGCGAATTTAGAAGGAAATCTTAAAGATTCACAATTACTTGCAGCCGTTGTAAAAGATCCAAATACAGTTCAATATGCACTCAAAGGAAATGATAAAATTCCTAACGGATTTGCAACAGCTTACATCAATCACATAGATAAATCGGCAATAGTAAACGCACAAAAACTTCCAGCGTTGCCTGTGGATAAAACCTATCAAATGTGGGGAGATGTTGATGGCGAAATGATCAATATGGGAATTATAGACAAAAGCAAAGATGTAGTTGTCTTACAATATATTGACAAAGCTACGTCACTCAATATTACTATTGAACCTGCTGGTGGAAGCGATCATGCTACTGTAGAAGAGTTGGTAACTAATGTGTACCTTTAGACTTCTTAGATTTTTTTAAATTGGTTAGATTTGACTTGTTGGTAGTAGTAATTTCTGCAAATTCTAAGTCAAACGCCTCAAATTCTAATTTACTTCGTATTTACTGAATGTAAACAGTATATTTGAGTTATTAAATCAATCATTTTGAAAATAAGAATCGTTCTCTTTCTAATCGCATGTATTGTTACCAATCTAACGGCACAAAATAAGCTTACAGATAGCATACAAAGCCTTATTTCGCAAGCAAAAACGGAACAAGAAAAACTAGGTTTATTAAATGATTTGTCCAATGCATTCAAAACTACAAATGGACAAAAAGTACTTGAATATGCTGAAAAAGCACTCGTACTTGCACAAAAATTAGGCATCGCATCCGCAGAAGGAAAAGCATATCTCAATTTGGGAAATGGAAACATCATTACTGGAAACTACGATAAATCGGTAGCATATTTTTCAAAGGCGAAAGACATATTTGAAGCGGAATTAGCCAAGAATCCATCAATCGATATCAAAAAAAACTTAGCAAGAGCTTATGGAAGCATTGGTGTAGTTTCGTCCGAACAAAACAACTATTCCAGCGCTTTTGATTACTACGTAAAATCAATTGTCATTTACGAAGAATTGGAAGATATCAATATGCTTTCACGCTTATACAACAATGTTGGTGTCGCTTATCAATCACAAAAAGACTACGCAAAAGCATTGGCATATTTTGAAAAAGCAAAAGACACACAAGCACAATTAAACGATCCTAACATCGGAATTACGCTGACCAACATTGCCAATTGTTACCGAAGTCTTCAAAAATATCCAGAAGCCTTAAAAGCATATCAACAAGCAGAAAAACAGGTGCAAAGCAATCCGAGAGCACTAGGAGAGTGGCACAATAGTGTTGGACTTTATTATAAAGCTATTCATAACGAAAATGAGGCTTTAAACAATTGGGACAAAGCCATTGTAGCATTTAACACGATTGATGATAAGTTCGGAATTGCAGATACGTATATTTTTAAGGGCGAATTATTCTATGCACAGAAAAACTACTCAGAAGCTATAGAAAATGCTGCAAAAGCACTTGAACTCGCCAAAAAAACGAATGTATTAGAGCAAATTAGAAATGCAGAACACATTCTAAGCAATGTATATGAAGCAAAAGGAAACTTTGCGGAAGCACTAAAACACAGTAAAATATATTGGAAACTCAACGATTCACTCACTAATGTGGAAAATATTCGGAAAGGTGTACAAGCAGAAATGAATTTTGAATATGAGAAAAAAGAAAACTCTGCACGACTCATTCGAGAACGCAACGAACTCTTAAAAGCGAAAGAAGACAAGCAACGCACTACAAAATATCTATTAATCGGTTTTAGCTTATTATTACTAATCGGATTAGGATTTTTATACTACAAGCGAATGGAATTGAAAAAGCGCTTGACCTTAGAAAAAGAACTGAGTGAATACGAGCAAAAAGCCCTGCATTTACAAATGAATCCACATTTTATATTCAACTGTTTGGGTGCCATTTCTGGATTTATCATCAATAACGGAACCGATCACGCAATAAAATATCTGGCAAAATTTTCTAAGTTGATGCGTTTAACTTTAGAATATTCGCAAGAATCACTGATTCCTATCGAAAAAGAAATAGAAAGTCTTCAAAACTATCTAGAATTAGAAAAATTACGTTTCGACAATGCGTTTCGATACATAATCACCAAAAGTGAAACCATAGAAGACGACATGGGAATTCCGCCGTTGCTCATTCAACCATTAATAGAAAATGCAATCATGCATGGAATCATCGTCAAAAAAAAACAGGGAAATATTACGGTGAACTTTCAGCTAAAAAAAGATACCATTACTTGCATGGTCATTGATGATGGAATCGGAATAGAAAATTCTAAAAAAGCCAAAGAAAACTCAGTACAAGTTCACAAATCAATGGCACTAGACATTATTAAAAAACGATTAAAAATGATGACTAAAGTTTCTCAAAAAAAAGCAAGCATGCACAGCAGTCAATTACAAGACGCTAACGGAAATAGTGTAGGAACAAAGGTTGTAATAACATTACCAATTCAATACATAGATTAAGATGATAACAGCAATAATAGTAGACGACGATATTAATTTACGTAATGGAATGAAAGGCTTACTAAAGCTGTACGCACCAGAAATTTCCATCATTGGAGAAGCCGACAATGTAGAAAATGGCGTGACAGAAATTTTGCAGAAAAGTCCGCGAGTTGTCTTTCTTGACATTCAACTAACCGACGGAACTGGTTTTGACATCTTAGAACACATTACCAAAATAGAAGGAACTGTAAATGCAAACATTGTGTTCATAACAGCGCATGAAAAATATGCCATCAAAGCATTTCGTTTCTCAGCATTAGATTTCTTACTAAAACCTGTAGATCCTGACGAATTGCAACAAGTCATCACCAAAATAAAAAACAACTTGGAAAGCAAACCAAACTTTTCAAACATTGATTTACTGTTAGAAAACATCAGTAAAAAAGTAGACACATTCAAACGAATTGCACTATCAACTTCCGATGGAATTCATCTATATGAAATAGGAAGCATCATTCGTTGCGAAAGTCAGGACAATTACACAAAATTTCATCTCAAAAATCAAGCTCCTGTTCTCATCTCAAAAACACTCAAAGAATATGACGAATTACTGAGCGAACACGGTTTTGAGCGCATTCACCAAAGTCACTTAATCAACATATCGTACCTAAAAGCATATATCAAAAAAGATGGTGGTTATGTAGTGATGCAAGACGGATCAAACTTACCCATATCACAACGTAAAAAAGACCGTTTAAAAGAAATTCTCAACACAATATAATCGAATTCTAAGTCAAACGAATCAAATTCTAATTCACCCAAACAAAAAATACCATTCTACACTATCTTTACTATAAACCGAAAAGAATGAATACCAAAACCATGAAAATAAAACTATTAAGTTTCTTACTTTTATTTGCTTTCTCGCTAAGCCATGCAACAAATAAAACCGATGCGAATCGTAAAACAACAACAACAGCATTTATGCCTATTGTTACAATTGTGAGTGTAAACGTTGAAGAGTCAGATGGAGTTGCTCAAGTGCCTATTCAATTGGATGTAATTGACACGGTTGATACTATAATAAGTATCACTACGGTAGATGGTACCGCAGATTCTGGCGATTATACAAGTACAGTTGTAACAGCAACAATTCCTGCTGGGCAATTAGAAATATTCTTAAACATTCCGATTACAGACGACTTGGATGGAGAACCATCTGAATTTTTCACTGTAAATGGAACCGTAATTAGCGGAAACACAACCAACACCAATCCGTCAGGAACAGTAACTATTGGGCCAAGTAATACACCAACAGCAACTGTGCAAGATGTAACCATTGGTGAAGGTGATGGAATTTTGCCCGTTGTCATATCTTTAACAAATCCGAGTAGTGTGGATACGCTTATAGATATCACTACTGTAGATGGTTCTGCCGTAAGTCCAAATGATTATCAATTAACGACTACAACAGCTACGATTCTTTCGGGTGATACAAGCGTAACAGTCAATATTCCAATTATAGATGATACTATTTCAGAAACGAGTGAAACCTTTACGGTGAATATTATGGTAACAAGCGGAAATACGCAAAATGCAACCGATTCGGCAACAATGTTTATTACTGAAAATGACGATTCTGTTGTAAGTATTGGCGATGTTACGGTCTCAGAAAGTGACGGTGTTGCAAATGTACCTGTATCTATAGCAGGACCAAGCGTTGTTGATACGGTTATACAAATTACAACAGTAAGTAACTCAGCGACTGATTCGGATGATTATACCAACACAGTAGTTACAGCTACAATTCCTGCGCTTCAAAATTCAGTCAATGTAAGCATTCCTATAACAGATGATACTGTTTCTGAATTTACGGAGGATTTTTCAGTAAATGGAACCGTAACTAGCGGAAATACAATAAATACAAATGTATCAGCAACGGTAACTATTACTGATGATGACGATTCTGTTGTAAGTATTGCCGATGTTACGGTCTCAGAAGCTGACGGTACTGCAAGTGTACCTGTGTCTATAGCAGGAGTAAGTTCTGTTGATACGGTTATACAAATTACAACAACGAGCGGTACAGCTAACGGTCTAGATGATTATGTCAATACAACAGTTACAGCCACAATTCCAGCTTTTCAAAGTGAGGTCAATGTAAGTATTCCCATTATAGATGATACTGT
>NZ_JBGCDL010000068.1:0-4388 GCF_045105435.1 Kordia sp. | reverse complement strand
CACTTCTTTCAATTTCGTTTGAGCAAGAATCTTTCAAAAATAGATTGAATTTAATTTCTTGACTAAATCCAGAAATGGTTGAAAAAAGTAATATTAAAATCGTTAATTTCATTGGTTTGTCAAATTGTGCCTAACGTATGTATATACGGAATTCCTGTTATTGTACCAAAATCGGTAGATAACAGGAACTCATTTTATTATAAATTCCTATTATTTTTTATAAATGTAAAATAAAGATTACACATATACAATGTGGTTTTCCGTAAAATAAATAATTATTCGTGAATTCGTGACAATAAAGAGATTCCTGCATACGCAGGAATAACAGCTATAACTTTTACAATGAGCTACTGAATCACACTTCGACTCCGCTCAGCATAAAAGTTCAGCAAGACGCAAAAAAAACGCTCCCAAAAAACTGGTTGGTTTCATGGAAGCATTTTTTATATGATTTAATGAGATTCCGCATCAAGTGCGGAATGACATTTCGGATTGAATTTATTTACTCAAATACATTTTTCTTCGTGAATATAAGTTATAGAATTCGTCATCTTTTAAGCTATCAATGAATAAGATGCTTTCTCCTGTACTTTTCATTTCTGGTCCTAAACGCTTGTTTACGTTCGGGAATTTGTTAAACGAAAATACAGGTTGCTTGATGGCAAATCCTTCTAATTGCGGATTGAAATCAAAATCAGTCACTTTCTTTTCACCCAACATTACTTTTGTCGCATAGTTTACATACGGCTCTTTGTACGCTTTCGCAATGAACGGAACGGTACGAGATGCTCTCGGATTGGCTTCAATGATATATACCATATCGTCTTTGATTGCAAACTGAATGTTGATGACCCAGACAGTATTTACAGCCAAGGCAATCTTTTTTGTGCGATCTTTTATTTGTTGCATCACAAATTCACCTAAGTTAAATGGTGGCAAGGTTGCATTTGAATCTCCAGAGTGAATTCCGCAAGGTTCAATATGCTCCATGATTCCGATGATGTACACATTTTCTCCATCACAAATTGCATCTGCTTCCGCTTCAATTGCGCCATCTAAATAATGATCTAGTAACAACTGATTTCCTGGCATTCTTCTTAATAAGTCGACTACAGTTTCTTCCAGTTCTTGCTTGTTAATCACAATTTTCATTCCTTGTCCTCCCAATACATACGAAGGTCTTACTAAGATTGGGAAATCTAAAACATCCGCAATTGCAGCAGCTTCATCAGCAGTTGTTGCAATATCAAATTGCGGATACGGAATGTTGTTTTCTTTAAGCAAATTAGAGAATAAACCTCTGTCTTCTGCTAAATCTAACGATTCAAAACTAGTTCCTAATATCTTAATACCGTGTTTGGATAATTTTTCAGCCAACTTCAATGCCGTTTGTCCACCCAATTGTACAATGACACCTTCCGGATTTTCATGGCGAATGATATCGTAAATGTGTTCCCAGAAAACTGGCTCGAAGTATAATTTATCAGCCGTATCAAAATCGGTCGAAACCGTTTCTGGATTACAGTTAATCATAATGGTTTCGTATCCACATTCAGCCGCAGCTAAAACACCGTGTACACAGCAGTAATCAAACTCAATTCCTTGTCCAATTCGGTTTGGACCTGAACCCAATACTACAATTTTCTTTTTATCCGTTACAATACTTTCGTTGTGAACGTAACGATTTCCATCAGCTGTTTCAATTTCAGCTTCAAACGTAGAATAGTAGTATGGTGTTTTTGCTGTAAATTCAGCCGCACACGTATCAACTAATTTGTATACACGCTTCACGCCTAGCTCTTCACGTTTTTTATAGACTTCACTTTCCCAACAACTTAACATGTGTGCTATTTGTCGGTCTGCAAACCCTTTTTGTTTCGCTTCTAAGAGTAAATCTCTCGAAATCGTCTCAATTTTATTGTGTGAAGTTATTTCTTTTTCAAGATTGTATAATTCTTCATATTGCTTTAAGAACCACATATCAATCTTCGTAATTTCAAAGATTCTACTCAATGGAATTCCCATCTGAATGGCATCATAAATGACAAAGACACGATCCCAAGAAGCATGTTTTAATTTGCTAAGAATTTGATCGTAATTTTTGTATCCTTTTCCATCAGCACCTAAACCATTACGCTTAATTTCAAGCGATTGCGTTGCTTTATGTAAGGCTTCTTGGAACGAACGTCCAATTCCCATTACTTCTCCAACGGCTTTCATTTGAAGTCCTAATTCACGATCAGATCCTTCAAATTTGTCAAAGTTCCAACGTGGTATTTTTACAATTACATAATCAAGTGTTGGCTCAAAAAGTGCCGAAGTCGATTTTGTAATTTGATTGTCCAATTCGTCTAAAGTGTATCCAATAGCCAATTTTGCAGCTATTTTTGCAATTGGATATCCTGTGGCTTTACTCGCCAAAGCGGAAGAACGTGATACACGCGGATTGATTTCTATGGCAATAATTTCTTCTTGATCGTCTGGACTTACAGCGAACTGAACATTACATCCACCTTCAAAGTCACCAATACTACGCATCATCTTAATTGACATGTCGCGCATTTTTTGATACGTACGATCAGATAATGTCATTGCGGGTGCAACCGTGATGGAATCTCCGGTGTGAATTCCCATCGGATCCATATTTTCAATAGAACAGATAATGACTACGTTGTCATTTTTGTCACGTAATAACTCTAATTCAAACTCTTTCCAACCCATCATCGCTTTATCGATCATGACTTCGTGAATTGGAGAAGCTTCGAGTCCGCGACGTAATAATTCGTCAAAATCAGCTGGATCGTACACAATAGAAGCACCTGCGCCACCAAGTGTGTACGATGCTCTAATTACGAGTGGGAAACCAAATTCTTGTGCAATTTCTTTTCCTTTTAAAAATGAAGTTGCGGTTAATTGTGGTGCCATTCCAACACCAATTTCTCCCATTAATTCTCTAAACTTTTCACGATCTTCTGTAACGTTGATCGCATCAATGTCTACACCGATTAGTTTTACATCAAAGTCTTCCCAAATTCCTTTTTCATCAGCTTCAATACAAAGATTCAATGCGGTTTGTCCGCCCATAGTTGGCAAAACGGCATCAATTTGCGGATGTTCTTTAAGAACTTCAATGATTGATTTAGTAGTTAATGGTTTCAAATACACATGATCCGCCATGGTAGGATCGGTCATGATAGTTGCTGGATTTGAGTTGATTAAAATCGTTTCGATTCCATCTTCTGTTAATGAGCGTAATGCTTGCGATCCTGAATAATCGAATTCACACGCTTGACCAATTACGATTGGTCCTGATCCAATAATTAAAATTGAATTTAAGTCTTCTCTTTTTGGCATTAGTTTAGTTTGTGTTGTGTTGCGTAAAAATAAAAAAACGTTTGGGTACAAAAAAAGGTGTTGCTTATAAAAAACAACACCTTATTTATATTTCTAATATATCATTACTTCTTATGTCTCAATTCAGATGACACAGAAATTTTCTTTCTTCCTTTTGCTCTTCTGCGTGCAAGCACTTTTCTACCGTTTACAGAAGCCATTCTTTCTCTAAAACCGTGCTTGTTTCTTCTTTTTCTTTTTGATGGTTGAAATGTTCTTTTCATTATATAATTTCTTTAATTCTCTTCAAAATATTTATAAATGCACACGGTATTCTTCCTAAAAGTGCGGCGCAAATATACGAAGAGTTTTTACTTTCACAAACAGATTTTAAAAAATATTTACGATTGTTTTTTATACATTTGCAACCTCTATAAATATATACTGATTTATGTTCAACAAAAATATCAAACTTATTTTAGCGGGAGGAATTTTTGCCTACGCAATTTATCAATTTTATGAAACTAATATTGGTAATGGAATCTTTCTTATTCTATTAGCTGCTATTTTCATCTTGTTTTACTTTAAGAACGAATTTATTTTAATGTCATTTTTAAAGTTACGTAAGCAAGATTTTGATGGTGCGAAACGTATTTTAGGAAGAATTAAAAATCCAAAAACCGCGCTAACAACAAAGCAGCAAGGATATTATCATTACTTGCACGGAATTATGGCTTCGCAAAATAATTTGACACAAGCAGAGAAACATCTGCGAAAAGCAGAGAAACTCGGTTTGAGTATGGCACACGATATGGCAATGGTAAAAATGACCTTAGCTGGTATTGCTGCGCAGAAGAATCGTAAGAACGAAGCGAAGATTTTAATGAAAGAAGCAAAAACACTTGATAAACGCGGCATGCTGACCGAACAGATGAAAATGATGGAACAGCAAATGAAACGCGCTGCAAGTGCTCCAAAACAGCATTATGGGAATCGTCAGCAAATGCGAAGAAGATAAGAAATGAGAAAAGCGACTTTAAAGAGTCGCTTTTTTT
>NZ_JBGCDL010000067.1:0-3228 GCF_045105435.1 Kordia sp. | reverse complement strand
CCAACACCAGTAACCATTGCAAAACCCTATAATTTCAAAAAAAAGGCATTCTTGTTACTTTTAAGCGTGTATTTCTTTTAATTCTCGTTATAGAGTTCTAAATTAACTTCGCTTACAATATATTTTAATATCTTAGAGTTGTGCAACAGACACACCGTGTATAAAAAATTGCTAGTTCTCCCCTACTTACGAAAATCCTCGCGGATTTTTTATCTATGATTTATTTGCTAACTTTAGTACTGAAATACGCAACGAAATCATACACAAATACGTTGTAGCACATTAGAAAAAAATGGGATATTTTGCCGACATATATGCAATTAAAAAGACTAGATCGAAAAAAATAGCAGATAACTTTTTGAATCATTTTCTGCCAAACCGAAAAGAAAGTGCCGATGAATATTTGATTCCTGAATACTCTGACAATCCGACTCACAAATTTGACAATGCTGATGAGTTAATGTGTTTTCTGGAGAAAAATAAAAATTATCCAAACAGAGTTTATTGGAAAAACGTTGATGAGAAAAACTTAAATAAACACGGAATGATTTTTTACACCGAAGATGGAACAATGATTTTCGGAATTTCAAGAGAAGTAGATATGAGCGGAAACTTGAATACTACAAATGAAGACCAATGTCTGGCTGAAATGAAAAAATATTTTGACACAAATCTTGGATATATCCATTACGAAAATCCACCGGCCGAAAGCTATAAGGAGTTTGTAGAAATAGTAAATGAGTTTAAAAAATAAGGCACTACAACACGGTGTATAAAACCGTTATATGCAAGCACAAAACTGAATCTAAATAATGAATGATAAAATAAGTAGATTCGTAAAAAAACCAGCAGGTAACATTCAATAAATAATTGAACTAAATGAAAAATATTAAATCAACATTATTAACCTTCGTCATTTGCTTTTTTATTTACAATTGCAATGGGCAAAGTAAAAATACTGAGAAAAAGATAGCATCTGAATTGAATACAGTTAATGAAACTGCAACACAATATCTCTATAATAGAATTGTCAAGGATTCAAAGGCTGTCAAGAAAGGAAATAAAATCACATTAGGAGACAAATCAATCGAAGTAAACTTAAGTGTTGAATTTGATGGTCAACAAGAAGGTAAATGGATATATGCTTCTAATTTTTCAACAATAGTCAAAACATCAAAAAAGATTGAATTCAATATTAGTTCTATTGGGATTGGAAATTCGAGAGAAGAAGCAATAAATGTATCAATACAGGAATGGATTGCTGCTTTTGGAATTCCTTTATCAGACATGCTCAACAACAAGAATGGTTATAAAATTTCTGAGACAATGGTTTTCTCTGGCTTAATGGGAATTAGAGGCAATCTTCCAGAAAACACTTGGCTTAATGGCGATACTGCCATGACAACCAAAATAATTTCGCACTTAAGTCAACTAATTAAATCTGAAAAAGATGAAATTGTAACTATCGATATTAAACTTCTGATAGGAAAAAATGGTGTATTAGACGGAGAGTGTAAACTCGAAAATAAAGTTTCAACAGAGTTATTAAATAAACTTAAGACCATCGAGTGGCCAGTTTCTGGTGAAGGATATTTATTTAAACAATTTTATATCATAAAAAAATTATAAGGAAAACGGAAAACAAATGCAACGATTTCTTAGTCGAAATACCATATATCCAACACATACCAAACTAAGCACACTCAAGGTTTCCCGAATGCGCTCAATTTAATACATGTACTGTTTTTCTAAGCAATTGCCTCTTCTGATGCTGTAGATTTCAAATTAGAAAATTCTTTACTGTTTTTTTGTAAAGCTACCATTCGCGCAAAAAACCATATAAAAGGTTCGGTTTGCCCTTTTAATGTACATACTCCATTACAAATAGCAGCAAGTAATCCTTGAATATTATAGGTTTGCAAACTAGAAATAACTTCTTCATTTTTAACTATAAGTGAACAGAAAGGCAGTTCCATATTTTGTTCCGTGCTTTGCGATATAATACCTTCTTTTATTAAGATAATAGTAGGTTCAACATCGCTAGAAACTGTAAACATTAGTTGAAGATTTGGTGTTAAATTTGGCTTCTTTGAAAGGAATTGTTTTAAATAATTACAAAAAGTAGTACTCCAAACTTCCAAATCGGTTTGTGAAATATTAGTGTTTTTAGTGTGACTCTGAATCAAATCAAGTGTTTCATCTACTTCTTTTTCAGCTGCAATTAATGCCGCAAGTGTTTTATCGACATCTTCACGCGTATGTGCCGCAGAACAGATAAATCGTAAACGTCCTTTTCCATTTTCCACAATCGGATACGTAACCGCAGACGTTTGCACACCGCGTTTATACATACCTTGCACAATAGCGTACAATTTGTCTTTATTACTAAAATGCGGTGTTACAATGGGTCCATCTCCAGTACCTAAATCGTACCCAGCATCTTCAAATTGCTTGCGCATATACCGAGTTGTACTCCATAAATTCTCTTGTAATGCAGCATCTGAACGAAGTCGTCTTAAGGATGTTAAAGCTGCTGCCATATCTGCGGGACTTATGGTTGCTTGAAAAATATACGCTCTTGAAGATGACTTCATAAGATCAACATGTTCTTGACTCGCTGCCACAACGCCTCCAAGACTTCCAAGCGCTTTGCTTAGTGTCGTCATGATAAAATCTGCTTGTGCTGTAACACCTTGATCTGCACAAATTCCCGCTCCATTTTTTCCATAAAAGCCGAAAGAATGTGCTTCATCAACCAACACCAATGCATTGTATTTTTTTGCCATTCGAACAATATTAGCAACTGGTGCTGCGCCTTCTCCCATGCTATAAACGCCTTCTAATACAACTAAAATTGTATGATATGGCGAAACTTCCGATTGTAAAACGGCTTCCAAATCCGAAACGTCATTGTGTTTAAATGTTCTAACGGTAGCGCCACAAAGTCGTGCGCCATCTACAATGGAAGCATGACAAAGTTGATCAATTACAACAACATCATTTTTTCCTAAAAGTCCAGCCACAGCGCCAACATTGGCGGTATATCCTGTAGGGAATAGACAAGCACTTGGTTTTCCTACTAAATCAGCAAATTCGGTTTCAAATTCTAAATGTTGATTGGTCATTCCGGATGCAGCTGCGGAAGTTCCCATACCAGTTCCATAATTTTCTAAAGCGATCAAAGCTTCACTTATTACTTTTTCATCACGATTTAATCCAAGGTATAAA
>NZ_JBGCDL010000066.1:0-4429 GCF_045105435.1 Kordia sp. | reverse complement strand
AGTAGTTTTGATCTAAACAAAACCACACCTACATTACCTGAAATGACTACCGAAAAGGAAAAGTACTTTATTACAGGACGTACTATTGTAACAAATTATTACAACGTTAAAAACTTAGAACAACGTTTGTCAAAGTATACGATTAGCGCACCATTTTCAGGAATTTTAACCGAAGCCTTAGTTACAGAAGGTTCATTAATTCGTAATGGACAAAAATTAGGCGCATTTATCGATGATTCTGAATACGAAATGGAAGTCGCGTTAAGCAAAAAATATGCAAGCCTGCTAAAAGTTGGCGAACAAGTAGCATTAAACAATCTTGATGGAACAGAAACATTTTCAGGTGTTGTTTCCCGTGTCAACGGAAGTATTGATGCTACTACGCAAACCATTACAGCGTATATAGAAGTTAAGGACGAAAAACTAAAAGAAGGTATGTATTTAGAAGCCAACCTAAATGCAAAAGAAGAAACAAATGCAATTGAAGTAGACCGAAATTTAGTGCTCGACAATGATCAAGTTTTTATAGTACGAGACAGTGTATTGGATGTAATAAAAGTAACTCCTGTATATTTTTCAGACACAAAAGCAGTACTTAAAAATATTCCGGACGGAACGGTTATTTTATCAAAATCAGTTCCGGGTGCGTACGCAGGTATGTTAGTAAAACCACTAACTTCTGAAAAGGTAACAGATAGTACCGCAACCAAACCAGCATCTAAAAAAACCAAGTAAGTCATGAGAAAAATAATTGCTTACTTTATAAAGCACAGCGTTGCCGTAAATATTGTCATTGCCTTATTTGTAGTCTTCGGGTTTTATGGCGCTTACACTTTAAATTCTTCTTTTTTCCCCTTAGTCGATTCTAAAAACGTAAATATCAATATTACGTATCCTGGAGCATCTCCGCAGGAAATTGAAGAAGGAATTGTGCTCAAAATTGAAGATAACCTCAAAGGTTTAAATGGTGTAGAACGTGTTACCTCAACTTCCAATGAAAATAGCGGCGTAATTAATGTTGAAATTGAAAAAGGAAAAGACATTGATTTTATGCTGCTGGAAATAAAAAACGCCGTAGATCGTGTGCCTTCGTTTCCCATAGGAATGGAACCTTTGGTGGTTGCCAAACGAGAAGCCGTACGTGAAACCATTTCTTTTGCAGTGAGTGGCGATGGAATTCCGTTAGCAACTTTAAAGCAAATTGGACGCCAAGTAGAAAATGATTTGCGTGGTATTGATGGTATTTCGCAAATTAATATTACTGGATATCCTGATGAAGAAATTGAAATTGCCATTAACGAAGCTAGTTTGCTCGCGTTCAATTTATCGTTTACTGAAGTATCAAACGCTATCAATCAGGCAAGTTTAATTACTACTGGAGGAACTATAAAGACAAGCGCCGAAGAATATTTAATTCGCGCCAACGCACGTTCGTATTATGCAGACGAATTGTCTAATTTGGTTGTAAAATCAGATGCATCTGGACGCATAATTCGCTTAAAAGATGTTGCCAAAGTACGCGATCAGTTTTCTGAAACGCCAAATGCTAATTATTTTGATGGCAATCTTTCCATCAATATAAGTATTACAAGTACCAATACTGAAGATTTAATTTCTTCCGCAGAAAAAACCAAGGAATATATTGCTGAGTTCAATCAAAAATATGAAAATGTACAATTGGATGTTATTGGAGATCGATCTGAAACATTAGTACAACGAACAGCGTTATTGACCGAAAACGCTATTATCGGAATGATTCTCGTACTCATATTTTTATCATTATTCCTAAACACGCGTTTGGCATTTTGGGTCGCTTTTGGCTTGCCTGTTGCCTTCTTAGGAATGTTTATGTTTGCAAGTTATTTTAATATTACAATTAATGTATTGTCTCTTTTTGGGATGATTATCGTAATTGGTATTTTGGTGGATGATGGAATTGTCATCGCAGAAAACATTTACCAACAATACGAAAAAGGAAAATCGCCAGAAGAAGCTGCTATTGATGGTGTTATGGAAGTATTACCTGCTATTATTTCTGCAATTGTTACTACCATTTTAGCCTTTAGTATCTTTCTGTTTTTAGATGGTAGAATAGGTGACTTTTTTGGAGAAGTTTCTATTGTGGTAATACTAACACTTGTTGTTTCGTTGGTAGAAGCATTGATTATATTGCCGGCGCATTTAGCACATTCCAAAGCATTGCGTAAACAAAATAAAGAACCAAAAGGATTATTACCAAAATTGTTTTCAAAACTACGTTATATTAACAAATTTGGTGATTTTATCATGAGTTGGCTACGCGATAAAGTGTACAGTCCAGCATTGCGATTTTCTTTAAAATATAAGTTTTTAACCTTTTCATTCTTTATTGTCTTTCTAATTTTAACGCAAGCAAGTTTTAAAGGCGGAATTATACGAGGTGCATTTTTTCCAGATATTGCCAGTGACAGAGTTTCCATTACACTCAATATGCCAAATGGAACCAATGAGAAAGTAACCGACAGTATTATATCTTTTATAGAAAGCAAAGCAAAAGAAGTTACCAAAGCAATCAATGACGAATATATTGGTGAAGATTCAGAGAAGTATTTGGTTGAAAACATAATTAAAAGAATTGGCCCAGGCGCAGCAACGGCTACTTTACAAATCAACTTATTACCAGGTGAAGAACGACCAAACGAAATTGCATCCGATTTGGTTTCCAATCGTATTGAAGAAGCTGTCGGGCCTATAATTGGTGTGGAAAGTTTGGTTTTTGGTAGCGGTGGAAATTTTGGAGGACTTCCAGTATCGGTTTCCTTTCTCGGAAATAATATTGCCGAACTAAAAGCTGTAAAATCCGAACTAAAAGAAGTACTCAAAAATAATGTAGCATTAAAAGATGTTACGGATACTGATCCGGCAGGAATTAAAGAAATCCGTTTAAAACTAAACGAAAGTGCGTATGCATTAGGCTTAAACTTACGATCGGTAATGACACAAGTACGCTCAGCATTTTTTGGAGCGCAAGCGCAACGTTTTCAACGTGGACAAGATGAAATTCGTGTGTGGGTTCGTTATGACAGACCCAATCGTTCTTCTATTAATGATTTGGACAATATGCGAATTATCACGCCAAGTGGACAACGTGTTCCTTTAAAAGAAATAGCAAGTTACAGCATTGCACGTGGAGAAGTTGCCATAAATCACTTAGAAGGTCGTAGAGAAATTCAAGTTTCCGCAGATATTAAAAACAAGAAAAAGACAAGTGCAACGGATATAATGTCAGAACTTAAAGATGAAATCATGCCTGAGATTTTGTCACGATATCCAACTGTAACACCATCGTATGAAGGGCAAAATAGAGAGCGTAACAAATTAATGGCTTCGTTAGGACCTGTAGGACTTACAGTGCTGATTTTAATTTATATAGTCATCGCATTTACCTTTAGAAGTTACAGTCAGCCTTTATTATTATTGTTACTAATTCCGCTTAGTTTGCCTGCTGTAGCTTGGGGACAC
This sequence comes from Kordia sp., assembly GCF_045105435.1. Classification (GTDB taxonomy): domain Bacteria; phylum Bacteroidota; class Bacteroidia; order Flavobacteriales; family Flavobacteriaceae; genus Kordia. The sequence goes on along the minus strand of NZ_JBGCDL010000066.1, from coordinate 928 downwards.
TGGCTTCACGAATTCCCAGTAAATATTCTTTCCATGTTAGGAATTATTGCCCTGATTGGAATTATGGTAAATGATGGACTTGTCTTGATAGGAAAGTTCAATAATAATTTACGAGAAGGAATGCTATTTGATGATGCTCTATATGAAGCTGGACGTTCTCGTTTTAGAGCAATTTTCTTAACCTCAATTACAACTGTAGCTGGATTAGCGCCATTAATTTTGGAAGAAAGCAGACAAGCACAATTTTTAATTCCGATGGCAATTTCTATTGCATACGGAATTGGTTTTGCCACAGTATTAACATTGATTGTATTGCCAATTTTTTTATCGTTTAGTAATTACGTAAAGAAAACAGGAAAGTGGTTGTATTATAACAGAAGTATTACCCGAGAAGAAGTAGAACGTGTGGTACGAGAAAAACAACACGAAACACATCTTTTAGAGGAAAAACGAGCAAAAGAATTAGCAGTAGAAACGGTACAAGTTCTTAACACACAAAACGAAGCAAATGCAGAATAAAATTTATATAACCGCTATTTTAGTTTTCTTCGGAATGTATATGAATGCGCAACAAATGCTTACGCCAGATGACGCCATTCAATTGACATTGGAGCATAATTACGGAATTAAAATTGCCAATAATACGGTAAAAGTAGCCGAAAATAATACGAGTATTTTAAATACTGGTTATTTGCCAACTCTCACAGGAAATGCAGGCGCAACGTATAATTTAGACAATACAGAAGCCGAATTTTCTAATGGAAATACAACCGTTTTAAATGGTGCCGAAAGTTCGCGTTACAACGCTTCTGTAAACCTCAACTACACGTTATTTGATGGTTTGGGCAGGTTGTACAATTATAAGCGATTGAAAGAACAATATCAATTATCTGAATTGGAAGCGCGTGAAACAATTGAAAACACATTG
>NZ_JBGCDL010000065.1:0-19438 GCF_045105435.1 Kordia sp. | reverse complement strand
AAATGTAGAAAAACCAAAGAAAGCAGTTGTAAACGGTTACCAAGTTGGTGATATTGTAGAAGATTTCTCTTTAAAAAATGTAGATGGAAAAATGGTTTCTATGGGAGATTTTAGCGAGGCAAAAGGATTTATACTAACGTTCACTTGTAATACATGTCCGTATTCTGTAGCTTATGAAGATAGATTGATTGCGTTGGATAAAAAATATGCACCTCAAGGTTATCCTGTAATTGCAATTAACCCAAATAGCCCAATAGCGCGACCAGAAGATAGTTTTGAGGATATGCAAATACGTGCAAAAGAAAAATGATTTACATTTCCGTATATGCTTGATGTAGGACAAAAAATATATCCAGTATTTGGTGCAACACGAACGCCACACATGTACATTGTAGCAAAAACTCCAAAAGGGCATGAAGTGAAGTATATAGGAGCAATTGACGATAATTATAAAGATGCTTCTGCAGTAACAAAACGATATATTGAAGATGCTGTTGATGCGTTATTAGCTGGAAAAGAAGTTGAGGTAAAAACGACGAAAGCAATTGGTTGTTCTATTAAAGTATAATGTAGGCAAAGTTAGACTTGCTTCCATTTTTAGATTTGTTAGATTGTAAAATTACTTTTGATAATTTTCTTGAATTATGTCTAAATGTCACATCTAGGAAGTTTAGATACTCAAATACATAAAGGCATGAAACTTGCCTGTACTAAGCCGAAGTGTAAATACTTCGGCTTTTTTTTGAATAATATCTACTGAAAAGTTTAACTTTGAACAACAAACATACTATTTACTACGCTATGGCAGATTTAACACAACAAGAATGGCAAGAGCAACTTGCAAACGATGCAAATGCAGTCATTTTAGACGTTCGTACACAAGACGAAGTGGACGAAGGATACATTCCGAATGCAAAACATATTGATATTTTTTTAGGACAAGGATTTATTGATGAAATTAAAAAACTTGATCCTTCAAAAAGTTACTATGTATATTGTCGCTCAGGCGGAAGAAGCGCGCAAGCATGTGCTGTAATGAACAGTGTAGGTTATGACACAACGCACAATTTAATGGGCGGATTTATGGAATGGCAAGGTGAAAAAACGAAGTAAGAATTCGTTTTAAGAAACTTAATTCATCTTAAAAAATATAAAATTGAGAACGTGTATTCGTACTTCGTTCTCAATTTTCTTATTTTTAGGAATCACTAAATCATGCAGTATGAAACTTACCAAACTAATTTTTGCAATACTGATATCGCTTTTTTTAAGTTGTACGAATGGGCTACAAGAAAACGATGTTACTGTAACGGAGCTTTATGAATTATTAGAAAATAAAGAAGTAATAGTCTTAGATGTGCGTACTCCGAAAGAAATTGCGCAAGGAAAAATAAAAAGTTCTGCGCTAGAAGCGAATTTTTTCGATGATGATTTTCTTGAAAAAGCAACGACCTTACTTCCAAAAGACAAAGATGTATATGTGTATTGTAGAAGCGGCGGAAGAAGCGGAAAAGCTGCTGCAAAACTGAAAGCTTCAGGATATACAAAAATTCACAATGTTACGGGCGGAATTAACGCTTGGAAGGCAAAAGGTTATAAAGTAGAGTAGTTATACATTTGCATCTACAATTTTCAACAAAGCACTTGGCTCTGGACGCACGCGATAATTGTCTGTTTGATTCGTATATACAATCTGTTCGTTAGAATCTGTAACGATAACTGTTGGCAGGCTTGTGTGCGATTTAAAACCAAAAATTTGGAATCCAAACGGCAAACCATACGTTTCAAAAATATGAAGTTGCTTCGAAACTTCGCCATTCACATCTACTAAAAACTGAAAATCTAGCGGATACTTTTTTGTCAATTTTTTACTAAAACCATGCGGTTGCGAACTTATAAAAACCGTATTGATATTTCTATCTGTCAACGCTTCATGCTTTGCCACCATTTCCTTGATTTGCGCCATGCAAAACGGACACCAATTGCCACGATAAAAGATGAAAATACTAGGCGTTCCTGTGAATTTTTCTGAAGTAATTTCTTCTTTCGCAGCATTTTCAAACCGTAACAAAGGAAGCGTGTTTCCAACTTTCAAAATAGGATTATTTGCTGCATTTCGTTTCTGAAAAAAAGAATACCAAAGCAAATACACAATCCAGCCAACTGTCAAAATCAAATTAAAAACGATACTCGTAGTTCTATAATTGACTTCTTCTTGAATATTTACAGCGAGGAAACTCAATAAAAAACCCAAAAACACACAAAACGTATATACGATTAAAATAACATCCGTACGTGGAATCGGTTTGATAAAAATTTTGCTAAAAAAGAACACAATACTGACTGCCGTGAGGAAGTGTGCCGCATGTTGTAATGAAACTCCTGATTGGTACATAAACCAAGCACTATCTATCATTGCAACAAGCGCAATAACAGGAAAAGCAGAAATAAAAATAGATTTAAAAAGGGAGTTCATTCAGTAAAAAAATTCAACATGAGATGGTTTTGGTAGTATTTGTTTGTTACAATTTATAAAATAATCTGTAAAAAAGTATATTTTTGTAGTATTAATCTTGTAAGTGAATAATATATCCCAAACTTCTCATTGAAATTATTAAGAATTTAATAATTATCAATATGACCGTAAGAGAAGACTTTTTGTACTATTTGTGGCAATTTGGAAAACTACAGTTGCACAAATTACAAACGACAAAAGGAGAAGCCGTAAAAATCATCAATTTAGGAACGCGCAATCAACATGCCGGACCAGATTTTTTTAATGCACAATTAAAAATAGGAACTCAAATTTGGGCTGGCAATGTGGAAATGCATGTAAAATCGTCTGATTGGTTTGTACACAACCATGAAAACGACGCCAACTATAATAACGTTATTTTGCATGTGGTTTGGGAACACGATATTGAAATTCACCGAAAAAATAATTCGGTCATTCCTACATTATTGCTCAAACAATACAGTGATGAAACTGTAGTATTACGCTATAAAAACTTGCTGAACTCACCTAAAAATTGGATTCCGTGCGAAACTACTTTTCCTGTACTAACTACATTTGAACTCGAAAATTGGCTCGAACGTGTCTACTTAGAACGATTAGAAACCAAAGCGGTCGCTATAGCGGAATTAGTCAAAAAAACCGAATACGATTGGGAAGCCGTTTTATTCCGATTGCTCGCCAAAGGTTTTGGACTCAAACTCAACAGTGAACTATTCTTTCAAGCGGCTTGTTCGGTAAATTTTAGCACAATACGAAAACTAAGCGCTTCACAATTTTCGTTAGAAGCATTCTTATTTGGCATTTTTGGAGTGCTTTCGCAAGATGGAACTCAGGAACAGTATTACGAACAATTGCAGCAAGAATACAATTATATATGTCACAAGTTTCAATATGAAAAAAAGGCTCTCTTTCCGTTGCAATTCTTTGGAACGCGTCCTGCAAACTTTCCAACCATTCGCGCATCACAATTGGCAAACTTGTATCATCAACAGAAAAATTTGTTTTCTAAAATAGTCGCTACAACTTCATTAGAAGAATTATACGAAATATTACAAGTAGAAACGAGTGTATTTTGGGAAACCCATTACACCTTTGAGAAACATTCGCCCAAGCGGACAAAAAAAGTATCAAAAAAGTTCATTGATGTATTATTGATCAATAGCATTCTGCCGCTTAAATATTGTTATGAAAAATACCAAAGCATGCCCAATATAGAAAGTTTGCTTGCGCTTTTACGAACCATTTCGCCCGAAAAAAACACCATCATTCAAAAATTTAAAACTCAAACAATCACGATTGAAAATGCATTGCAAACACAGGCATTATTAGAATTGAAAAAAAGCTACTGCGACAAAAAAAAGTGTTTAGAATGTGCAATTGGAAATAGAATGATGCGGTAAGTAAGTGTGTTTAAAATGTTGATTTTCAGTGATTTTTTGGTGATTCAAAAGTATTAATAAATAAAAACTACTCTTTTTGTAGTAAAAAACTTAAATATAATTTGTAGTTTTATAAACATATTAACCCAAAAATTATTAGTAATGAAAACCAAAAAACTTTTATCAATGCTTGTGGTATGTATCTTGGTATTTACAGTATTCACAGCGTGTCAAACCGATCAGTCGGAAGAACCTTTGCAAGAAGAAGAAGGAAAGGTAAGTCCTGAAATTTTGGCAAAATTGGATGCAGCGTATTTTGATACCTCAAGAGCATTTACAACAAACTTCATGGGAGAAGACGGAGTTGCAGTAGAAGATATGTTTTTTACCTACGCACAAATTGACGAATTGCAGCCGGTAGATCCACTGGCAAAACACTATCGCACAACAAACTTAGTCACAAAACTGCCAAGATCAATTACAATTAGTGTTGATCCAGATTTAGGAACTTTAGGTTCTGATGCACTCGATGAAACTATTCAAATGTATAATGACCTCAACCTTCGCATTTCTTTCACAAGAGTTGCCTTTGGACAAAGAGGAAGAAATAAGGCAAATATTGAAGTAACGGAATTCTTTGAATTAGAATCAGGCGGATTCATTACTTTAGGACGAGCCGCAGGTTTCCCAACTCGTAAAGGTGATCCGGCAAGAGGATTTGGAATTAACAGTCGTTGGTTTGAATTGTCAATAGCACCAAATGTAAGTGAGTTGGCAGGAACAATGGCGCATGAAATAGGACATTGTATTGGTTTCCGCCATACAGACTATCAAACACGTCAAAGTTGTGGACAAAATGTAAACGAAGGAAGTGCAGGAGTTGGCGCAATTTACATTGCAGGAACTCCAACAGGATCAGATGCATCTTCAATTATGCAATCTTGTGGACCTGCAATAGATTTTAATAATAATGACATTACTGCATTAGAAGCACTTTATTAAAAGTTAATAAATTACAAAATTTAAAAAGTCACTACGCGTTAGTGGCTTTTTTTATGTGTAAAAGAGTTATCTTGCAGGCACTTTAAAAAACGTAAAAAAAGAAAGATGAAGTTTATATACAAACTGCGTTATTTTTTTGAAAAACATGGCTTTGGAGCGTTGTCTCGATTGGCAGAACGTTTAGGAATGCGTGCCAAAAATGTGCGTTTATTCTTTATTTACGTCACATTTGCTACTTTAGGTGTTAGTTTTGCATTATATCTTACCTTAGCTTTTATATTAAGATTAAAAGACTTAATTTACACCAAACGAACTTCAGTATTTGACTTATAAATATGTTTAGATTCTTCCGGTCAAAATTTTACATTGCTTTAGTATTACTACTCTTCGTCTTAATAATTGGCGTGTCAGGATTTATGCTTGTTACAGGTTGTAGTTTTATTGATGCAATATACATGACTGTCATAACCATTAGTACTGTTGGTTTTGAAGAAGTAGTTCCACTCGACAATCAAGGAAAATTATTCACCGTATTCTTAATCATCATCAGTGTTTTTGTATTTGCGTATGCAATATCTGTGATTACAGAATTCATATTAAGCAGAAGCGCTTTACGAAATATAATAGAACGCAGAACGTTAAAAAAAATCAGAGGCATGGAAAATCATATCATTATTTGCGGATTTGGACGCAATGGAAAAGAAGCTGCTGAAAAATTACATACACACAATCAACAATTTGTAATTATTGAAAAGAACAGAGCTGTAATTGAACGATATGAAAACTCTGAAATCTCTTTTGTAGAAGGAAATGCAAGTGAAGATGAAGTGTTAGAAAAAGCAGGAATTCACAATGCAAAATGTTTAATTACCGCACTTCCGAGTGATGCAGACAATCTGTTTGTAGTACTTTCGGCAAGACAAATAAACGGGAAATTGCTCATTATCAGTAGAGCTTCGCATGAATCTTCTTATAAAAAATTAAAACTAGCTGGTGCTGATAATGTAATCATGCCCGATAAAATTGGTGGCGAGCACATGGCTTCTTTAGTTGTGGTGCCCGATTTGGTTGAATTCATTGACAATCTTTCCATTAGTGGGAAAAATACAACCAATGTAGAAGAAATACGCACAGAAGATATAACACCTTCAAGCAAAGAGATATCGCTTAAAGAATTAGACCTACGAAAAGAAACAGGTTGCAGTGTTATTGGGTATAAAACGCCCGATGGCGAGTATATCATTAATCCTGGAGCTGATTTAAAACTAGTCAAAGAATCCAAAATAATTGTCTTAGGTCGCCCAGAACAAATTGAATTGCTAAAGAAAAAATACAATCTCTAAAATCGGTTCATAAGCCTATTTAACAGGAGAAAACTTGATTAAGCAATTTTTTTTTAGCATCTTGCTACCTTTAAAATAACCAAAAATAAATATTAACTAACTGAAACAATACCATGAAGAAATATCTTCTTTCATTATTTGCAATTCTATTGCCACTATTAACATTTGCGCAGGAAGCCACCGAAAAAGGGATCGATCAAAAAATCGATGAGTTTTTTGGTGATACAACTGGTTGGTTTGTACAAATTATATTTTATCAAATTCCGTTTACGGATGATATCAAAGTATTCTGGGTATTATTTCCGTTAATCATAGGAGCACTTTACTTTACGGTATATTTTAAGTTTATCAACTTTAGAGGTTTTTGGACATCTATAAATATTGTTCGTGGAAAATATGACGATATAGATCATCATGAATCTATGGTAGCAGCGGGTGATTCTACACCTGGAGGTGATAATATTGAAACAATAGCAATTGAAGGGCATGAAGGAGAAGTTTCACATTTCCAAGCATTAACAGCAGCTTTATCAGCAACAGTTGGTTTAGGAAACATTGCCGGAGTTGCCATTGCGGTATCTATTGGTGGAGCTGGAGCAACATTTTGGATGATTGTAGCAGGTTTACTTGGTATGGCATCAAAATTTGTAGAATGTACGCTTGGTGTAAAATATAGAGATGTTGAGGCAGATGGAACTGTATATGGAGGTCCAATGTATTACTTAACCAAAGGATTAAAATCAAAAGGTCTTGCAGGATTAGGAAAAGTATTGGCAGTGTTATTTGCTATTTTCGTAATTGGAGGTTCATTTGGAGGTGGAAACATGTTCCAAGTAAATCAAGCATTTCAATTAGTTGAGAATATCACTGGTGGAGAACAATCTTTCCTTCATGGTTATGGTTGGGCATTTGGTTTAGTAATGGCAGTCTTAGTAGGTATTGTAATTATTGGAGGAATCAAAAAAATTGCTAAAGTAACGGATAAAATTGTGCCATTTATGGTAGCAATTTATGTAGCAGCTTCATTATTTGTAATTTTGGCTAATTATGATCAAATTGGTAATGCATTTACTCAAATATTCAATGGAGCATTTAGCCCAGAAGGAATGGCAGGTGGATTTGTTGGAGTATTAGTACAAGGATTTAGACGTGCAGCTTTCTCTAACGAAGCAGGAATTGGTTCGGCTTCGATAGCACACGCAGCAGTAAAAACAAAATATGCTGCCAGTGAAGGTTTAGTTGCTTTATTAGAACCGTTTATTGATACAGTAGTAGTGTGTACAATGACAGCATTAGTATTAATTATCACAGGAAATGTTACTGCAGCAAACGCATCGTTAAACAATGCGGATGCAATTTTACTTACTTCTGGCGCTTTTGAAAGTGCGATTAGTTGGTTCCCGTATGTATTAACAGTAGCAGTTGTATTATTTGCATTTAGTTCTATGATTTCTTGGTCGTACTATGGTTTCCAAGGTTGGTCATTTCTATTTGGGAGAAGTAAAAGAGCAGAATATATATATAAAGTTATTTTCTGTTTATTCGTAATTGTTGGTGCTGCAGCAAGTTTACAATCTGTAATAGACTTCTCGGATGCTATGGTATTTGCCATGATGGTTCCAAACATGATCGGACTGATATTACTAGCACCAAAAGTAAAACAAGAGCTTACAAAATATATGAAAGCAATCAAAAAATAAGCTACAACTTATTAGAATAATAAACCCAATATAATACTCATGTGACGATCACTTAAAACATCGAACACATGAAAAACATCAAATCTCACTTCACGTTTCTCAAAGCAGAACGAAGTGGGATTTTGTGTATTATATTCCTAATCTTTACCGTGCAAGGAATCTACTTTTACACAAATCCCACAAAAACAACAATACAATTTTCAAACGCAAAAGTTGTCGCGTATCAACAGCATATTGATTCGTTAAAACTAATAGCACTCAACGCGAAACCAAAACGCTATCCGTTCAATCCTAACTTTGTAACTGATTACAAAGGTTTTACATTAGGAATGTCTACCAAAGAAATAGACAGGTTACACGAATTTAGAGCGACAAACAAATATGTGAATTCCGCAAAGGAGTTTCAAGCGGTTACAAAGGTCTCTGATTCCTTGCTAAGCGAACTCAAGCCCTATTTCAAATTCCCCGAATGGGTAACCCGTAAAAAACCACAACGTACCTACGGAAAGAAAAAGTATCGTGAAAAAGCAGCAGTTATTCTCAAAAAGATCGACATCAATAAAGCTACGATAGAGGAACTTAGAAAAGTATACGGAATTGGCGAAAAACTATCTGCACGAATTGTAAATTACAGAACGAGTATAGGCGGATTTACAACAAAAGCGCAATTAGAAAAAGTATATGGCTTAAAGCCAGAAGTCATTCAAAAAGTTTGGAAGCGTTTTTATGTTGGAGAAATCACGATTTCTAAAATTGATATCAATAAAGCAACCATAGACGAACTCAGAAAAATATATGGAATTGGCGAAAAACTCTCCGCACGAATTGTACAATACAGAACAAAATTAGGCGGATTTGTGACAGAATCACAACTAGAAGATGTATACGGTTTAAAGCCAGAAGTGATTGAAAAAGTATGGAAACGTTTTTATTTGCAAAAAGTGCCCATCATCAAAATAAATCTCAACACTTGTACTGTAGCCCAATTGCTAAAAGTACCGCACATAAATTATGAATTGGCAGATGAAATTATAAATCAACGAACACTTCGTGAAGGATTCAAGAATTTTGAAGAATTGACAAAAATTCAAAACTTTCCAACAGATAAATTACAGATAATTGAAGTATATTTGCATATTCAATAAAAAAACTAAAAAATTGCTAAATATGGAAAGCATATACTTTAATGAAGAACACCATCTTTTTAGAGAAAGTTTACGAGATTTTTTAAAAAAAGAAGTTGTTCCACACATTGAAAAGTGGGAAAAAACAGGAACCATAGAACGCTTTATTTGGGAAAAATTTGGCGAAATGGGATTCTTTGGAATTGCTTATCCAGAAAAGTATGGCGGAATGGACTTAGATCTTTTCTACACCGTAATCCTTTTAGAAGAATTGCAAAAAGTCAATTCAGGCGGATTTGCCGCAGCAATTTGGGCGCACGCATATTTGGCAATGACTCACTTAAATAAAGAAGGAAGTCACGAAATTAAAGAACGCTATTTAACACCAAGTATCACAGGTGAAAAAATTGGTTGTTTATGTATTACGGAGCCTTTCGGCGGATCGGACGTAGCAGGAATGAGAACTACGGCAGTCAAAAAAGGAGACAAATACGTTATCAACGGTTCAAAAACGTTCATTACAAATGGTGTATACAGCGATTACCTAGTAATTGCCGCAAAAACAAGTCCTGAACTTGGAAACAAAGGAATCAGTATATTCGTTTTAGACAGAGATATGCCTGGAATTTCGGCAACCAAACTAGACAAATTAGGTTGGAGAGCTTCTGATACGGGAGAAATTGCATTTGACAATGTTGAAATTCCATTAGAAAACTTAATGGGCGAAGAAAACATGGGATTCCCATACATCATGCAACACTTCGCGCTAGAAAGACTCATCATGGGAATCAATGCACATGCAAGATCTGAATTCGCTATCGAATACACATTGCAATACATGTCGGAACGTGAAGCATTTGGTAGAACGATTGATAAATTCCAAGCTTTACGTCACACAATGGCAGACTTAGCTACGGAAGTAGAAATCTGTAAAACTTTCAACTATACGGTTGCATACAGACTCAACCAAAAAGAATACGTAGTAAAAGAAGCTACGATGTCTAAACTACAATCGACGAAAGTGGCAGACAATGTTATTTATCAATGTTTACAGATGTTGGGCGGATACGGTTACATAGAAGAATATCCATTAGCACGTTTGCTTCGCGACAGTCGCTTAGGACCAATTGGAGGTGGAACTTCAGAAATTCTAAGAGAAATTATCGCCAAAATGATAATTGATGGAAAGGATTATAAACCTGCAACGTAATTTTAATCTATTATTTTGGTGAAAATGTCAATTTTTATCGCCAAAATGATAATTGATGGAAAGGATTATAAACCTGCAACGTAAAAAAAAATGCGTTACTTTGAGTGAAAATTTAGAATAAAATTTAATATCGAGAAGTACTGCGAAAAGCAAAATATAAATAAAATCACAAAAGATCACTTGAACGAGTGGTCTTTTTTTATGGATTTAAAACTTACAAGACACTTACGGTAAAACCGTATAAATGATAAACTTATCAACACGAAAACGTTTTCGCAAAACTGACAATTATAACAGGCTGAAATAAATATTTAACTTGAAAAAGAATACTAATATTTATAACCAAACCAAACAAACATGAGAAAAAATCAAATACTCTATTTCTTGTTGATCAGTCTATTCATCATAAGCTGTTCAAAAGATGAAGTTACCTCAGAAAACGAACAAAGTAAAGAACCTACAAAAGGAATTGTTACAGCCAAAAACAGATCCAATCTAAAACCAATTGGATCAGGTGTTATGATGCAAGCCTTTTATTGGGACGTGCCAGCAGGTGGAACTTGGTGGAACGTAGTCAAAGGAAAAGTTGCCGATTGGAGCAATGCAGGAATCGATGCAATATGGCTTCCGCCAGCTTCAAAAGCACAAAACGGAGCGTTTTCTATGGGATACGATCCTTTCGATTACTACGATTTTGGAGAATACAACCAAATGGGAAGTGTCGAAACTCGTTTTGGTTCTACTACCGAATTGCAAAGCTTAATCAACACGGCGCACAACAACCGATTAAGTGTCATTTCAGACATTGTTTTAAATCATAACAGTGGCGGAAACAGTGAGTATAATCCGTTCAAAGGAACTAATACCTACACAGACTATCAGCCAATGTCAGGGAAATTCAATAGAACGTACTATGATTTTCATCCAAATGATGCGCAAGCAAGTGATGAAGGTGTATTTGGTGGATTTGCCGATTTATCACACACAAAAGCGTATGTGCAAGATTGGCTGTGGAGAAATCCAAACTCTGTAGCAAAATACTATAAAAATGTAGTTGGTTTTGACGGTTGGCGTTTCGATTACGTAAAAGGATTTGCACCGTGGGTTGCCAAAGAATTCAAAAATGCAGCAGGCGGATTCGCAGTTGGAGAATACTGGGACGGAAATGCAGCAACACTCGATTGGTGGGCAGGACAAGCAGAATCAAGTGCGTTCGACTTTGCTTGCTACTACCGAATGCGAGATGCATTTCAAGGAAACAACCTAAACAGACTCAACGATGATATGTTATGGAAGCGCAACGCATCAAAAGCAGTAACATTTGTAGCAAACCACGATACGGACGAAATCATCAACAACAAAATTCTCGCGTATGCGTACATACTAACGCATGAAGGATATCCAACACTATTCTATCGCGATTATGAAGAATGGCTCAACAAAGAACGTTTAAACAATCTGATCTGGATTCACAACAATCTCGCTAGCGGAAACACTTCTATATTGTATACAGACAACGACGAATACGTTGCCAGAAGAAACGGATACAACAGCGCAGGCTTAGTAGTATACATCAACAACTCTAACAACTGGAAAGAACGTTGGGTAGAAACCAATTGGTCCAACACACGTATCAAAGACTACACAGGACATTCGGGTTGGGAACCGGTAACACAAGGTGGAAGATGGGTTAAAATTCAAGCACCGCCAAAAAGTTACACAGTTTGGTCAGTTAAATAATTACAAAGGTATTAGGTATTGGGTTGCTGGGTATTTGGAAACTTTTCAAGAAGCTACAAACCAACCAGCCAAGTAAATCAACAAAAAAACAAATGAACGAATAAACAAATCGACAAATTAACAAAAGGACAAAAAAGGTGAAAAGTTTATAAGTTCAACAGTTTACACTTTAATTTAAGAAGTACTACATACAACTTAACCCAAAACATAATTTACAGGTTCTCAAGTTTCAAAAAAGGAAGTTAGAAAAAAACCGACAACTAACAACCGACAACTAACAACCGACAACTGAAAACCGACAACTGAAAACAAACAACAAGGGCATTCCGCAGAAAAAGCGGCCGCGCTTTCGGCTATATCTTTTTTGTAAAATATGTTTTTACAAGGTAAAATGTAAACTTGTTGAAGCTAGTTGTTTCTTAACAATCAGACTACTTCAGCAAAAAAGGATGCCGCCTCAAATATAATATTCACGATTTCCGATTTAAGAAAATTAGAATTAATGAGTAATCGCTAATGCAAAAATAAAACAACAATCTATTTGAAATTAAAAAATAGTCTGTATATTTGCATCCACAAAATCTAAAAGAGAGGAGGTTAAGTACTATGTTAATTATACCAGTAAAAGAAGGAGAAAATATAGACAGAGCGCTGAAACGTTTCAAAAGAAAATTTGATCGTACAGGAGGAATGCGTCAACTTAGAGCAAGAAAGCATTTCACAAAGCCGTCGGTAGCTCGTAGAGCGCAAATACAAAAAGCGCAATACATACAGAATCTTAGAGATCAAGAAGAAATTTAAGAGACTCACAACAAAATTAAAAAGGTTTCCATAACGGAAGCCTTTTTTTATGCGCAAAATTTAGAGGTTACTATATAGTTTACTAACTTGTATGGGTATTTAGGTCTTTGATAATATATGAGTATGTTTGAAGACCAATCAACAAATCAACAAATTGACAAATTGACGAAAAAACAAATCAACAAAAAACAAAGAAGTTGAAGAGTCCATAAATTTAACAGCCTGTAACTTTGAAACAAAGAAGGAAGTAAACAAATTAACCAACAACCTGTCACATCGAGCGCAGTCGAGATGCAAAACCCAAAACCCAAAACCCAAAACCCAAAACCCAAAACCCAAAACCCAAAACCCAAAACTCAAAACTCAAAACTCAAAACCCAAAACCCAAAACATGCCCTTCACCGCTTTCATAGAATATCTACAATTAGAAAAAAACTATTCGGCAAATACTGTGACGGCATACAAAAAGGATTTACATTCCTTTTCAAATTTCTGCAAACAAGAGTATGAAGACGATGCTATCAATCAAGTTCATTATGTGCAAATCCGAAGCTGGATTGTTTCTTTAGTAGAAAGTGGTTTGCAAAACGCAACAATCAACAGGAAAATATCATCGCTCAAAACCTATTACAAATTCCTGCTCAAAACAAAACAAATAGAAGTCAATCCGTTGGCAAAACACAAAGCTTTAAAAACGGCTAAAAAAGTACAAGTGCCATTCTCAGAAAAAGAAATGGAAATGGTGCTGGGAACTATGAGTTTTACAAATGACTTTGAAGGTGTGCGTAACAAAACCATAATTGAAATGTTTTATGCAACAGGAATGCGAAGAGCTGAGTTGGTCAACCTAAAACAATCCGATATAGATTTTGCCGCTAAAACAATTCGTATCCTTGGTAAAAGAAACAAAGAGCGGATTGTGCCACTTCTTCAAAAATTAGAAACACAACTAAAACAATATGATTTACATAGGAAACAAGCGGATGTTCATCAAAAAGAAGAGCTATTCCTAACAGCAAAAGGAAATAAAATCTATCCGAATCTTGTATATCGTTTAATAAATGATTATTTTAGTATAGCATCTACCAAAGTAAAAAAGAGTCCGCATATTCTGAGACACACCTTTGCGACTCACTTACTAAATCAAGGTGCAGACTTAAATGCTGTAAAAGAGTTACTTGGTCACGCTAGCCTTGCTTCAACACAAGTATATACACACAACAGTTTAGCTGAACTTAAAAATGTATATGCCAAAGCACATCCTAGAAACAAAAAGTAATCCTCAAAACAAACAGCTAAAACCTAAAATATAACCTATAAAAATGCCGCGTATGAAAGTAAACATGCAGTCCGTAAATTTTACGGTAGATCGTAAGTTAGTAGATTTTATTCAAAGAAAAATGGATAAGCTAGAAACATACCATGACAAAATCATAGATGCTGATGTCTATTTAAAGGTAGAAAATACAAGCGAAAAGGAAAATAAAATCGCAGACGTGAGAGTGAATATCCCTGGAGATGATGTAATGGTAAAAAAACAATGTAGAACGTTTGAAGAAGCTGTAGACGAAGCAACAAGTACACTGCAAAGAGCACTGTTAAAAAGAAAAGAAAAAGTGCGAACACATTGATGATAAAAAAAAATTAAAAATAGTTTTGTTTAAAACAAAAAATCTATACATTTGCAGTCCGTTAGAAATAGCGGGCTTTTTTTATGAATAAAAGCCGATGTAGCTCAGCTGGCTAGAGCAGCTGATTTGTAATCAGCAGGTCGTGGGTTCGAGTCCCTCCATCGGCTCAAAAAGTTGAAAAAGTAAAAAGCAAGATTCTTGTGAATTTGCTGGAAAAATTTGAAATATTGATAATTTATTGGGGAGATACTCAAGCGGCCAACGAGGGCAGACTGTAAATCTGCTGACTACGTCTTCGCAGGTTCGAATCCTGCTCTCCCCACTAATTAAAAGCGAAAGTAGCTCAGTTGGTAGAGCGTCAGCCTTCCAAGCTGAATGTCGCCGGTTCGAACCCGGTCTTTCGCTCTATATATTTCTTGCCGGTGTAGCTCAGGGGTAGAGCGTTTCCTTGGTAAGGAAGAGGCCACGGGTTCAAATCCCGTCATTGGCTCATAGAATGTATAAATTGAACACTAATATATAACTAAGATTAAAAAATTATTAAATCATGGCAAAGGAAACTTTTGATCGTTCCAAACCGCACTTAAATATTGGTACTATTGGACACGTAGATCACGGTAAAACTACTTTAACAGCTGCTATTACTAAAGTATTAGCTGATGCTGGTCTTTCTGAAGCAAGAGATTTCGATACTATCGATAATGCTCCTGAAGAAAAAGAAAGAGGTATTACTATTAATACTTCTCACGTAGAGTACCAAACTGCAAATCGTCACTATGCACACGTTGACTGTCCAGGTCACGCCGATTATGTAAAGAACATGGTAACTGGAGCGGCTCAAATGGATGGTGCTATCTTGGTAGTTGCTGCTACAGATGGGCCAATGCCACAAACTCGTGAGCATATCTTATTAGGACGTCAGGTTGGAGTTCCAAGAATGGTAGTATTCTTGAACAAATGTGATATGGTAGATGATGAAGAATTATTGGAGCTTGTTGATATGGAAGTAAGAGATTTACTTTCTTTCTACCAGTATGATGGTGATAACGGACCTGTTATCCAAGGATCTGCTTTAGGAGCTTTAAATGGTGAAAAGCAATGGGTTGATACGGTTTTAGAATTAATGGAAGCTGTTGATAATTGGATTGAATTACCAAAAAGAGATGTTGAAAAAGACTTCTTAATGCCTGTTGAGGATGTATTCTCAATTACAGGTCGTGGTACTGTTGCAACTGGTCGTATTGAGACAGGTGTGGCTAACACGGGTGATGCGGTAGATATTATCGGTATGGGAGCTGAGAAATTAACTTCTACAGTAACTGGAGTTGAAATGTTCCGTAAGATCCTTGATAGAGGTGAAGCTGGAGATAATGTAGGTATCTTATTAAGAGGTATTGAAAAGACTGATATAAAAAGAGGTACGGTAATCTGTAAGCCAGGTTCTGTAACTCCACACATCAAATTCAAAGCTGAAGTATATGTTTTGAAAAAAGAAGAAGGTGGACGTCACACTCCATTCCATAACAATTATCGTCCTCAGTTCTATGTGCGTACAACTGACGTAACAGGAACTATCAACTTGCCAGAAGGTGTTGAGATGGTGATGCCAGGAGATAACTTAACAATTCATGTTGAGCTTCTTAATGCAATTGCAATGAACGTTGGATTACGTTTTGCAATTCGTGAAGGTGGTAGAACTGTTGGAGCAGGTCAGGTAACTGAAATTATTGAATAATCTAAATAGATTAATATAAACAAAAAGGTGTCCCTTTTCGGGACGCCTTTTTATGGAATACGGGTTTAGCTCAGTTGGTAGAGCACTGGTCTCCAAAACCAGGTGTCGGGAGTTCGAGCCTCTCAACCCGTGCTAATAAAATCGCAATATGACTGGTATAGTAAATTACGTAAAAGAATCTTTCGAAGAATTAAGAACAAATGTCACTTGGACGCCTTGGGCAGAAGCACAACGTCTTACAATAATAGTAGCTGTTTTTTCTATAATTTTCTCATTAGCTATTTGGGGAGTTGATACCTTCTTTGCTAAAATATTAGGTTTTATATATAATCTAGTATTAGGAACAGTTTAATCACTCTCAAAAATATAGTTAATTATGGCGGATTCGAATGTGAAGAAATGGTATGTTGTGAGAGCTGTTAGCGGACAGGAAAATAAAGTAAAGGCGTATATAGAAAGTGAGATCACTAGATTTGGTTTAGAGGATTATGTAGAGGAAGTCTTAGTTCCAACGGAAAAAGTAATTCAAATCCGTAACGGAAAAAAAGTAAATAAAGAAAGAGTGTATTTTCCAGGGTACATTATGATTAAAGCTAATTTAGCTGGAGAAGTAACACACGTAATAAAATCAGTTACCAATGTAATTGGTTTCTTAGGGGAAGTAAAAGGAGGAGATCCTGTTCCGTTAAGACAATCTGAAGTAAATAGAATGCTTGGAAAAGTAGATGAGTTAGCAGTGAAAACTGATAATATTGCAATTCCATTTACATTAGGGCAAACAGTAAAGGTAATTGATGGTCCTTTCAATGGATTTAACGGAACTGTTGAGAAAATCAATGAAGAAAAACGTAAGTTAGAAGTAATGGTGAAAATTTTCGGAAGAAAAACTCCATTAGAATTAAGTTACATGCAAGTAGAGAAAGTATAATCGTTACATATTATATAAGTAACACTTTTTAGCTTCCAAACAAAAAAGTGTTGCGCAATTTAAAACAAGAAAATGGCAAAAGAATTAAGTAAAGTAGTTAAGCTACAAGTTAGGGGAGGTGCAGCGAATCCGTCGCCACCGGTTGGACCCGCTTTAGGTGCTGCCGGTGTTAATATCATGGAGTTCTGTAAGCAGTTTAATGCAAGAACACAAGATAAACAAGGTAAGGTAGTTCCAGTTGTTATTTCTGTATACAAAGACAAGTCTTTTGACTTTGTAGTGAAAACAGCGCCAGCGGCAGTTCAGCTAATGGAAGCGGCAAAGATTAAAAAAGGATCAGGAGAACCGAACCGAAAAAAGGTAGCAAGCGTTACTTGGGAACAAGTAAGAGCAATTGCAGAAGACAAAATGGTAGACTTAAATGCGTTTACTGCTGAGTCAGCAATGAGTATGGTTGCAGGAACTGCAAGATCTATGGGATTAACAGTATCTGGTGATAAACCTTTTTAAATCGTAAGAACAAATGGCACGAGTAACAAAAAAGCAAAAAGAAGCTTTAGCTAAGGTTGATAGAAACAAATTGTATTCTGTCGCTGAAGCATCAAGCTTAGTGAAAGAAATAACAAATGTAAAATTTGATGCATCTGTGGATCTTGCAGTACGATTAGGAGTTGATCCGCGTAAAGCAAATCAAATGGTTCGTGGAGTAGTAACATTACCACACGGAACAGGTAAAGATGTAAAAGTTTTAGCATTAGTAACTCCAGATAAGGAAGCTGAAGCGCAAGAAGCAGGAGCTGATTATGTTGGATTAGATGAATTCCTTCAGAAAATTAAAGGAGGATGGACCGATGTTGATGTAATCATCACTATGCCAAGTGTAATGGGTAAATTAGGACCTTTAGGTAGAATTTTAGGGCCAAGAGGTTTAATGCCAAACCCAAAAACTGGTACAGTAACTATGGACGTTGCTAAAGCTGTAAAAGAAGTGAAAGCTGGTAAAATTGACTTTAAAGTTGATAAAACTGGAATCGTTCATGCAGCAATTGGTAAGTCTTCATTCTCTGCTGATAAAATCGAAGGGAATGCAGCTGAATTATTACAAACATTAATGAAATTAAAGCCAACTGCGGCAAAAGGTACATACATTAAAAGTATTTATATGTCTAGTACAATGAGTCCAAGTGTAGCTGTTGATCCAAAAACAATTGCATAGGTAGTTAAAAAGATTTTATCATGACTAAAGAAGAAAAATCAGTAGTAATAGAAGAATTAACTGCACAGTTAGCTGACAATACAAATATTTACTTGACAGACATCTCAGGATTAAATGCTGAAACAACTTCAGCTTTAAGAAGAGCTTGTTTCAAAGAAAATATCCAACTTGCGGTAATCAAGAACACATTGCTTGCGAAAGCAATGGAGGCTTCTGAAAAAGATTTCGGAGAACTTCCTGGAGTATTAAAAGGAAACACTTCGTTAATGCTTTCAGAAACAGGAAACGCTCCTGCAAAACTAATTAAAGAGTTCAGAAAGAAAAGAAAAGCTGAAAAGCCAATCTTAAAAGGTGCTTTCATTGAAACAGCAGTTTTTGTTGGAGACGATCAATTAGATGCCTTAGTTAATATCAAATCAAGAGAAGAGCTTATTGGAGAAATCATTGGATTATTACAATCTCCTGCTAAGAACGTTGTTTCTGCTCTTCAATCTGGAGGAGGAAAATTAGCTGGTATCTTAAAAACATTATCTGAAAGATAATTTAAAAAGTACGCACTTAATAAAACAAATATTTAACAAAAACACATTATTTTAAAACGATAGAAAATGGCAGATTTAAAAGAATTCGCAGAACAATTAGTTAACTTAACAGTAAAAGAAGTTAACGAATTAGCAGATATATTAAAAGCTGATTACGGTATTGAGCCTGCAGCTGCAGCTGCAGTAGTTCAACAAGGTGGTGGCGGAGCAGCTGAAGAAGCTGAAGAGCAAACTGAATTTGACGTAATCTTAAAAGCTGCTGGTGGATCTAAGTTAGCAGTAGTTAAATTAGTAAAAGAATTAACAGGTTTAGGTCTTAAAGACGCTAAAGGAGTTGTTGATTCAGCACCAGCTCCAATCAAAGAAGGAGTAACTAAAGATGAGGCCGAAGGTCTTAAAGCAGCTTTAGAAGAAGCAGGAGCAGAGGTTGAGCTTAAGTAAGCTTACCAAGCTATAAAAACTTGGTTTAGGTCTTTGGGAGTATCCCTAAGACCTAAACCCTTTTGTGTATATAAGCGTGAATACGTTTTATTTTATTTTATTTTAATCATAATATTGTCCATTGATGTTCA
>NZ_JBGCDL010000064.1:0-5273 GCF_045105435.1 Kordia sp. | reverse complement strand
CACGCAAAAACGATCGCTAACTATTCTAATAATGTGGATTGGTTCTGTAGCATTATACATCTATAATTATAATATTGGATTTACCTTATTATTATTCTTAAGTTTTGTACATGTTTTTATGGAATTTCCACTGAATGTCATTTCAATAAGAGCTGTTGGTAAATCGTTCTTGCCTTCTAAAAAATCCTAACTATGCGTTCTATTTTTTCAATCTTTCTATTAGTTCTATTTTTTTCTTGTGAAGAACAGACAAAAGAGAAACCAACACGAAAAGCAATTTCAACAGTAGCAATTACACCAATTTTTAAAGATTCTATTAGTATTCGAGCGATTGCGTTAACTCCAGAAAATGATTTGGCTTTTGGCGGCAATAAAACTACAATTGGTTTTTATAATGCGCAGACAAAGCAACATGTAAATCTACTTAAAGGAAAAGTATCTGATACACTAAATGTTAGTTTTAGAGCCGTAGCGCATATCAATAATACTACGTTCGGAATTAGTATTGTAAATCCTGCTTTGCTATATAAAATTCAAAATAATGGAACTGTAGAACTCGTCTATACAGAAACACACGAAAAAGTATTTTACGATGCCATTGCTTTTTGGAATGCTAAAGAAGGAATTGCTATGGGCGATCCAACAGACGATTGCATTAGTATCATCATCACGCGCGATGGCGGAAATACATGGCAAAAGGTTTCATGTGATAATTTACCAAAAGCAAAAGAAGGAGAAGCTGCTTTTGCCGCGAGTAATACAAACATTGCTATTGTTGGTGATGAAACTTGGATTGCAACAGGAGGAAAGGCAAGTAGAATTTTATATTCTGCCAATAAAGGACACACTTGGAAAGTATACAAAACGCCAATTGTACAAGGAATTGAAACCACAGGAATGTATTCCATTGATTTTTATGATGCTAAAAACGGATTCGCTATTGGTGGCGATTATTCCAAAGCAGACATCAACGAAGCCAACAAAATAAAAACTACTGACGGTGGAAAAACGTGGAAGTTAGTCGCGCAAAACGAAAATCCAGGATACAGAAGTTGTATACAATACGTTCCAAACGGAAACGCCAAAGAATTGGTTGCTGTAGGTTTCAAAGGAATCGATTATTCCAACGACGCAGGAAATACTTGGAAACACTTATCTGACGAAGGTTTCTATACCATTAAATTCATCAACGATTCTACAGCGTATGCGGCTGGAAAAAATAGGATTGCGAAGTTGTTGTTTAAATAAGGTTATATCACAACTTCTCCAAAACACTTTTCACACGTTCATGCGCCAACATATATTCCATAAATTCAAACGCAGGAATTGCCATCACACGACTCATTTCAGGTTCAATGATGCTAAATGTTTCTCTAGAACAACCTTCCATTAAATCCCAAATACCGTCATTATTATCTTTAATGATTATAGCAATATCTTCTACACAATCAAGATTTTTTATCTTTTTACCATAAATAGCGCGCACATCATCTAAATCGAATTTGTGTGGTAAATAAATATTCTCAAAAGTAATATGCTCGTATTTAGCAGCTAAAAAAATCAATTTATCCTTTATATAACCTGGAAACATTTCAGTAGCAGCAACGGAGTTTAAAATTGCAGAAAGTTCATTGGATTTATTGATGATTCCGCCATTACAATTCATCATCACCGAATCCATCACATGTTTTACATACGCCGATTTGTCATTGATAATATTGATAAATACCGTTTCTTTATTTCTCGCGGAAGCATCCAATTCATTAATAGCTTCATACAATTTAAAGGCAGAAAGTAACCCTGAATTTTCATAAATTCCACCATCATTATACTGTCCTTCACCTTCAATTGTAGCTGCCGGACTTATTAACGGAAAACGATTTGTGGTAGAAGCTGCATTGTAAAAACTCAAGGTTTTATTGTTTCCTAATTCCAAAATATCATTCGCGCCCAAATACAAAGCACTTTTAGCAAACGTATCTTTTACAGGAATAGAAACCGCCATTCCTTGTCGCCCTTTAATATTAGTAGTATTGCTAATTAAAATAGGAAAACGTTGATTTCGTTTTTTATACATATCATACCAAAACTGTCGGTAGGAAGTAGATTCAAACTCCGCTTTTGTAAGCTCAGGATTTACATAATTTGCATACGTTCGCATGGCTGCTGTAGAACGATCTTTCCCAATTAAATTCAGAGGAACTAACATGTGTGTAAACCAATCGCGCCCTAAAAGATGTGCCAAATCCATCGATAAAATATTTTCGGTACCGATTTTACGGATGATTGAATCGCGAAATTGCAAATTGTCATTTTGATGTTTAATCGCTGAATAATTAATCAAGCCAATTGTTCCGCCCGAAGCGCCTGATAAACAAACGGTTTTGTCATACAAATCACCATCTGTATCTAACGCATTCAAAACGGTCATTGTCCAAGCGTTGGCTTTCATTCCGCCACCATAGCAACCAATATAATAGCGTTTTTTGGGTAAATTTTGAATGTATTCTTTCAGTGTAATAGAATCTTTTGTAGTATTAATAGTTTCGTCAATCTGTGCTAAATCGAACAAATTATTAGCCGTACTTTCATTGCTTCGCGATAAAAAATTTAGCAACACCAATACAAGTAATCCTACGTAGACTGTAAAACTAAAATTAGATTTATTGTCTTTGGCAAATTGTTGATCGGACAAGTTATAATACATGAAATGCTTCAAAATCACGACGATAATTCCATACAATAAAAAGAAAGCGGAAAGGATAATTATGATTGCATTTACATGCATAGCAAGTGTTGGAAAAATATTGATCGCAATAAAAAACAACAAGTTTACAGCACCAAAATAAGCGATTGTTTTCAAGAAAATAATGTTGTTACTGGTCGCACCTAAGCTTAAATTCCGAATGCTGAGTTTGGAAAGTTTCTTAAAAAATGCGCTTTGCCCAAAAAAGTTATTCTTTTCAAATAGCTTAATAATAGCTTCCTTTTTTTCTGCTCGTGAACGTGTATCTTTTTCATCATTTATCAATGGAAAACTATTGATGACAGCTTCATTATCTTTATTAAAAAAGGCGTACTTAAATAAGCTTCTAAAGGTTCGGTAATACGTGTAGGTAATCGCTTGAAGCGTAATACAAACCAAGCTTAAAATTACGGTGGTGTAATTATATGGATGTTCAAACCAAGTCAATAAAAAGAACAACAGAAAATGTGCTAATACTGTAATAACCAGTATAATTATGTATGTTGTGATTGGATTGTTGAGTTTTTGAGTCGTTTCTTCTACGAAAGATACATCGACAGCAGAGTCGTTGGCTTCATGCAATCCGTTTGTGTAATACTGACGCCATTTATCTTTTTGATTTTTTAATACATACAACCATCCAATTAATGCGATGATAAGTAGGTTAACAAATCCGCTCAATTCCACACCAAATCCAAAATTGGTATCTGCTGTATAGGCAACCATATAGAATAAAGCAGCATAGAAAAATACACCAATTGTACGACGTAAAAAACTCAAATTACTCTCGTAAGCGGTAGTTTTTAGTTTCGTTTTTGCATCTTTATCTTTGTACCAAATAATACCGAATATGCTAAATATTTTATAAATTCTCCAGTCTTTATCTTTGAATTTTCGATTCGATTTTGAAAGTAAAAAGTACGTTGGGTAGTGTGAAAGTACAATGCAATATATAGGCGCAAATCCTAAAAGAAGCACAAATACAAACCAAAACGGATGGTAATATAAGTCTACAATGATTGAATTTAGTTGTGGTGCTTTCGGTAAGGAAAGTCCAATAATGAACAAGAATAATAAACTAATCCATGCGGAAGTCATAAACTCTTTAAGTACAACCAACCGATTTTTTAATGAAAAGCGCATCCAAACTAGTAATACGGTTAAGAATGTAGCTGCATAAAAGCCAATTTTGACGCTTACAATCGTTTTTTGATATTCTTTATGCCACAAATAGTAAAAATTTTCAGTGCAATCAAACGTGTACGCAATACTTGCTAAGACCAGAAATAGCTTGAAAATAAATTTTACCTTGTGTTTTGTGGTTTTGCTGTGCACATATTTTCCAACAATATAAAATAGGAGGAAAGCCCAGATAAAATCTAGAATAAAAAACAGCGTAAATAGCAATTGTTGATACAGACTTGTGTGTTCTAAAAACCAAGCTTTGGTGACTTGTTCTTGCGTAAACTGCGGATGTGTTACCCAATCGTAGATATGAAACATTTTCCCGCATACCACCATTAAAATGCTTAACATGATAAATAAAATCACATGAAATTTAGGTGTATTATGTTGTTCAAAATGTCTGAATGAACTAAACTGGTGTTTCTCTGTAAGATGCATCTGTGTTAATTTTCTTAAAACTACAAATCCTATCTGACAATAAAAATACTTATATGTAAGTATTTTTTTAGTTGCAGCAGAAATAAAAAAGGAGCACTCTTTAAAGTACTCCTTTCATCAATCACCAAAAAATGTAAACAGTGATAAAAATCACTTGTCTTATGCTATACTTTTTAGACTGTATTTTTTTGAAAAGGTTTAATTTGAATGTAACAATTACTAAAAAATAAAAAGAGCATTTCTTTTGAGGGAAGTGCTCTTTTCTAATCAATGCTAGGTTGCGAATACAAACGTATTCTAGGTTTTTTAGGGCATTGATTTTCGTTTTCCGCGTTTGTTACGGAATTGTTTCATTAACTCTCTATTAAAGTCGCGTTCTACTTTTTTTAAGTGTATAATCTTTTTCGCAGGAAGCACTTTTTTAAGCTTTCGCATTAAAGTTTTCTTATTCTCGTGCATTTCATCTTCTAATTTTTCCAGACGCGCTAAAATTTTTGAAGCTTCACTTTCAGACATTTGCTCCATGTCTTTTACTTCTTTCTTAATCTTACCAAAACCCGCAACACGCAACTCATGATTTTTATCATCATACGTATTATAAATTGGCCAAAATTGCTGCGCTTCTTCCGTTGTAAAACCTAGGTTCTCAGTGAAATAAGCAATCTTTAATTGTTTAATTTTCTCTTTACTTTGTCTTTTTTGGGCAATTCCCATAAAGATACCAAAGCATAAAAATAAAATAGTCGTATATATTTTCATTTCTTACTGTTATTTTGTTTTATTCATCCAACAAATCATAAGGATCTGATCTGTTTTCCAAATAATCGATAGTTTCTGTTTCGTCTAAATTCACTTCAAAAATAGTACTCATATCTACATTTTCCTCTTCGTATACCAACATTAA
>NZ_JBGCDL010000063.1:0-3615 GCF_045105435.1 Kordia sp. | reverse complement strand
TTTATAGCCGCTAACAAAGCAGAAGATGTATTTGATTTCTTTGTGGAAACCATTGCTTTTCAGCTAGATGAAACCAGTCATAATACAATTACGTTAGCAGCAAATACCATTTCTTTGGAAACTACGAGCAAACTTTCTACCGTTGGAAATTCGCTACTCAAAAATATATTACTCGGATTGGGAATTTTGACTTCATTGTTTTTATTGCTGAAAGAAAATCTACTCAATAAAAGGGAAATTGAAGTTGAAAGTGAAGTCGAAGTTGAAACAGAAGATAGAACGATTGAAAATGTACAACAACATGTAGTTACTACAGAAATTGAAAAACCTTCAAAAACGGACGCAGAAATTGTGCAGCAACAACTAAAAAGTATCAACTCCTTGCAAGAAATTTCTAAACTTCCATTAAAACCTAATTTGACCAAAGAATTGACATTTTTAATCGAACATAAAGAAGATTCTAAAAAGTTAGTTGCTGCTAAAAATCAAGATGAAACTGCATTTCTAAAAACATTACAAGAAGTATATCCAATACAAATAAAAAAATTAGCTTCTCAAAAAGAACATGCAGAATTGTGGAGCACATTTACAGAATTAAAAAATAAAAGTGAACTCAAAAATTTCTTAAAAAAGAAAAAAGAAGTCATCAAAGGATTGCCGAACTTATTGGAAATTGGTTTCAAATATGAAGTTATTGATGAAGCAAAAACATTCGCGGAAGCTTTAAAAGTATTAGAACAAGACAAGAAATTCCAAAAAGATGTTGCCGTTTTATTGAAACTCAAAGAAAAATATCCGAACGATTCCATTGATACAATTATCACCGCTACATTGACTAGCAACGCTAATTTACGAAACAACACGGACAAAGCGAATTCCATTATTGAATTGGTACAACACCTAAATAGTTGGTACAAATCCTTTAGTAAACGAGATTCAAAGTGGGAATCGATTACAAATCATATTGCTACACAACAAAAAAATGTTCAAGCCGAAGAAAATTTACCAGACAGATTAAAAAATATTGAAAAAACATACAATTCAATTTTCAATGGTACTGAAAAGAATACCGAAAAATTGTTGTCGTTACTAAAAGAAACAAAACAAAAATTGGAAGAAGATAGTTTGCAACAAATTGAAGCTGTAAAAAAAGCTTCCGCAGAGAAAATTGAAACTGCACAAAAAGCAGCTTCCGATGAAATAACAACTATCAAATCGAAAGCAAAACAAGCGTATGAAGCATTGGAAAATTCTAAAAAAGTTACTGATAACAACAATAAATTAGCTGCAAAATACTTTGCCAACTTGTACGATCCGCATATCAAAGAATTCCAAAATAAAGCGGCTAGTTTCAGTAAAGCAGAATTCACAAAACGCTTGGCTTTTATTGCATTTAACACGATGGATTTGGCAAAATTTGTCAACGATAATTGGAGTGCCGACAACAAAACAGAAGGAAATATTCGTCGTATTTTACGCAGAGAATCACTTGCCGAAGTGCCAAAAGAAAACTTTGATCCAAATACGGCAACAAGTTACATAAATACAATTGTGGCATTTTTACACAAAAACGGCGTCCATGAAATTGACCATTTAATTGACGGAATTGACATCAACGAAGAATTGAAAGGTTTACACTAAAAAAAGAAAATCCCATGCTCAGTTTTTATCTACTTTTTAGTATACTATGCTTGCTCGCAGTCTTGCTATTTTCGTCGTCGCAAAACAACGGAAAAAAAATCATGCTGTTTTCGCTCACCGCGTTGATCGTAGTGAGTGTGTGGGTTTTGGCGCGTTACATTCGATCAAGCGATACCGAATTCTATAAAAATGTAGAAACACACGCCATTGAACATTTGGGCTATGATTTTTCCAATACGCACGAACTAAATTTGATGAATGCAGACACACCTGCAAATGCCCTTTTTGACGAAGAACAAGGTAAATTTACCATCAAAGTTGATTCAACAAATACAGCAACTCCATTTGAACTTAGCTACGAAGATTTAGGAAAACCCTTGTTGGTTTCTATTAATGACGCAGGAACAAATTACAAAATCGCGAATGAATCACTTCCCGTTTGGAATCCGAAACAAGAACTTAACATTCCATTTTCTAGCAATCGGAAACTATCCTGTTCGTATTATTCAGAAGATAATAAAGCGCATTTTTTCATTTTCAAATTCAATGAAAATATTAAAAATGGCGAACAAGTAATTGACACTATAAAACGCAACAAACTTACTATTGGGTATCCGATTTTGGACATGGTAGAAGCGAGTTTTGATATTGAATTGACCGAATCGGAAATTGAAGCCTTGGAAGAAACCTATGTTGTTAGACATACAATTTACAGCAATCCGAGCGGAAAAACGACTGCACCTTTACACTTATATACAGGAAAGTTACTAGAGAAAGTCAAAAATGTAACGCTGAATTCGCAAGCATTGCAACCGCTTCCAAAACAGCAAAAAATTACGTTGAAAAACAAAAGCTATTTCTACATCGGAATTGGGCAAAACAAAAGCAAAAAGCTACAAGTACAGTATCAACCGAATCGCTCGCGACTCAATCATAAATCGCCCGTTCGCTATCCGTTATACTTCAACGATTCTATCGCTACGGCGGAATTGCTAATTTCCACTTCTGTGGATGATATCATCAAAAGTTCGCGCGAATACAGCGGAGTCATTAATTTTGAAGGAAGAAGCAGTTTTAACAACCGACATCACATCAACGCGTCTTTAAAATATGCCATTGAAGATGGACAAACACAATTGAACGCGATTAAAATTGATAACAATTCTGGCGAGTTACAACTTGAGAAAATTCAAGAAAACGAACCGTTTTTCTTAAAAACAAACACAAAAGCGGTTGATTACATCGTACAAGTCAAAAATTACAACAACAATACATTGACAAACTGGTATTGGGTTCCGTTTTTCGTCTTGTGTATTGCAGCGTTATTCTTTTACTTTCTCATTCACAAATGGCGAAAAAGCATTGGTTTTTCAGGGAAAAGCGATGTTTCTGAAAGTAAATTACTAAACGCACTCAAAATTGAATACACTATTTATTGGGTCATTACGGTATTTTTAACGGTTCGTATTTATTTATTGTGGCGAATGTACGCGTTTCCACCATTGGAAGACATTACATTCTTTGAGTTCCAAGAATTGCAAAACATGGATTCTTTTACATGGAGTATTATTGCATTGGTTGGATTTTTAGCATTCCGATTCGCGTATTTCTACATCAAAACGCATGAAATCCGAATTCCTTTTGTACACAAATTTGAAGAATTCATTCATACAATAAATCAAAAAACACTGCTAATAAAAATTGGGATACTTTTTCTAATTTGGGTAGCCGTTATTCTCTTTTTATTGATTGCGAAAGTTGCCATTAGCTTTGTATTTATCTTAGCTTCCATCCTACTGCCTTTATTTACCTTTATTTATATAGATAGTAAAATTCCTGAAGATCCGAACGATTCTATTTGGATCATGCTTGGAAAACGTTTGATTAACTTTGGACTTTATATCTTGATTTACTTTTTCTTTGATGCAGGATTTTGTTTGATAGCGCTTGCCGTCGGCTCCTTTTACTTTCTGA
>NZ_JBGCDL010000062.1:0-6145 GCF_045105435.1 Kordia sp. | reverse complement strand
TAAATACGTTTGCCTCTTGCGCTTCGAGTTAAAAGATATGGTTCTACGTTTAGTGTAGGTTTATCTACAAATGCTACGTGATAGAGTTTGTTGGTTTCTCGGTAACGATTTGTTTCTTTTACCTTGAAGAAATATATAGTAATGTCGCCATCGTCATTGCTTACTTTGATGGTTTTTACAAACGAAATGGTGTCTTTTTCTTTGTCGAGTCCAATGCGACTCGCCAATCCTGCTTTTGCATAGCGTTGTTGTGTTTTTAGCGAATCGGGCACAAAATTGAGTAAATCTTTTTCTGAAAGTTTCCATAAGGTAGAAGCCAATGATTTTTCGTCAAATAAGGTTTTGTCTTTTAATTCTTGGGGAATTGGTTCGTTGTTTTCCAGTAATAAAGCAAGATAAGTAGATAAAGCAGCTTTTGAATCTGTTTTGAGCAACTTATTGAAAAAGTCCTTTATGTTTTTATCCTTTCGCAACGGAAATAATAGTTTTACATAACGCAACAAAGCTCTGCTACTTTTAAAACTGTATCGAGACGATTTCCCTAAGTTTCGTTTGATTTCAATTTTGGCGTCATTCAACAGTTGATTTTTATATCTTTTATATGCTTTTGGTTTCACTAAACTACTATCACTTAATTGTGTTAATAAACGATAAATTGGAGTTTTGTATTCTTGAATGCTCGAATAGTTCAATAATTCAGGAAACAACTCTTTCTTGAGTGATAAGTTGTCTTTTCCAACATCAAAAAGACGTTCTGTTCCTCTAGAATCTAATGGGAAATCATTTTCCAACAATGTTAAAATCAACTGAAAAGAGGCTTCATTTTTTTGTCGCATCAAGGTTTTTAAAATGGTAGTTTGTGTTTTTGAATCTTCAAAAGCTCCGATGTATAATTCTTTAAAAAACGGATGAACACGATTGTTTTTAAGCTTTCCTAAGGACGAAATTAAATAGTTTTTAATGTTTTCACGATCTTCAGGGAATTCATGGTCTTTTAAGATGGAAATAATCGTATTTGCATGTTTGTCAGCAAACTTAATTTTTGCATACGACTTTAATACAATACTGTCATTGTTTTTAATTCCATCAAAGAAGACATCGGTTTTATCGGCAAAAATATCTTTCCCGAGCAAAGTGTCAATCGGCGTAAATGTTTCATAGAAGTTTTTTACAAATTCAGAATGCTCAGCGATAGAATCTTCTAAGGTAGATAAACTGAATAAAACGCCCTTTTTTAGAATATCTTTTCGGTAAATACGTTTGGCGCTTGCCGTATCTCTCAACACATACGTACTGTAAAAAATATCATCATTTTGTTCGCGCTTTCTATCTTCAACCACAAAATTGAATTCGTAAAAACGCTCCATTCCATCCCATAAACTATCAATATTATGAAACATTTGCAAGTCGTGATATTTTATTCTGCGTACCAATACTTTTTCATTACTTTTGGATGTGTAGGTAATGTATTTTTTTTCTTGATCGTAGGCTTTTTTATCCGAATCATAACGCGAGTTGTACGATTGCGAAACCATTGGTTGTTTTGTGTTGGTCAACACCGAAAAGTGCAGTGCAGTATCAATTACTGTTTCAAATCGCTTGTAGGTTGGCGTTTTAATTTTGAATGAGTTAAAGTAGGTTTTTACTTTTTGCGCATCATTACCAATAAAGCCAAGTAGATAATAACTTTCGTCTTTTACCACCGTTTTTAGGTAGATTTTTTTCTGTGTGATCGTATCAATAATCGCAGACGATTCATAACTTTTATAGTTGTAATCGACAAAATTGCCATCAATCTTTTCAATCGCTAATTTTTTGTAGAAATTATTATGAATATATTCTGCTTCAAACGCATCTTCTTCAATGTATGAAACATCATTATTAAAAACTTCTTTGAAGAAATAATATTCGTCATTTACAGTTGCTTGCAACAATTTATTTCCTACATTTTTAGTGTTATCTGAAATGAAATTTACAGGAAATAAAAATTCATATTTCTTATATTCAGATGTGTATGTTTTTAATTCATTTGAAGGTTTCTTAAACTGTAAAGAGCCAAAAACTTCTTTTTCATATTGAAGCACAAAATCTTTTTTTCCACCAAATTTGATGATAATCATTTCTATTGGTGTTTTGTAAATATGATACTTTTGGTAATCGCCTTTTTTCGTTTTATTAACGATGCTAAATCCTGGAAACGGACTTGTCAACGGTTCTTTTGAAATGATGTCACCTGGAATATCTTCATACAATAACGGATCAATTTCTTCGAGTGTAATTTTTTCTTCGTTCGGAAACTGATCGTAGGTATTTAATCGTGTAATGGTTAAATACGCACCATTTGTCATGTCGGGCGCCAAGTAAAATTTTTGTTCTTTATAGACGAATTCTCTGAGTTCATCAAAGGTTTTAATCGTAATAAAACCATCTGGCGTACTGTACGTATTCAAATAGGGTTTTACGTGTAAATCTTCCAATTCTACTTTCGCTTTCAGTGCAAAATCGGTTTGTTTGGACGTTAATGGTTTTACAGTATATCCACGATTTTCTAGCATTTGAAGCATTCCTTTTTCACCAGCTAAATGTGCAGCGCCAACGCCAGCGAAAACGGTTTTATGTTGCATTAGTGAATCCATCACAATGACCATATTTTCGTTACGCTTAAACAACATATTTTCACGATAATATTGTGTATTTGTAGCTGCACCAATAGAATCTAGTAAATTAATATTTCGATTTCTATATACATCTTCTTGAACTGTATATCTGTTTTGGTCCTTGAACTTTTTTTGAACCCATTCATCTGGTTTTTTCTTTAAAACATTGTATGCAGCACGCGAAGTTAGATACCGTGATTCTTTGATGTCTTCTAGGCTAATAATAGGTTTGTCATTCTTTTTTCCTGCTTGATAAATAAACATATCTAAATATGTTTCTTCTTCAAAATCGTCTGCGCCAGCTTGTTTTCGGTATAAATATCCATTGATAATTCTATTGTCAAATCGGATAATACGTCGTACGGCTTCTTTCTTAGAAAACTCAGGGTTAAAATTCTTATTGTAAAAATTATCACCGCCATAACTTCGTGGAGAAACATCTGTCATTTGTTCGTAATTGTGTGCCAACCAAGTTGTAGGATCTGACTCTAAAGCAACCGTTTCGGCTTCCTCTAAGGCTTTAAAAAATACATCATCTAAGCGAAAAGCTACTTTTTTGCTTACATGCATTGTTCCGTATAAATAGGATGGCTTTTCCATACCGTTTCCGGAAACTTCCCAAAGAAGACTTTGTTTTTCTTCTTGCGCAACTAGTAAAGATGCGAAACACAGCAGCAGAAGTGATATATATATTCTCATAAAATAGGTAGAAAATTTAATGGTACTAATGTCATCGGTAAAATAATTACCAATGTACTAAAGATATAAATTCTTTCATGTTAACAGAATCATAATGCGTAAAAATGCTTTTTAAATGAGTGTATCAACATTTCCTATACTTGTCTGTACAATAATTGAAGATAGAGTCGTATTTTTGTAATTCTCTAAAAAGAAGACTAAAAAAGAAACAAATGAAAGGTGTATTACTTATAAATCTTGGTTCGCCAGATAGCCCAAACCCAAAAGACGTAAAAAGATACTTAGGTGAATTTCTAATGGACGAACGCGTAATTGATGTTCCAAAGTGGCTTCGTACGTTTCTTGTAAAAGGAATTATTTTAAACACACGTCCGAAAAAATCAGCGAAAGCATACCAAAAAATTTGGTGGGAAGAAGGTTCGCCGTTAATCATTATTTCAGAGCGTTTTCATAATAAAGTGCAAGCACGTGCCAAAGTTCCTGTTGCATTGGGAATGCGATATGGATCTATGAGCATTCAAAAAGGATTGCAAGAATTACACGAAAAAGGTGTCGATGAAGTATTAGTAGTGCCTTTGTATCCGCATTACGCGATGTCATCTTATGAAACTGTTGTTGTGAAAACACGAGAAGAGCAAAAAGCACATTTTCCAAATATGGAACTAACAATAGTTCCTTCTTTTTATAAACATCCAGATTACATCCGTGTACTATCTGAAAAAATAAAATTACATATAAAAGATATTGATTACGATCATATTTTGTTTTCGTATCACGGAATTCCTGAACGACATATTCGCAAAAGTGATCCTACAAAATCACACTGCAAAATGGATGGAAGTTGTTGCAATACGCCATCAAAAGCACACGAGTTTTGTTACAGACATCAATGTTTTGAAACCACAAAAGCAGTTGGCGAATATTTAGATTTGCCAGCCGATAAATTTAGCAACTCATTCCAGTCACGTTTAGGAGGCGATCCTTGGTTAAAACCGTATACAGATAAGGAATTTGAACGTTTTCCGGAAGAAGGAAAAAAGAATTTAGTGGTCATTACACCAGCATTTGTATCTGATTGTTTGGAAACGTTGGAAGAAATTGCAATGGAAGGTGAAGAACAATTCCAAGAAGCTGGCGGAGAACAATACGAGCACATTCCGTGCTTAAATGATGATGACGAATGGGTAAAAGTAATGACACGTTGGATTAACGAATGGAGTGTAGCTTCTAAAGCTGAAGTAACTGCCTAATGGCAAGTAACAAATCTGCTGAACTTGGCATTGCACCTATTGGGAAATTGCTCATTTCGCAAGCACTTCCTGCATCGATAGGAATTTTGGTTATGTCGCTCAATATGGTAGTCGATACCATTTTTGTAGGTCAGTGGATTGGTTCTATGGCAATTGCCGCCATTACGGTTGTAGTGCCGCTTACCTTTTTAATTGCGTCTATTGGAATGGCAATTGGAGTTGGTGGCGCGTCTATTATTTCCAGAGCGTTGGGCAAAGACGATCATGACAAAGCACAGCGGACTTTTGGAAATCAAATTGTATTGTCGTTTGGTTTGGCGGTTTTCTTTGTCATTGTTGGACTTATATTTAAAGAAGAAGCCTTGGCACTTTTTGGTGCGAATGGTAAAATTCTCGCTCCTGCGGAAACGTACTATGTAATTGTCATGTATGGAATTCCGTTTTTGTCCTTGTGTATGACAGGAAATCCAGTCGTAAGGGCAGAAGGCAAGCCAAAATTTGCAATGGTAGCATTGATTTTGCCAGCAATTGGAAATATATTTTTCGATTATTTGTTTATCAATGTGTTGGATATGGGCATGGCAGGCGCAGCTTGGGCAACGTCGATTTCGTACTTTATTTGCTTTCTATTCATTTATTGGTTTTTCTTTTCAAAACACAGTGAGCTCAAAATAAAATTACGTTGTTTTAAGTTAGAACGCGCTATTGTTAGAGAAATTACAGAATTGGGTGGCGTAACTTTAGCGCGACAAGGAATGGTGAGTATTCTGTCTATCATTTTAAATCATACCTTATTTATGTACGGCGGAGAAACATCGGTGACGATTTACGGAATTATTAGCCGAATGCTAATGTTTGCTTTATTTCCTGTGATGGGAATTTCGCAAGGATTTCTACCAATTGCAGGCTATAATTATGGTGCTGAAAAATTGGCGCGTGTGCGCGAAAGTATCAATATATCCATAAAATATGGAACAGGTTTGGCATTGCTTATTTTTGCTATTATTATGATTTTTCCAGAGCAAATAACGGCTGTTTTTACAAATGATGAAACTGTGATTCGCGATACGCCAAATGCATTGCGTTGGGTTTTCTTAGTAACGCCGTTAATTGCCGTTCAAATGATTGGCTCGGGCTATTTTCAAGCTATTGGGAAAGCGATTCCTGCATTGTTATTGACGCTTACAAAACAAGGATTCTTCCTTATTCCATTAATTTTAATTTTGCCTAAATACTACGGAATCTTTGGAGTTTGGGTTGCGTTTCCTATTGCCGATTTGCTTTCAACCATTGTTACAGGTTGGTATTTGAATAGAGAAGTGAAACGAACGTTGAAATGATGTTCTTTTGGTTGGATTCGTTTATTTGTTGATTTGAAAGTTTGTTGATTTGTCAATTTGTTGATGACTTTCTAGGGGAAAATACTGCTTCATTTCGTTTGTCGTTTTAAATAATTACCAATATATAACTAGGCAATATTTAAAACAAAGTGCGACTAAAAAATAAAAAAGGGAACACTTTTTAAAGCGTTCCCTTTTT
>NZ_JBGCDL010000061.1:0-6131 GCF_045105435.1 Kordia sp. | reverse complement strand
TTCTTTAGCAATCGTAGCGCCACAACCCAATTCTACATCATCAGGATGCGCGCCAATAGCTAATATGTCTAACTTCATGCGTTATAATTATTTTCTAGTATGTAAAGTTACGCTATTTTATTGATTCTAAAATTGAAGCTTCTAACTGAATTTTTAGCTATTTATTTCTCTTTACGAATGATTTGAATGGCTTTGTCAAGCACTTCGTCTCTGCCTTCTTTAATTCCTTTTATAGTTGGTTTTATTACTATATCTGGCACAATTCCGATGCGTTGCGTTTCGCTTCCATCAGGATAAAATACGCCAATTCCAGTAATTCCTGTACGCAATCCGCCAGGTAAATTAATGTATGAATAGTTTCCATCAGCTCCCGCAGTAGTACTTCCCACAATAGTGGTATTTTCTCCAGCGCGAAAAGCCATTGCGGTAAATTCAGCCTGACTTTGGGTATCTTCATTTACCAATACAACCAATTTTCCTCTGTAAGTATCAACTCCACTTGGGATTGACAACATATTCTTCATTATAAACTCACCTGGATTTTTAAAATTCACTTCTGTAAACTGAACAAATTCTGTAGATTTTGATACAAAATAGGAACCTAAAGAATACGGGACAAACGTAGATGGATAGTTACGAATGTCAATAATAATTCCTTTGGTATTTTTGAAAAGTTTCTTTATTTCAGAAATGTCTTCTTGTTCAATGACTTCAAGTGTTATGTAGCCAATATCTTTATTTAATAGTTTGTAACATTCTGTCGCCGTTTTTTTGTAAACATTAAGTTCCCTATACGCGAATAAAGGAAGTGTATGCTCTTGTGTTTTTCCGTCTGAAATGTATGTAATTTTTATTTCCTTATCTGGAGAACGCAATATGCTTCTTGCCATATTTCGATCTCTTGTAGGCTCGTTAGAAGCTGTATGATACCTGTAACGCTCTTTTCGTATTTGTGCTACAGTTTTACCGTTAATATGCGTAATAACATCGCCTACTTTTACTTTAGAAGCATCTTTGTGTTCTGGATTGTAATACCGAACAACAACCAATTTATTTTCTACAAACGATACCTTAAAAGGTGCTGTATGCTTCCCTAGCATTTGTTCAAATTTATCATCACCGCCGTATAAATTTGCATGCGTATCATCTACATCTCCAATAATGTGAAGTGCTGCAATTTCAAATTCAAGTTCGCTAGAAGCATTGATAAATTTTGGAATATATTCCTTTAAAACCGAACTCCAATCTTTATCTGTCAAGTTCTTATATGGAAAATAATAATGAATCATATTCCAATACCTGTATAATGTTAATAAGCGAAAACCAGCATCAGGATAATTCATGTCTTTATACTTATTTTCATTCAAAAACTCAGGATTTCCTATGCCTTCAGCCGTTTTTACATAATATTGTCTTCCTTGAAAACGATTATTGTAAATATGAGTGAGTTTTGCTCGCACACTCGAACCAATATTTAATGCGTCCATCCAAGCCATGTCTGGTTTCAAAATAGCTTTTTCGTCAGTTTCTTTACATTTTTCACATTCAGCAACGGTTCCCAGTTTCTCTATCCAACTGATGAGTACTTTATCTCTTTCTCCTTTTGAATTAGCCTTTAAAAACTTTGGCAATACTCTAAATAATTCATAATCCCAATTGTAATTTCCTTTTCCAATTGCTGGATGGTGGTATTTTAAAAATCCCCAAATTTTTCCTAACACTTCCAAATCATTAATTTTTGCATCAGTTAATGTTGGGAATGTAACTTTTGAACCTGTATCAAAAGTTGTATCTAATTCTGCTTTGTATACTTTTTTCTCGGATTCTTTGATAAGTTGCACATCTTTCCCATCAATTGTAAGTTCAAAATCATCAAACCATGCCACACCTTCTCCACTAAGAATTCCAGCTACAAAAATCATTTCCGCATCTTCAGGATAGTCTAGGGTAATCGTATATTTTTTCCAATCGTTCGTGCCTTCTATTTTCTGTTTACTCATATTATCAAATACTAAACTTTTACCATTACCATCAACGCGCAATAATAAGCCAGCATAGCCTTTTACATCTTTTGTTTTCATATATCCAGTAAGCGAAATCGTAGTTCCTTCAAAGTCAGCTGGAACTTGGTACGTAATACACCCAAAAGAATCATTTTTGCCTTTAGCATGTATTTTTCCTGCAAATTTTCCCGAATGTGCTT
The DNA here is from genome assembly GCF_045105435.1 of Kordia sp. Classification (GTDB taxonomy): domain Bacteria; phylum Bacteroidota; class Bacteroidia; order Flavobacteriales; family Flavobacteriaceae; genus Kordia. Next base: position 3,928 of record NZ_JBGCDL010000061.1, on the reverse strand, counting down.
TCGTATCTTTTGTTACTTTATATGTTCCCCATTTAAACCAATTATCTGGCAAGTCATTTCTTGGAGATGCTTTTTCAAAATCAAAATTGAATTTCGCTTTATCAGTAGTGTTTTGAGCAGTTGTGTATTCTGAACAAAAAATAAATAGTAATAGAAATACGAAAAAAGTGTTCTTCATAAGCTGTAGTTTGTATAATTTTTGGTTTGTGTGATTGTTTTTTTCTGAGGGAATTACAAATATACTTAAAAATGCAAAAACGCTTTTAAAGTTAACATTGCTTTAATATGTTTTCAATATTATTGAAAAGACAATATTCAGTAAAACTAAAAAGTTAAGTATTTACTTCTTTAGCGCATTCCACTCTTTCAATGTGAGTATATTAGAGAGTTCTAAAATCACGTTTCTTCTATCTTCAAATTGTTTTTCAGAACGCACCATTCCAATATTTTTTGCGTAATGCGTAATTTGATTGTATTTGTAATTTTCTTTTGTAGCAACCAATTCCGTTTTGCATTCCGCTGTAAACTTTAAAGCGTTGTAAACTTTAGAATTTACAGTTACTTTTTCTTTACCAGCAAATGTCCGCGTTTTAGAAAATATGACTTCTCCATAATCTTCATCAATCATTGTAGAAGAATACATATATGGTGTATCTGTTTTCCACAAATACACATCCTTTTCAATTGGTTTGCGTACAAGTTTCCCTGGTTTTCCTCTTTTATCCTGTTCAATATAAGTGACAAATTTTTCCACTTGAAAACCTGTAGCAGTGAGTTTTTCTTGAAAAAATTCAAATCGAAAAAACCGTGAATCAAAAGCTTCTGTAACAAATGTACTATCTGTTGGATTGTAAGTCAATTTCCAATACTGTGTCTCTGATGGATCTTCTTTGCAGCTATACACATAAATTTTACTTTCAATGAGCTTATCCATTGGAAAATAATATGCTTTTGCGCTTTCGCTAGAAAATATAAATGATACTAGAATGACTGTAATGAGCTGTATATATTTCATAAATAAGATTGATTGAGTTATTTATTTATAAGTATGGCTTTCGCTGTAAAATCCCCATCCAAACTTTTAAGATGATAAAAAGTTCCTGCGCCTCTACTCGCTTTTTGTATTCCAGAAGTATCTTTAGGAACTATTGTTTTGACTAAGATTCCCGTAGCTTTTCCTGTTTTAGGTGTATGCGTATCTCCTGTATAGTCAATATCAATGCCTAGTATTTGCGGGATTTTTGTGTTTGAAATTTTCCCGATAATCGTAATTTTTTGTCCCACATATGCTTCAAGATCAGCTTTAGAAGTTAACATAATTGTCTTTTCGGTATTTTTATCTGCTGAATTACAACCTATTATAAAGAAAGTACAGATTAAAAACAGGTGTATATATTTTTTCATGAGTTCAGTTTAAAGTCTTTAAAATACATAAAAAAAACCTCAACCAGTTACGATTGAGGCTTTTAATTATAGAGTATACGTTTTATTTCTTCTTCGCCTTTTTGATAGCTCGATTCAAATCTGCAATGATATCTTTTCGATCTTCAATTCCAACTGAAAAACGAATCAATCCATCAGCTATTCCTTGCTTTTTGCGCTCTTCTGGCGTTAATAATGCGTGTGATGTTTGTGTCGGACTTAACACGGTACTTTCTACACCAGCCAAACTCATAGATGGCTTGATTAATCGTAGCGATTTGAAAAATTTAGAAACATCATATCCTGACTTTAATTCAAAAGACATCATTCCACCAAAACCAGACATTTGCGATTTTGCCAATTCATAGTCTACATGCGATTTTAAACCCGGATAATACACTTTTGCAACCGCTTCATGCTTTTCTAAGAAATTAGCGAGTTTGAGTGCGTTTTTATTCTGTGCTGCGACACGAATTCCCAAAGTTTTCATACTCCTTTCCAACATCCAAACGGTAAAATCACTTAAGCTTCCACCAAGGTTTTTACCTAATTGAAAAATTTGATTGATATGTGCTGCGGAAGCGGCAACAGCACCAGCCAAAATATCACTATGTCCACCAAAATATTTAGTTGCACTGTGAATCATAATATCAATTCCCATGTTTCCAGGCAACTGATTTACAGGACTTGCAAAGGTATTATCGATCATAGAAACCAATTTATGCTTTTTGGCAAGTTTCGCTACTTTTCTGATGTCCGTGATTTTCAACAACGGATTGGAAGGTGTTTCTATATAAATAACTTTGGTATTTTTCCGAATTTCCTTTTTGAAATCTTTAATGTCTAAACTTTTCGTGAATGAATATTCGATTCCGTATTTGTCAAACTCTTCCAATACCAAATTCATTGTGCCACCATACAATGCGTTTTGCAATACAATATGGTCGCCTTTGTGCAAAAACGCGAGTAAACTTGTGCTTACAGCCGCCATTCCGCTTCCAAAAATAAGCGCAGCTTCTGTATGCTCTAACGCAGCTACTTTTTTACATAATGCTTGCTGATTTGGCGTATTAAAGTATCTTGGATAACGTTTTTCGTCAATATCCTCAAAAGCATACGAACTGCTTAAATATATTGGCGAAACGGCTCCTTTAAATTGTTTATCTTCTACTTCTCCTGTATGCGTACAGACTGTATTGAGTCCTAAATGTTGCTTTTTCATTTTTCTATTTTACTCAAATTATTTTCCTTCAATCCAAGCTAAAACAGCTTCGTCATTTGGTAATGTTTGTGGTGATATTACTTTTTCTAACTCACCATTTACATTTATTAAATACTTCTGAAAGTTCCAAGCTACGTCCGAATCTTGCAATCCATTTTGTGATTTTTGCGTTAAAAATTTATACAACGTATGCATGTCGTCTCCTTTTACAGAAATTTTACTCATCATAGGAAATGTCACATTAAATTTTGAAGTACAGAATTTTGCAATTTGCTGATTGCTTCCAGGTTCTTGCGCGCCAAAATTGTTTGCAGGAAAACCGATAATTGTGAAGTTTTTGTCTTTGTAGGTTTCATATACTTCCTGTAATTGCTCGTATTGTGGCGTTAATCCACATTCGGAAGCTGTATTGACAATCATGACTTTTTTTCCTTTTAAATCGGCTAGTTTATAATCGCCACCAGTAATATCTTTTACTGTAAATTGATGAATTGATCCTTTTTCCATAGTTTTTTCAAGTGTTGTTTTTGCAGGTTTTTCTTTGGTTGTTTCTTCCGCAGAAGCTACTTCTTTTGCTTTTTCTTTAGTTGTTGATGTGCAACTTATAGTGCAAATTGCGAGTAATAGAATGAATATTCTCATTAGTTTATTTCGTTTTTGCAAAAATACGAAAGTATTCGCTTACGCGGAGAATGCTTTTGATTCTTTTAAGATTTTACGAACTTATTTTACGGTAAGTATCCAGAAAATTTTATATTTTTCGATATGAAAAAAGACCAAATAACTCCTTTGTCTATTTTTTTTGTGATACAACTCCTTACGGGAATTTACATTCTTATTCGTCCGGATGGAGATCCAGAAGGCTGGCACTATATTGTAGGTTTTATGTGTTGTCTTTTTGCGGTTGTTCCATTGCTAATCGATTTTATTTTGAAATATTTTATAAAAGAGAAACCTTATTATCTATTCATTCAAATCGTACTAACAATAACGTTGCTATTCTTGTATTTTATTTGGGATCTTACTTTTTTTAGTACAATGTAGATTTTTTAAACAGCATCAAACACCCAAAAATCATCCACAGGCAAAGGCGCTTCATAAGTGATACGTTCTTTAGTGTCAGCAGTTTCAAAAGTCAATTTCCACGCATGGAGACAAATAGAAAGTGACTTATAGGTTGCATCCGATCCGTACTTTTGATCGCCAACAATAGGAAGTCCGATGTTTGACAATTGCGCGCGAATTTGATGAAATCTGCCCGTTTTTGGCTTGACTTTTAATAAA
>NZ_JBGCDL010000060.1:0-7139 GCF_045105435.1 Kordia sp. | reverse complement strand
AAAGAGGCTGTCTAAAAAGTCATAATTTCGTCAAACCGAACTTGATTCGGTTTCGCATAACAGTTGAAAATCAGCTTTATGAGATTCTGGATCAAGTCCAGAATGACGACTTCTGAAACTTTCCAGACAGCCTCTTTTGATGTTTAATCTTTTGATGAAATTCGTCAATTTGAGTGAATTTTACGATTGAGAATAGCATGTTTTATACTAAAGAGTTCTCGATACAATTTTTCGTACCTCAAAATCACTCGAAATGACGCTTGGTTATACTTTTTAATTCAAAATGCACAACGGGTTCTGTTTATATATTCTGTTTGTAGTAATCTGATTATAAGCCTAACCAAATTTTCCAAGGTAATCTTGAAAGGATTAATACAAGTCCTATTCCGTAGAAGAGTGCAATTTTTCCAAAAGCTCTTTTAGCTGTTTCTTGTTTTTTATGTTTAGACCATCCTATTGTAATGAAAACAATGGCTAAGATTCCTATAATTGGATGTTCTAAAGCCATTAGTCTTGCTGTGCCCATGTCACCAATTTTTGTACTACTGAATACTTCCCATCCTTTTCCAGAAACAAAGTATAGAATGATTCCAATAAGCAGTTGCAAGTGTGTAAAGATGAGCGCAAATAAAGAGATGCGTAAATCTTTAGCTGTAAATTTTCTATTTGTTGTAAATCCTATGATTGCATTTGCTACTGCTATAATTAGTATTAACAGTACTAAGAATGCCCAATATGAATGTAAATCTTTTATCATGTTTTGAAAGTATTATTTTTTAGTTGATACACAAAGGTACTTATTTTTTTACTTGTGCTCTTAACAATTAAGAGGTAGTTATTGTTCTTTGTACTATGAATTGTAAAATGAGAAAGAGACTGTCTAAAAAGTCTAGTTTTCGTCAAACCGAACTTGATCCAGAATGACGTTTAACGTAACTTTTAAGACAATTTCTTTTTTATTGTTTTGGTATGAATTGAAATTTAGTTGTTGTTAGGTACAATGATTTGTTAAACGAAAAAAAGCCTCACAATTGCAAGGCTTTTTTTTGAATGTATATGTATGTCATTTTTTAGAATGAATAACGTACGCTAAAGTTCCACGTTCTTCCAAATCCGAAGAATGCTTTATTTGCTGTATTTACTCCATTAAATGTATCATCTCCATCTTCAGCAAAAATGTTTGTTTGCGATTCAGCAAGATAGGTAGTGTTGAATAAGTTGTTGATGTTTAATCGGAAATTCATTGTTTGACTTTCTTCTTTTCCAAAAGATAATCTGTACGATACACCACCATCAAATAAGTTGTATGCTGGTAATTGTAATGAACCATTGTTGTCGGCTGTATCAAAGTCTTCTGCTCTAATGTCTGCATATAAATCATCAGCTCTAAACCAAGCAATGTCAAACTTTAAACGTTCAATTGGCTCTACAATAGCAGCAATACGCATTGTTGTTTGTGCGGCGTTTCCAACTTTTACATCGTCTAAGAATAGTGTGTTTTCACCAACTACACGCTGGTTATCACTGTTGATATCAATTGCAGGTCCGCTTACTGTTCCTCCATATTCCCAATTACCGATAGATAACATTCCTCTGAAAGTTAAGATATCTAACGGTCGGTAAGTAGTTTCGAGTTCAAATCCTGTGTGTACTTGCTCTAATCCTACTACGTTTGTGCGTCCTTGTACTTCTTCCATTGGATCATCAGGATCAGTAAATGTTCCTGTAATTCTTTGGAATCTGTCTGTCCAAGAAGTTCTGTATATGTTTACGTTTGCGCTTAGTTTTTCGGATGTATATCCGTAACCAAATTCAATTCCAAATACTTTTTCATTTCTGTACTCTTCATTCAATTCATTGGTATTGTTAAGGTATATTGCATCAAACAAAGGTTGTTTTGAGTAGTATCCTGCGTTACCAAATACATTGTGATTTTCGTCAATGTTGTAGTTTAGTCCACCTTTAATGGTTCCACCTAAGATGTTTTCCCAATCGGTACGTTGTCCTTGTTCAGGCGTTAGTAAGAATAGGTCTTCTCTACTGTATGATTGGTTTGCTCCAGAAAACTGAACAAACGCAGAAATATCGTCTTTTTTGTATTCTAATTGACCAAAAAGTCCAATCCAACGTACATATCCAATATTGTAGTAATTGATTTTGTCTTCGTTGTCAATGTCTTTAAATACATTTACGATTGATGAAAAATCGGAAGAGTATGTGCTAGTTTGTACAATATTAGGGTTGTTTACATTAGAATTGTCTAAATATCCATCAGCACCTAATAAGTTGTCTAATCTTCTGTAGTGAAATCCTTTGTATGTTCTTGCGTCAAATCCAACATCTAAGGTTAAGTTATCGTTTAACTGTGTGTTTAAGTTTGCTAATAAACCAAACCAGTTGTGTGAGTTGATAGAAGCTCTACGAACAATACCGTTACTGTTTGAAGTTACATAGTGATTTCCATTACTATCTGGCTGCGTTAACGCAATTTGATCATCTCCAGTTCCTGTAAACGAAGTAGATTGTCCTCCATTCCATTGTGCAATTTGATCAAATTGAACCAAACCTGTATTGGCATCTCTGAAGGCTAAGCTTGAAGCAAAAGCAGATCTTCCTGCTCCTGTTCTACCTCTACCAATGTCTCCAGTTCCTCCACCACGTCCGTAAGAAGCGTATAATACTGTAGATAATTTTGTTTTCTCAGACATATCCCAATCCCAGTTTAATGATAATACTGGTTTGTGGTAAAAGTTTCTTCTCCAGTTAAATTCTTCACCATTTAACGTACCATTGTTAAAGTTGTACTTATCACCATATCGTTGGTAATCTGCAATAGTTGCTGCGTTAAAGAAACTTGTTGTTCTTTGGTTGTGAACTTGTGGCGCTCCAGTTAATGTAAACTGAATGTCATGTGTTCTTTTGTCGTTAGACCAACCAAATCCTACGAAATAGTTATATCCTTCAAAAGCAGTACCATCAATGTAACCATCTCCAGCAGTTCTACTGAACAAACCTGTAAATGCAAATCCGTTTTCCATTCTTCCTGTAGAGTACGATGCAATTGTTTTAAGGTAGTTATCATTACCTAGTGTAGATCCTACAAATCCACCTTCATTTCTTTCTGTCGTTTTTGTTACAATGTTTAATGTACCTCCAACAGAAGAGATTGCTAATTTAGAAGAACCTAAACCTCTTTGTACTTGAATTGCAGAAGCAACATCTGCTAATCCTGTCCAGTTACTCCAAAAAACAGCTCCGTTTTCCATGTCGTTTACTGGCACACCATTTACTAATACAGCAGTGTTTCTTTGGTCAAAACCACGAATGTTAATTCTTGAATCTCCAAAACCACCACCAGATTTTGTTGCGTATACAGATGGAGTTGCGTTTAATAATTCAGGAAGTTCTTGGTTCCCTAGTCTTTCTACAATTTCTTCAGCTCTAATGGTAGATACTGCTACAGGCGTTTCACGCTCTTTTGCAATATCGACAACACCAACAATTACAACCTCATCAAGAGAATTGTCAGAAGCTAAGGTAATGTTTCCTAAATTTTGTGTTCCTCCATTTACAGTAAAAGGAATTGATTTTGTTCCAAACCCTACATACGATACTTCAATAGTACCTGTAGCTGTTTTTACATTTAGTTTAAAATTTCCATTAAAGTCTGTTGATGCTCCATTTGTTGTTCCCTTTACCACGATACTAGCACCTGGCAATGGACCTGTTTCATCTACTACTTTTCCAGTAATTGTTCCTTGTGAGAAAGCAACCGATGTTATAAAAAACATCGCTACTGCAAAAAACAAGTTGTTAAACGTTTTCATAAGTTTTATTAGTTTATTTTAAATCGTCGCAAATGTACTAAGTTTTATCTTTAGAATTCACTCTTTACTTGATAGTATTTAAGTTTTTTTTAACAAATTAACAATTTGAAGAGTCACATCTTGGTTTGGTCATTCAATTTTTACAGTATAACTCAGAGAAACAGGCACTTTTGTACTATTTTTTATAGAATTTAGCCACATAATTTATCAAGATTGTTTAGTTGTTTGAGATCGATTTAGAGATTATTGAGAAAAATGAAAGGCATAAAAAAAGCCAAACCTTTATATGGTTTGACTTTTTTTGTATTGAGACAATTCTGTTTTAGAATTGTGTTCCTTTTTTTATTAGAAACGGTATCTTAAAGAAGTATTGAATGTACGTCCTTGAATTGGGAACGATCCAAATTGATCTGTATCTTGAATTCCTCTCTTATCAAATACGTTGAAAACATTTCCTCTAAAAGTAAGATCATTTCCTGCAATAGAGAAATCATACGTAAGACCAAAATCAACTAATTCAAAACTACTTAAAGTTGGGAAGTTTCTAGTTTGTGGTGTTCCATCAAAATCTCTATCATTTGTATAATGATTACCGTAGTGTTTCGCATTAGCATCAATAGACAATCCTTGTAATAATCTAGCTTTAGCTGTAAGACCTGCTGTAAACTGAGGTGCAGTTGTTATTTTAACTCCATCTCTATTCACTCCAGTTTGTGAAGAAATTAACACGTTTGTATCATCGTTGAATACTTGCACGTTGCTTTTTCCTTTATACTGCCAGCTACCTGCAGAAACAAATCCTCTTAAATCTAACCAATCAGTTGGTCTAGCATCTAATTCCAATTCAACTCCTCTGTGTACTTGACGTACGCCTCTTTCAAAAACGTTGATGTTTGTTTCTGTACCATTGATATCAATAGTACCTCCCGATAATAATACTCTGTTATCCCAGTCAGTATGATAGAAGTTGAAAACTGCTCTAAATACGCCATCAACTTCAAATTGGTAACCCGCTTCAAAACCGGTAATTTCTTCGTTATCAACTTCTGGTTGAACGAATTCATTAGATCTACGAATGTTAGTAAATACATTATCTAAATACGGTTGTCTTGAATAGTAACCTGTGTTTACATATATCTTATGGTCTTCTGCTAATTCATATCCTAAACCTGCTTTTAAGTTGTATCCTACTTTACTTAATTTATCAGATTTCCCTAAGTCACCTGCAAAACGACCTTCTCTTTGGTACGATTGGTTAGAAATTGCTCCTTGGAAAAATGCAGAGAATCTATCCGTAGCATATTCTCCTTGTGCAAATAAACCTTGGTATGTAATTGTTTCTGAATAGTCATAATCAAGTCTGTCACCTTCGTCAGCAAAGTTAAATAATGCTGCCCATGGATCTGGACTGTACTCTGTAGTATAGGTTTGTCCAGATTCTTGCCAAGAGTTTAAACCGTATAAGTTTGCTACTTGACGGAAGTGATCTCCAACGTAATATCTTAAATCTGTACCTACATTGAATGAGAAGTTATCATTTACTTCATGGTTGAAGTTAGATACAATACCGTACCAAGCATGGTTATTCATGGAAGCTCTACGAATGTAACCGCTATCTGGATTATCAAAACCACCGTTTCCGATAGCTGCATTTGATTGTTCAATAGCGAAGTAATCTAATTGACCATCGTCAGTTCTTGATCTACTACCTCTAGGTCCAGTTCCTCCACCACGTCCCCAAGAAGCGTATAATACGGTAGATAAATCAGATTTTTCACTAATATCCCAATCCCAGTTGATGTTCATTACTGGTTTGTGGTAAAAGTTTCTTCTTTCAGAATCAATGTTGTTTCTATATTGTCCTCCTGATAAACCTTCAGTGAATCCCCAATGTTGGTTAAACTTTGGATCTTCTAAAGTTGTTTCTACACTTTGCGACCATTTGTTACCGTGAAATTGTGGTGCTCCAGTGATTAAGAAGTTAAAGTTATGTCTTTCGTTTGGCTTGTATCCTACAGAAAAGAAATAGTTTTGTCCTTGTCCAAAAGTACCTCTACCCCATTTTCTGTGTGCTTGCCAGTGATCAAGTAATACTGAAAAAGCCCATCCTTTTTCGTTGACACCTGTATTGTATTCTGCAGTTCCTTTAAAATAACTGTCATTACCTGTTAAAAAACGAACAGAACCACCTTTTTGCTTTTCAGCAGCTTTCATTACAATGTTTACTGTACCACCTACAGAAGAAATTGCTAATTTTGATGCTCCTAAACCACGTTGTACCTGTACTGCATTTGCAATATCAGCCATACCTGCCCAGTTACTCCAAAATACACGTCCATCTTCTTGCGCGTTTATTGGTTGTCCATTTAATAATACAGCTGTGTTTGTATCGTCAAATCCTCTTACTAATAATCGTCCATCACCAAATCCAGTTTGTCTTGAAACGAATACAGAAGGCGTAAATTTGATAATTTCTGGTAATTCAACATTACCAACAGCTCTTTCTTGAATTTCTCTTTTCCTAATTGTTGATACTGCTATAGGCGTTTTTCTATCTTCAGCTAAATCAATAATTCCACTACCTACAATAATAACTTCGTCTAGTGAGTTGTTTGAAGTTAATGTGATAGTACCTAGATCTTTTGTTCCATTCACTGTGAAAGAAACAGTTTTTGTGTCATACCCAACATAAGATATTAAAAGCTTACCTGATGCTGAGTTTGCGTTTAATGAAAATTTTCCATTAAAGTCGGTTGATGTTCCGTTTGTTGTCCCTTTTACAACTATACTAGCACCTGGAAGTGGTCCTGAATCAGCATCCACTACTGTACCTGTAATTGTGCCCTGAGAAAAAGCAACTGATGTTATAAAAAACATCGCTACTACAAAAAACAAGTTGTTAAACGTTTTCATAAGTTTTATTAGTTTATTTAATGCCGCAAAAATCGTATTTATTGTGCGTGCATATATTAAGCGAATGTTAAATGTTTTAACATTATACCAAATTTACATTTTTAACTTATTTAATTGTTTTGCAGTTAATTAAGATATAAACCGAATTATTAACAGCTATTTTCTGTTTTTTTTGAAGTATTTTAAAAGATTAGTAGTTGACGCATCATGTTTCGCAATTTCAGGATTCTTAATATCTGTTAAAATTTTTGTGGCGAGTTGTTTTCCAAGTTCAACTCCCCATTGATCGTAACTAAAAATGTTCCAAATAACACCTTGTACAAATATTTTATGCTCGTATAACGCAATTAATGCACCCAAACTTTCTGGAGTTAACTTGTCTATTAAAATGGTATTTGT
>NZ_JBGCDL010000059.1:0-47698 GCF_045105435.1 Kordia sp. | reverse complement strand
CAATTCAGTAAAACTAGACGAACTGAGCGATAGTGAGTTGCCAAAAGAATTGAAAGGGAAATCAAAAGAGCAAATTTTAGCGTATGTAAAGAAACGACAAACAGAACGCAAAGATATTCAACGTAAAATTCGTGAGTTAGACTCAAAACGTAAGGACTTTATTTCGCAAAAGAGCAAAAAAGAAGGAAAAGACGATTTGGAAAGCGCTATGATTAAGGCTATTAAGACGCAGGCGGCTCGTAAGAATTATACGTGGTAATTTAGACTGCTCTTCGCTGTTGGCTGTTGGCTGTTGGCTGTTGGCTGTTGGCTGTTGGTTAATTTGAATTCAAAATATATTTGTTGTTTGCCAATAAACTTGATAATTACTATCGTTTTTGGCACTTGCGTGAAATGAAAAAGGCTTGCAATGATTTGCAAGCCTTTCTTATATATTGTTTTGTATGTGTTTTAGTTAATTGCAGGACAGTTACAATCGTACGGATCTCTGTCGCCTCTACCGAAGTCATATCCTAACGTAAGTTGGTGATAACCTCCGTTAGAAAGTACTAACGAATTTGCTTGATACGAATACGTGTAAGCAAACATAAACTTGTTGTAGTTTACGCCAATAAATGGTGTAATGTATTGTAATTTTTGATTGTCAACTTGTGTTCCATTTACAAATTCTGCTCCATCTAAACTTCTTCTGTATGATAATCCGCCCCAAACAGAACCAAATTCTAAGCTTCTGTATACTTTAATGTTGGCATCAATAGAAGATTCTTGCGTTTCTTCTGTGTACTGAAACATCATAGATGGCTCATATTTCCAATCGCTACCGTATTGTCCAAAGGTATATCCTGCGGAAGCTAAATAACGACGTTGATTTTGTGATTCAAATTCTTGAGAGAATAAATCTCTTTGTGTTGGCAATGCATTTTTAACTGTCAAATGCGCATAGAAATCGAAGAAGTAGTATGAAGCTCCAAAATCTACGTTGAAATAAGTTGTATTTAATCGTGTTCCTAAAATAGCAGGATCTGGATTATTAATGATGTCAAAACCTGTTTCATCCAAACTTCCTTGTGTAAATCCTGTGCTAATTCCGAAAGAAAGTTGATTTAAGTCTACTCTATTTCTTGAAAGCAATAAGTGATAAGCGAATGTTAAATAAGCTCCTTGTTGTGAGAAGTTACCATTTTCATCGTTGTATGCAATAGCTCCAAATCCAACTTTGTCACCAATACGTGTATTAAAGCTTAATGTTTGTAAAGATGGTGCGTTATCAACATCAAACCATTGCTGTCTAGCTGTTAATCGAAGTTTAGATGCGTTGGAAGCTCCAGCCATCGAAGGATGAATTAGGTATAAATTATCAGAAAGATAGTCTACATAAACAGGAAGTCCATCTTGCGAGAAAGAGCATTGTACTCCGAATGCGATGGCAACAATAGCTAAGTATTTTTTAAATTTCATTAGTGTTTATCTTTTTGTATAAAGAATAATCGACATGAAACGGAGTCATATCGAAATTCAATGCAACTTATTATTTGATAACGAGGCCTTTAATTATTGTGTTTCAGTTAGTTATATGCAATATTCCTTAAAAACAGGTGTTTCCATAGCGTAAAATGCCACACATTTGGTCAAATATATAAATTATTTGATAAGTATGTGATGCTTATCAGAATTTATTATTGATGTTTCCCTTTAGAATTTAGTTTTAACAAAACTAAGATTTCCTTGCGATTTCGTTTCAGGCGTCAATTTATTAAAAACGTAATTATTTATTAATTATTTTAACACAAAAAATAAATTTTCTTTAATCTTACCACAACAATTGAATATTTTACCCGACTCAATTTACAGAATACAACGATAATGGTTACTTTTGTAAAAAAAATTAACACCATGAGTGGTATCACGATAAGTATAGAAAAAACAAGTAATCCTACAATTATAAAGTTTGAAGCTAGTACATTTTTAACGCGTCATAATAGTTATGAATTTAAAAATATTGATGACGCCAAAGATTCGCCATTAGCGCAGCAATTATTTTACTTGCCTTTTGTGAAAACAATTTTTATTTCTGGTAATTTTATTGCAATTGAACGCTATAATATTGTAGAATGGCCAGCTGTACAAGAAGAAGTTGCCGAACAAATTCAGGAATATATCAATAGCGGAAAAGAAGTTATTAGTGAGTCTGCCACACCAAAAAAAGTAGTTCCTGTTACAATTTATGCGGAAAGTACGCCCAACCCGACAGTAATGAAGTTTGTATCAAATAAAAAAGTGGTCGATCGTATTTTTGAGTTTAAAACTATTGATGAAACAAAATATGCGCCATTAGCACAAGCATTATTTCACTTTCCTTTTGTAAAAGAAATCTTTTTAGACAAAAATTATATTTCAATTACCAAGTACGATATGGTTGAATGGAATGATATTACGATGGAAATTCGTGAATTTATCCGCAATTATATTCAAGAAGGAAAAGAAGTGATTTCAGAAGACATTCCTGCTGAACAGAAAGAAAAAATTCAAATTTCAGATGAAAATTTTGAATCTTTAGATGATATTTCAAAAGAAATTATAAATATTTTAGAAGAATATATTAAACCAGCTGTAGCTAGTGATGGTGGTAATATTATGTTTGATTCTTATGACCCAGTATCTAAAGTCGTAAAGGTCGTATTACAAGGAGCTTGTAGCGGCTGTCCTTCTTCGACAATGACTTTAAAAAGTGGAATTGAAAACACGTTAAAGAACCTATTAAAAGGCCAGATTAACGAAGTTGTAGCAATTAACGGATAAATCTTGTTTTTATAATTGAAAGAATTGCCGTAATTTGATGGTTTTAAATTATTATTTAACCTTTAAAACATAATATCATGGCAGTAATGAAAGTTATCGAAGTTCTTTCGAATTCAAAGAAAAGTTGGGAAGATGCAACAGCAAAAGCAGTAAAACAGGCTTCTAAGTCAGTTAAAAACATTAAATCTGTGTATGTTCAAGATCAGAGTGCGATCGTTGAAAATGGTGCTGTAGTTGAGTTCCGCGTAAACTTAAAACTTACGTTTCAAGTAAATTAACAAAACACCTATCATATATACAAAAGCGTTATCAGTAATTGATGACGCTTTTTTTTCATACTCATAGATTTTCCCTATCTTTTCAATATCTTAAAAAGCAACCATACACCATATGAAAACCTTAGAAATTATTCTTATTGCGCTTGTCGCGATTGAACATGTATATATATTAGTTTTAGAAATGTTTTTGTGGACAACTCCAAAAGTCATCAAAATTTTCGGACTAAAATCAAAAACATTTGCAGAAGAAACCAAAACGCTTGCCGCAAACCAAGGACTGTACAACGGTTTTTTGGCCGCAGGGTTATTTTGGTCATTGTACACTAAAGATATTTCTGTAAGTCTGTTTTTCATTATTTGCGTGTGTGTTGCCGCTTTATACGGAGCGTATTCTACTAAAAGCAACCGCATTTTAATTGTACAAGGAACACCCGCATTTTTAGCATTAGCCGTTATTTTGGCACGAATGTTTCTTAAAAGCTAATTCAAAATAGTAACTACTCTATTTTTAAAACAACAAAGTTATGTCAGTTGACAGATTTTTGTGTCGTTGCGGAAAGCTTAAAAATTTCGCTTTAAATTTATTTTGAAATCATTCGATTTCAAAATTTTGTTTTATTAAAAAAACTAAAATTATGCAAGAAGAAAATACAACACAAATCCCTACAGACAACACGGCTACCGAAACAGGTTGGTTTGGCGGTTTTGATTTTGAAACAATTATTGTAGACTACGGACTTAAAATAGTTGCCGCGCTCGCCATTTTAATCATTGGTTTATTTGTTATAAAAATGATTGTACGCGTATCGAGAAAGGTAATGAGTAAACGTGGCGTTGATGCGACTTTACAAAAGTTTTTAGGAAATCTACTCGGTTGGGTACTTAAAATTTTATTGTTTGTTGTAGTTGCTTCCAAATTAGGAATAGAAACTACTTCCTTTGCTGCTATTATTGGTGCCGCTGGTTTGGCAATTGGTTTGGCGCTACAAGGTTCGTTAGCAAACTTTGCTGGTGGAGTATTAATTATGATCTTCAAGCCGTTTAAAATTGGTGATTTAATTGAAGCGCAAGGTGTTATTGGTGTGGTTAAAGAAATTGAAATTTTCACTACACAATTAAATACGCCAACTAATAAGTTAGCAATTATTCCAAATGGTTCGCTATCAAATGGAAATATCATCAACTATTCTGCTGAAGGTGTTTTACGAGTTGATCATGTTATTGGTGTATCTTATGATGCAGACATCAAACAAACAAGAGAAGTGTTCATGAAAGTTATGGAAGCGCATGATAAAGTATTAAAAGATCCTGCACCAACAGTTAATGTTTCTGAATTGGGGGAAAGTTCTGTGAATTTTGCAGTACGTCCTTGGACAAAAACAGAACATTATTGGGACGTATATTTCGATATTTTAGAAGATGCTAAAGTTGCCTTAGATGCTGCTGGAATCGAAATTCCGTATCCACATAGTGTTGAAATACAGAAAGATTAAGTTAGACTGTTAGACTGTTAGACTGTTAGACTGTTAGACTGTTAGACTGTTAGACTGTTAGACAAAATTAAAAAAATATCCTATTGAAAAATCTAAATGACTTTCCAATAGGATATTCTTTTATATGGAAGTATATTATTTTTTCTTAGGCTTCGTCGCCACGAAATCTTTTAGATAATACGGTTCAAAATAAGCGACATCTTCAAAGTCGTTTTTTTGATGTTTATCCATTGCAATTGGAATCATTTTTTGCGTAGACGGAAAGTATATTTCATCATAAAAAACAGCATTTTCATGCGTAATAATGCCTTTGCACTTTTCTGCGCCATTTCCTATGAAATGTACTTTTCCTTTGGCTAACTCGTCTGCAAAAGAAGCTTCTGTAATGATTTCAGCTTTCGTTTCTCTAATTTGTGTATACGTATCATCAAATACTGCCGAATATACTTCCATGCGTCGCGCATCCAATAACGGAACTATGAAACCATCCGCCACAGCGATAGATCGTGCCAAAATTTCTAGCGTTTCAATCGCCATTAATTTTACATCAGAAGCAAAACACAATCCTTTTGCTGTAGATACGCCAATTCGCAATCCTGTATACGAACCTGGACCTTTCCCAACCACAACCGCATCTGCATCAGATGCTTGAATCTGTGCAGTTTCATACGCTTCTTTGATGAATACGTGCAACTTTTCGGAATGCGAGTAGTTTTTGTCGTTTTCTTCCTTGAAATACAAAATTGCATCGTCATTTGCCAAACATACCGAACAGTTGGTTGTTGACGTTTCTATGTATAATCGTATCGCCATTAGATTGCTAATTTTTGACAAAAATACAAGGTATTATCGCTTGGTCAAAACTTGAGTGAAAAATAACGAGTGTTTGATGTAAATTAAGATTCATCTAAAATTTTCTGAATCAATTTTATGTTGCTTTACAACTTTCTTTTGTAAGATTGATGGTGTATTGTTTCGGTTTTGAATCTATAACTATGATAAATAGCAATATAATATCGCCATTTTTAGCTTTCATTCCATCTGTAAAAAAAACATCTTTATCGGCTACTTTTTCACCATTTAAACATTCTTTTAGCAGTATTTTCATTCCCTGTTTTTTCTGTACTTCTGTTGCTTCAATGGTTTTAAATTCTTCTCCATTTATAAAGATTGTAGCATTTTCTAATTCCGCTTCGGTTGGTGTAAACGTTGGCAGTCCTTTTCTTTCTATATTTATTGGAAGTACAATATAACTTCTTTTGTTTATTTGAAATACTGCAATTTGAAATTGAAACTCTTTTTTGTTTTGGGAAACAACGATAGTAAGCACTTCATTTACGAGTTTGCAACGATTAAAGTTCGTTGTATTCAAATCAAAACCTTTAGCTAACATTTCCTGTCGCAATTTTTTTACGCTTGCTATTAACTTAGTTCTTAGCTCATTTCTGAGTTCAATTATTACTTGATCGGATTCTTTAGATTTTGGCCAGTGTGAAATTTTTCTTAGTTCTTCAATTGACATTAAGTAATTATCAAACTTTTTGTAATCTTCATTTTGCACAATATTCCAAATATCTTTAGAAATGGGTTTGCATTGCGCTTGAAGCGTTGTAGTGATGAGCGCAAAAAGTATGATACATGTAATTCGGATCATTTTGAGGAAATTAATTTAACTTTCAATCTTGATTGATACAAAAAAGCAGGAACTCCTATTTAGTTTCTAAATGTTCTTGACGTAATGTTTTCGTGGTAGTTTTTTATAAACAAATCGAGCTTTTCTTTGTTTATTTTTCCCGATTTCATAATAACTTTCTTTTTAATAATCCACTGAATAATTTTTTTGAATGATCTGTCCATTTTTAGTTCAACAAGCTTTCCTTCTGAGAGAAATCTAATTTGAACAAAGTCATCATCATAATACGTTGATGTTTCGTTATCATTTTTGTTAATTTCAATGATCTCATCATCAGACTCTAAACTATACAAGTGAATTTTATATACTCCAAAAACTTCTCTTTCAAATTTAAAAATAGCATTTCCATCTAACAGCACTTCTCCTCGTTTTAATTTTACTTTTTGAGCATTCGCAGTAAATGCAAATAATCCAATAATGATTGTGAGTACGACTTTTTTCATTTTTTCAGTGTGTATGTTATTAAGAAATTAAACCCGTTGTTCATTTTGATAAAAATCATCAATTCGAGTAAATTTTACGATTGAAAATTAGTGAAACCTGTATCGAGCATGGCAATTTTTTATGCTAAACATGTTTTCGATAACCTGTTGTGCATTTTGATAAAATTCGTCAGTTCGAGTGAATTTTACGATTGAAAATAAGTAAAATTTGTATCGAGAATAGAATTTTCTGCACTAAACGTGTTCTCGATACGATTTTTCGTGCCTCAAAATCACTCGAACTGACGCTTCATTATACTTTTTGTGTATTTTTCTAGTTTAAATCCGTCAACGGCAATCCAAAATAGAATTCTAATATTTTTAGTCGGAAAATGTAATCGTATTTCGTACGAACTACATCTGATTCAGCACTTTCTAAACGCTGCTTAGATTGACTAAAATCAAATGAATTCATAACGCCTTCGTCAAAACGATTTGTAGAATATCTATGAGCTTCTTTTCGAGAAGTTAATGTTTTCTCTGCTGCTTCATAGGCTTTTAAAGCACCTTTAGCGTCATTGTACGCTTGATTTACGGTTGCTTCTAAATTATTTTTTGTTTGTGCTAGATTGTATTTTGCTCTTTCAATATTTACCAAAGAACGTCGCACATTATTTCTATTTCTGAAACCATTTAAGATTGGAATACTTAATTGTAAGCCAAACGAGTGTCTTTTGTTATCTGAAACTTGATCAAAAAATGGTATTTTCACCAACGCTAATTCACTATTAAAGTATGTTGTATTAAACCCATAAAAAGCAGAAAGACTTGGCAATAATGCGCCTTTTGCAATTTTTAAATCGAATTCTGCTAAATCGATATTAGATTGTGATATTTTAACATCATTACGAACTTCTAATGATTTTTCAAAAATTTGCTTAGGTGTATTGTTCATGATTGTTGTAGAAGGAATCATATAATTACCTTCTACAATATCGAAATTATCATAATCAGTCAACAATAAAAGCTGTGCCAATGATATTTTAGAGATACGCAATGCATTTTCTGCATTTACAATTTGTTGTTCTTGGGTTGCTCCATTGGCTTCGATTTCCAATATTTCTCCTTGAGCCAAAACGCCTTCTTTTACCAATTCCTTGGTACGCTTTAATTCGCCCATAGTTACTTGGTATTGCGCTTGTAATACTTTTAACGATTCTTTGTTGAATAGAATTTGCAAAAATGCTTGTACTACTTGCAATGATGTATTGTCCTTAATATCGTCTAACTGATATTGATTCGCCAACAATGCTAAATTAGCTCTATGCAACCTGTTTATATTTTGTAAACCATTAAAAATATCAACTCCAATATTAAGATTTCCGCTAGAAGTTTGCGCTGTGGCAATTTCGAAAAGACCTGTCAACTGGTTCGGGTTTAAACCAATAGTCCATTGATGTGATGCAGAGATATTGGCAGTTGGTAAAAAGTTTCCAACGGCATCACTTTTATCTAATTCAGAGTTTTGCCTATCAAGTTGTGATTGTTTGATGGCAATATTATTTTCTAATGCATAGTCGACACATTCTTTGAGTGTCCATTTTTTTTGTGCTTGCATAGTACTTATTGTCCCTGCAATAAGTAGTATGAGTATATAAACTTTTTTCATGTTGATGGTTATAATGTTTCGGTATTAGTCATTTGTTTCGTCTTCCGCTTCATCTTTATCTCCTTCTTTTTTTCCTTTTTCTTCTTTTTTGACAGCGTATTTATTCCAAATTTTGATTTTATCGTCTTCTTTTAAGCCAGAAAGGATTTCAATGTTTTTTCCGTCTGAGATTCCGACTTCAATAAATTTTTTCTCAAATTCTTGATCGCCTTTTTCAATTTCTACATACGGCTTGTCTTCATTTTTAGAATCAAATCTAAGCAATCCTTCGTCAACTACTAAGATATCCTCTTTTTTTCCTAATTCGATAGTTGCATTAGCACTATATCCAGCTCTGATAAAATAATCGTTATCTAAGGCAACATCTGCTTTTATTTTGAACTGTACTGCTCCACTTTCTTCTACACCTTTTGGCGCAACAAATATCAGTTTTGCAGCAAAGTCTTTGTCTTCAATTGCTCCTAAATTTACGGTAAGTTCTGAATTTGGTTTTAACTTTCCAACTTCTGCTTCATCCACTTTTCCTTCAAAGATCATTTTTCCTAAATCGGCAATTGTAGCAATACTGGTTCCTGCGTTGAATGTGTTACTTTCAATTACTTGGTCACCTTCTTTTACAGGAATGATTAAAATAGTTCCTGATACGGTTGCTCTAATGTTTGTGTTTGCCGCCGAACCACCTACAGAACCTTTTCTGATAATTTGCAAATCGCTTTGTGCGTTGCGAACTTCTTGTTTTGCTTGATTGTATGAAAGCTCGGCACGTTCAAATTCTTGACTCGAAATGATACCTTTGTCAAACAGTGTTTTGTTTCTGTCGTACGCAACTTTTGCATTGTCGGATACGATTTTAGAGTTTTTGATTCTGTTTCGCGCACTGTTTAGCGATTGTTCGTTTGGTACAACTTTGATACGTGCAATGAGATCGCCTGTTTCAATTTTGTCACCTTCTTCCACAAATATTTTTTCAATAATTCCAGAGATTTGGGGTTTTATTTCCACTTCATCTTCAGGAATTACTGTTCCGGCTGCGACCGTTTTTTCAATAATTGTAGCTTTGAATGCTGTAGTCGTTTCAAAGGTTTCTACATTAGTTTCGTTTGAACTCACAAAGTATGATCCTGCAAAAAATGCTCCCGCTAGAAGTATAATTAATAATAGGATTTTTAAAACTTTCTTCATTTTTTTGATTCTTAATTTAATATATGATTGCTATTCTTATTCTTCTCGTAATGCTTCTATGGGTCTAATACTCACCGCACGTTGCGCTGGTATTAACCCAATTAATGTTCCTAATATGACCATTATAGCAATGGCAAATCCGATATACGTCAAACTTACCGTTGGGTTTAGAAACGGAAAATCCCAATTTTTGGCAAAACCATTTATAAATGATAATAATAATCCGCCAATGGTCATTCCTAAAAGCCCAGCTACTAGTGTTAAGAATACGGATTCTAAGATGATTTGCCCACGAATTTCTCCTGGTTTTGCACCTAATGCACGTCTGATTCCTATTTCTTTGGTACGTTCTTTTACCGTTATTAATAGAATATTTCCAATGGCAATAACTCCTGCCAGAATCGTTGCGATTCCTACAATAAGTGCCGTAAATTTTAATCCTTTGACAAATCCTGTTATTTTCCCAAACATTTCTCCAAAATTGAATGCTCTAAAAGCACGTTCATCATTTGGGTGTACTGTGTATTTTCTTTTTAATAATGTTTTTGCTTTTTCTTCAATCGCTACAATATCTTCATCAGGATAACCTGAAATTAGCATCCAGCCGATTCTATTTCCTGTATTAAATATTTTTTGAAAAGTAGTAAATGGTATAAATATCGAATTGTCTCTTTCAAAAATGTCTGTATTGTTCCTTTTGTATACGCCTACTACTTGAAAATAAATATTACTAATTCTAATATATTGTCCAATTGGGTTTTCATCTTTTTCAAAGAGTTCTTTTTCAATACGCTCTCCAATGACACATATTTTACGTTTATCTAGAATGTCTTTTTGATTTAAGAAACGTCCTTTTCTCAGTTTTTTCTTTGATACTTTATCAATAATAGGATAGTCACCAAACACCTTATAGTTTCCAGATTTTAGTTTGTTTATAACCAACGGAGCGGCATCACCAAAAACTCCTTTGGCATTTCGTGGAGCTACAAATTGCACACCTTCTACCTGACTTGCTATTCGGTATGTATCATTAAGTTCTAAACGCACTCTACGATTTCTTTTGTAACCTCCGTATGGAATTCCTGTTTGTTCTGACCACAAGAACATACTATTTGTTGCCAAGTTTTTGAATCGATCGTCAAATCCATTTTCCATTCCTTTTGCAGCTCCTTGCAATACTATAAAAAGTAAGATCCCCCAAAAAACACCAATAATAGTAATTGCAGTTCGTAGTTTGTTTTTACGAATTGTTCCGAAAATTTCTTGCCAAGTATCTCTAGTAAATATAAATTTCATTTGTTGGGTCTTGGTTCTTTTTTATTCGTCTCTTAATGCTACAATTGGTTTCACTCTAGCAGCTCTTCTTGCGGGAATATATCCGGCTATTAGTCCAGACAAAACCAAAATAATTGTTGCCGCTATAATTGTTCCTTGGTTTACACTCGGATTGGTAATGAACCAATCTTTGAGTTTATCTCCCATGGAGTTGAGCACATAATTTCCAATGAGCAGTCCTATATAGCCAAATACCAAAGTAATGACAATAGTTTCTTGTAAAATCATTCCAATCACTGCGCTTGGTTTAGCTCCTAATGCTTTTCTGATTCCTAGTTCTTTGGTACGCTCTTTTACAATATATACCATAATATTACTAATTCCGATAACACCAGCAAGCAACGTCCCAATCCCAATCACAAGTACTATGATTTGCAACACATTGGCTACTTGCAATGTATCATTTAATTCTTCAACTTTATTTTCAACATAAATACCATTTCGGTCGCTTGGCGCAATATTGTGTCTCTTTTTTAATGCTATTTCTAGTTCTTTGGAAAGTCTGCGTGCGCCAGAAGCGCCTATATTTATGTCATACATTAAATTGATTTGATCAATTTTTTCTGTGTTTTTATGAATAAGTTGCGTTGTACTAACTGGCGTATATATGTTGCGTTCTTCTCGGTCACCACTTCCTTTGTCACTAAATACGCCAACAATACGATACACAATTTTATTCATGCTGAAGTATTTCCCTATCGCATCTTCTGTTCCGAATAAGTCTTTTTCAACCAAACGGCCAATAACCGCGATTCTGGCATCTGTGTTGATATCGTTTTGATTGACATACCGTCCTTTTTCAATATCGGTTTGCTCTAAATATTGGTGTGATGGATGTACCGCACGTACGGTATAATTTCCATATTCACTTTTGTATTTTGCTACAACTCCTTTTCGAATGCGAGCTGTGATGTGTTGAATACGTCCTGAGAATTTTTCTTTTATAAATTCTAAGTCGTCATTTTCAAACTCAATACGTCTGTCTTTTTTGAATCCTTTGAAAGGTTTTTGTGCAAACCCAGGCTCTATGAAAATGGTATTTTGTGCATCGTCTTGAAACGCTTCATAAAATGTGTTTTTGAGACCGTTTCCCATTCCGAAGAGAATGGTGAAAATTAAGATACCAAGCGTCACGGTGAAACCAGCCAAGAGCGTTCTTAGCTTGTTTTTATTGATGGTTTGGAATATTTCTCGCCAACGGTCTAAATCAAACATGTTCCGAAGCTCTTATTTGTTGTATGAATTTATCTTCTTCAATGACACCATCTTTCAGCATTACAATACGTTTTGTCATATCGGCAATATCAGGCTCGTGAGTTACAACAAGAATGGTTTTTCCTTCATCATTAATTCCTTGTAAAAAGTCCATTACTTCATAAGACGTTTTCGTGTCTAATGCTCCAGTTGGTTCATCTGCCAGTAATACTTTTGGTTCGGAAGCCAATGCGCGTGCAATTGCTACACGTTGTTTTTGTCCACCCGAAAGTTCACTTGGCAAATGGTGTGCCCAATCGGCAAGCCCAACTTTTTCAAGATAGTATAGTGATTTTTCTTTTCTGATTTTTCGTGGAATTCCTTGATAGTACAATGGCAACGCTACATTTTCGGCAGCGTTTTTATAGTTAATCAAGTTGAATGATTGAAATATGAATCCTAAGAATTTATTACGATAGATAGCCGCTTTTTTTTCACTTAGGTCTTTTATTGGAACAGCATCTAATATGTACGAGCCTTTGTCGGCTTCATCAAGCATTCCAATAATGTTTAACAGTGTAGATTTCCCTGAACCTGAAGAACCCATGATAGATACAAATTCTCCTTCTTTTATGTCAAGATTGATTCCTTTTAGCACATGAAGTTCATTACTTCCCATACGATAGGATTTATGCAATTCCTTAATTTGAATCATACTATTGGTTAGGTATTAGTGTTACACAATATTACATATTTGTGGTTACAAGTGTTATTAATATTGTGTTAATCTTGATTTGTGACTAAGACTATATACTTAAGACTATCTAAATGGAATTTCGTTACAAAAATTTATGCTTTTTTTGCTGTATTCTTTTTACTATACGTTTTGTATAAGTAGAATCCAGTGAGCGCAACGAGTATGTATGGAATTGCCATTAGATACACAATTCCGTTATTGACACCTTTTGCTTGCGATACGTTTTCTTCCGATTCTAAAACAGCTCTACACATAGCGCATTGCGCCTCTGACGGAAGTACACATAGAAAGAATAAGATAAGTAGTATGCCGTATTTTTTTTTCATTATTACATTGCGTTTAGTAACTCTTCTGCCGTTTTGTAATATGGAGAAATCATCAAGTAGACAACAACGCCTGTTATGGCAACGTATAACCAAATTGGAAAGGTAATTTTTGCTATTTTTTTGTGCTTGTCAAAACGTTTTGCAAGTGCTTTTACATAGGTAATTAATACCATTGGAATGATAGCGACACTTAATACAATATGCGTGATTAGTATGAAGTAATAGATTCCTTTAATGAATCCTTCGCCTCCAAATTTTGTGGACTCGGAAGTCATGTGATACGCTACATACATTCCTAAGAATGCTACCGAAAGTCCGATGCATATTTTCATCAGCGTTTCGTGCAATTTTACTTTTTTGTTTTTGATAGCGATAACCGCAGCTATTAAAACAATCGCTGTAATTCCGTTGATGGTCGCGTATATTGGCGGTAAGAATGTTAGTGGCTTTACACCTTCAAGTTTTACACGGAATAAAATAGCTACAACCAAAGGAATTGCTATTGAAAGTGCAATGATTAGCTTTTTATATTTTTTTTCGATGTCGTTTGTCGCTTCCATACGTTGCTATTCTTCTTCTAGTAAGTTTTTAATGTCTTGTTTTAGCATTTCTACTTCTGCTGGTTCTGTTCCTTGGTAATAAACCATTAGGCTTCCTTGTTCGTTGTAACGTGAACGAATGAATCCGTTTTTGTCTATGAGAGCAAAGTATCCTTGATGTTCAAATCCGCCTGCAACTTCTGGATTGATGCCTGTAAAGATGTTGAATCCTTTGTTTGAAAGTGCATGTATTTTGTCTAACTCGCCAGTTAAAAAATGCCAGTTGAGTGATTTTACACCATAAAGCTCTGCATATTCTTTTAGTTTTTTTGGCGTGTCAACTTCTGGATCAATGGTAAATGAAGCTATGGCAAAGTCATCTCTTTCATGGAATTCGTCATCCAATAAACGCATGTTGTTATTCATTACAGGACAAATTGTTGGACAGCTTGTAAAGAAAAATTCCATGACTGTTACTTTCCCTGAAAAGTCAAGGTTTGAAATTTGTAAATTGTCTTGATTTGTGAATAGAAATTCGGGAACACTTCGTTTTTTACCATCTGTTACCAAATAGCTTAGTTTTGTGTTTCGTTCTTTCCCAACAACGTGCAAGCGATCTTTTTCGGTAGTTTCACCTTTACTTACCTTGTCTACAATTTTAGGAATGAAAATGATTCCAAAAACCAAGATAATAAAAGCAATTCCGATGTATGAATAGTTCTTTTTTTCCATTGTTTTATTTTTTCAAGTCTACTTTTCTTCTTTCGTCGGAGTTATCGTTTTTAGATTTCCCTCTGTATTCTTTAAAGAGAATTCGAATATCATCTGTCATTTTACCAGAGAGTTCAGAAACCTTCGTTGTATCATATCCGTATAACATGTAAGGAGCAACTCCGCCTTCGCGCAATTCTACTTTCGATCGATCGTCAAAGCGTCCACGTAAGTTTTTGTCTTTATCGATGATGTATACATATTCGGAACTTAGTTTTTCATCCAATTGCAATGGTGATTCTAACCCTAAAAAAATACGTTCTGTTTCTTGTTTGTCTGTAATGACGAAATTCCAGTATTTGAGTTCATCAGCATAACGACTAATTTGTTCTTTTAGGCTTTTTATTTCTTTTTCTTGCCCTGGCGACACAAGCATTACTAATTGAAAGTGTTTGAAACCACTGAACCGTTTGTATATTTTTTGATTGAGTGTTAATATATTGAAGCCTCCCGCTTTTACATTGTCTCCTAAAAACCCAAGAATGGTTATTTTTTCATCAAACCGAATGGTATCTTTCCCTTCATAGGATTTGTAATTTACCAATTCTGCCACTTGTTTTTTTATGACTGGTAAAGGCGTGTAGTTGTGTTTCGTAAAAAGAAGAATTAATACGATTGATACAGGCAATAAGAATAAAACTCCTAGTATGATCTTCTTTTTCATGTGCGCGCATTAACATTTGTAATCAGTTCTTTAGCAGTTATAAAACGATTGATTTTCAGTGTTTTTTTCTACTAAAACTTTCGTACTGCAAAAATAAAAATCGATTCGCTAATTACCGCTATAATCTTTGTTTTTTTTTGCTTTTCAGCAAGAATTAACTCGTAGATTTTTAGTGATCATTTGGAAGACGATCTTTTTTATTAGAATCTAGATTTACTCTAAAAATTCATGTACAAAAAAAGGCAGTAAAAATTTACTACCTTTCGTTTATATATTTTGTGTCATTTTAGAAATTCCACTTAATGTATCCATTTGTTTTTACACCTTCAATGTATGATCCTTCTTGCAATAAGATGAACATTAAGTAACATATTAGGAAGATTCCTGTCCAAACAACGGCTCTTCTTAATGAACTTTTTTCATCACGTAAGTGCATAAAGTCCCAAGCAATGTAATATGCTTTTACGATTGTTAAAATGATAAACACCCAGTTTAACAATTTCATTCCAACAAAATAATTTTCTACTAGGAAAGATGGTTTTGCAATACCCAATCCTACTTCAACAATAGTTACTAAAGATAAGAAAATTAATACGCCCCATATTTTTTGAACGTTTGACTTGAATTTAAGTCTACCTCTAAATATGGCTAATTTATGCTCAGTATGTCCGTGATCGTGTGCCATGATATATTATAATTTCTTTGATATATATTTTATTAAACTAAGTAGAAGAATGTAAATACAAATACCCAAACTAAATCGACAAAGTGCCAATAGAGTCCAACTTTTTCTACCATTTCATAGTTATTCTTTCTTCTTTCGTACGTTCCTAATATGATGTTAAAGAAAATAATAACATTGATTACTACTCCTGAGAATACGTGGAATCCGTGGAATCCAGTAATAAAAAAGAAGAAATCTCCAAATAATCTGTTTCCGTATTCATTATGAATTAGGTTTGCTCCTTTTACATACACAACGGCATCTTGCAAAGCTTTTTCTGATTCGGCACGTGTTAACACACCTTTCTGACCTGTTTTATCTGCATTTACATACATGCTTTCAAAACGAGCTGCTTTTGCTAGATCCGCTGGATCTTCAGAAGCTTTTAATCGCTCAATGTTTGGCATTATTTCTTGAGTACGAACGGATAAGTATGATTTTGCATTGAAACCAGTTACTACATCTTGCACTGAGTATTCTGGCAATGCAGGTTCTGATTGAAACCACAATCCTTTTCTACTTTCGTGCTGCACTCTTACTTTATGTGAAGCATGTGCAAATTTATCAACAGAAACGCGAAGCATTTTTTCTTCACCTTCTGGTAAACGCGAATCTACAAACTGAAGTATTTGACCACCTTTAGTTTCTAATGCGCCATGCGTACCTTGGATGAAGTTTGTCCACTCCCATGCTTGTGAACCTAAGAAGATTGCTCCACCAATAATGGTTAGGAACATATAAAAGGTTACTTTCTTCTTGTTGTCATGGTGACCAGCATCTACAGCTAATACCATCGTTACCGAAGAAGCAATTAATATAAATGTCATTAATGCGACGAAGTACATTGGATGATCTCCGTGTGATCCAGGAAAGTGATTATACACTTCATCTGCAATTGGCCATGAGTCAATGAACTTGAATCTTGAGAATCCATACGCAGCTAAAAATCCTGAGAATGTTAATGCATCAGACAAAATGAAGAACCACATCATCATTTTTCCATAGCTTGCGTTTAACGGTTTGTTTCCGCCTCCCCAAACTTTATCTTCTGTGCCTGTATTTGAAACAGTAGCTTCCATAAAAAGTTTACATTTTTAAAAAATTGTTCAAATTTACGCTTTTTTCTTATCTTAAGAAATATAAAAATAAAAACAAGAAGACCCACAATATATCTAGGAAATGCCAAAACATTGCACCTAGTTCTAAACCAAGTGTTTGCCCTTGTTTATACTTTTGTTTAAAATGATTATAAATTACAACCGACAACACTATAATACCAGCAGCAACGTGTAACAAGTGCGTTAAGGTGATGATATAGATGAAAGAGGTTGTTACTGTACTTGATTTTCCTGTAAAGAAATACTTATCCGCCATGATTTCATTGAAACCTACAAATTGCAAAATTACAAATGCAATTGCCAGGATTAATGTGAGGATTAAATAGGTTCTTGCAGGACTATATTTTCCTTGTTCGGTAGCAGTTTTTGCCAAATGAAATGTAACACTACTCGCTATAATTACCAAAGTACTGTAAAAGAACGCGGTTGGCAATACTAAATCTTTTAGCCAATCTGAACGTTCTTGACTTACAATGTATGCACTTGTAAGTCCTGCAAACATCATAACCATACTAATGATAGCAAACCACAGCATCATTTTTTTTGATCTCGCCTGCTTTTCTTGAAATGTTCCTTGCGTTAAATCCATAGTTTATTGTAAAAATTTATCTACCACAAATATTATTTGCATTAGCGTAATGTATCCTACACTTGCCAACATTAATGCTTTCGCAGATTTGTTATCCATATTTTTGTACAATCGGATTCCGTAATACAACAATCCAATTCCGGATATGAATACTAAAATAGCTGCTACTATTGATAATTTTAATTCGCCCGTAAGTCCAGAAACTGGAAAGATCGAAATTAAAATTAACCAAACTGTATACATTATAATTTGTAATGCGGTTGCTTTGTTTCTTTTGCCTGTTGGCAACATAAAGAATCCGCCTTTTTTATAATCGTCAAATAAAAACCATCCAATTGCCCAAAAGTGTGGAAATTGCCAAAAGAACTGAATCATAAATAAAATTCCTGGCTCAATACCAAAACTATTCGTTGCTGCAACCCAACCTAACATAAACGGAATGGCTCCTGGTAATGCACCAACAAATACCGCTAAAGGTGTTTTTGTTTTTAAAGGCGTATATACACATGTGTACAGAAATATAGAAATTGCGCCAAACATGGCTGTTTTTGGGTTAATAATATATAAGATTGCAATTCCTGCTATAGTACAAACCGAAGCAATTATGAATGCTGTTGTGACCGACATACGACCCGAAGCTACAGGTCTGTCTTTGGTACGATCCATTTTTGCATCTAAATCTTTTTCAATGATTTGATTGAACGCATTGGAAGCACCAACCATAAAATAACCACCGACAGCCAATAAACTCAGTACTTTGAAGCTAAAACCATCTGCACCAACAGCCAATAAGTATCCTGCTAATGAAGAAAAGACAACGCTTATTGCTAATCCAACCTTTGTAAGTTGTTTAAAATCTTCAATTACTGAAGCAAATGAGTATGTTTTTTTGAGTGTGTTCAATGCAGTTTTCATCAACCTTGCTAAATTCCTGCAAAGATAGAATACAAATCCTTTGTATGCAACGATTTTCAAAGAGTTTTACGGCTTTTATAAATAGTTATTACTTTTCTATTTTTATCTTTGGAAAGGAAGTGTGTTTTGTCACGACTATTGATTGAAATGTTTCGTAAGAAATACGCCGAAACCATGCGTTAATTGGAACGAATTGAATGCTGACGAATTCCATCAAACATAGTTAATCAAAAAAATAATCAAATGAAATTTTTAAAAAGTATCCTAACTATTATTTTAGCATCTACAGCTTCTGTTGGATTTGCCCAAAAGAAAGCGGTTCAAATTAAAGTTACTAAAGTCACAGATCATGTATATATGTTAGTTGGACAAGGTGGAAATATTGCAATTTCTGTTGGAAAAGACGGTGTTTTTATGATTGATGATCAGTTTGCGCATTTGACACCAAAGATTTTAAAAGCAATTGAAAGTGTAACGGATAAACCCGTAGAGTTTTTGATTAATACACATTGGCATGGCGATCATACTGGAGGAAACAAAAATATGCAAAAGGAAGGCGCTGTTATTGTAGCACATGAAAATGTACGAAAGCGCATGAGCATGGACCAATTTAATAAAGAGCGCAATACAACTAAAAAAGCGTCTCCGAAAGAAGCGTTGCCTGTTGTTACATTTTCAAAAGATGTTTCTTTCTTTTTTAATGACGAATCAATTTTTATTTTCCACGTTCACGAAGCACATACTGATGGTGATGCAATGGTTTATTTTACCGAAAGTAATGTATTGCATACTGGTGATGCTTATTTTCAAGGAAAGTATCCGTTTATCGATTTGAATTCTGGCGGAAGCGCACAAGGATATATTGCCGCTATTAAGAAAGCATTATTGGTTATTAATGATGATACTAAGATTATTCCTGGACACCGAAATTTATCGAACAAAGCAGCATTAAAATTGTATTTGGAAATGCTAGAAAGCATTGAAAAAAAAGTTATTGCAGAGATTAAAGCTGGCAAAACCGAAGAAGAAGTAACGCAAAACAATGCTATTACTAAAAAGTATGACGATTTAGGGTATGGTGATTGGTTTATTTCTGGTGAAGTTTTAAGAAAGACTTTTTATAAAAGCCTACAAAAAGCTAAGTAACATTTCATAGTTTACTACAATAACACCCGCAATTAAGAAAAAAGCACAACAAAGTATAAATACAGGATACTCTTTTACAGTATAATTTGGATCTGTTTGACGTTTAGAAACAGCTAAGTCGAGCGACTTATATCCTAAGTAAATAAACGGCAAAATGAGTAGTAAGATGAAAAACGGCTTAATCATACTAGTTATAGGTTTGGGCGGACAAGAAAGTAATGTTTCTTGTGGTTATTTTTTTTCGAGGCTTTAACAAATTTAATAAAAAAAACGCAATATCAGTGTTAAAAATCAAAATACCAATTAAAAATATCAGTGCGAATTCCAAAATTAAACCAAGTTGTGTTTTCCTTAAAATCAACTAAGGTGTTTGCATCCGGATTGAAACTTCTGTAAGTAACATTGGCAAAGACTTTTAGATTGGTTTTTGGATTTATTATATAACCAACATTTAAGTCACCAATAAGCACATTTGTTTTATTTCCTTGTAGTAATTCTACTCCTGTATCGCCAATTCTATTGTCATTATCAATAAAAATATTGCTTCCATAACTTGCATTATCAATTGCTGGATCAAAATCCAAACCGCGTTGCCCATAAATTAGTTTTGCACTTCCGTACCAACGATCGCGGTTGTAACGTGCAATTCCGATAACTTCACGAAAATTTGCACCCCATAAATGCGCTAATGACTGATTGTTGTGCCCGTAATTTGTAGCAACTTCATTGTGCGAATACGTATACGGACGCACTTGATTGAACTCAAATTGAAGCAGTAAATTATCAACCTTAAATGCATTGAAATATTTTGCCCCTAATTGAAAACCAAATTTGTTTTTCCAACTTAAGTTTCCTGCTTTGATATCATTTAGAGAGAATTCATCCAAAATAAATTGACCATAAAAATTTACATTGTCATTCCATTTGTATTTTGAACTCAATCCTACAATTGCGTTTCCTGCACGCGAACCTGTAGAAAATTCGATAGCTCTATAAAATATGATTGGGTTTACATAGTTAATATCGAACCCGCGATTGTTATCGTTTTTCCAAATTACCGATTCAAAGAAACCAATATTTAGTTTTTTGGAAACATTCCAACTTAAAAAGTGATTGGCAATGTATTTTGTTAAGAATGCACCATCTTCATTTACTTCTGGTCGCACATCACGCAGCCACATCCAAGTGTTTGTGTATTTTATTTTCCAGAAAGACGTATTTAGCTTTAGATATGGATACGGACTTACCGCATCACTTACGAATAATGAGCGATATCCGTCTCCGATAAAGTTTCTTCCATGGCCAAATTGCACATTGAACGTTTTGTTTGGCGAATAGGAAATATATCCTTCTGCAACGGGATAATCATACGCGTCTGTTTTGAATTCTTTTGCAATTCCGCGACTAGGAATGATTGCTGGATTTCCTCCTGCTGGTCGGATACTTTCAGCATACCTGTTAAAATAATCAGCAAATCGACCTTGACTTTCAAATACAGTTGCCGAAAAATTGAATCCTTTTCCTAAACCACCTTGCACCTGAATTCCTCTAGTATTGTTGTATGTATAATCGACTTCGCCTCCTGTATTTTTACCGAGTTGCAAGTCTAAGATTGGATCTAATACAAACCAATAGTTTTTTCCTTTAACGGTTACTAAATGTTCATTCCATAATTTACGTCCAACCCAAGAAGAAGCCTCTTTTTTGAGTTTGGCTTGTTGCGCATTGAAATCGTAATAGTTGGAAACTGTATTGTATAAGAAAGGTTTTGATGCTGTATGACTGTTGGTGCCAACTAAATTCACTTGACGATCGAAGTACGAATACATATCATGCGAAAACGGAATGTTTAAGTTGCTATCATACAATTCGTCTTTGTATGTTTCTAATTCGGCATTTACCGCGTCAAATTCTGTTTTTGCAGCAGCTTCTAATGCGTTTTCTTTTTCTTCAATTGTTTTTGGGATTTCGATAGCTTCCACACTTCCTAGTGGAATTTCTAGCTTCATCGTAAATTGTATGTATGCTGGTTTCCCACTATATGTTGATGGTCTTATAGTAGGCAATAATCCAAAAACTCGTTTTATTTCTGTTTTTAATTCTTCATAAACAGCATCTACATACAATACTTTAAACGCTCCTTTTTTGGTAACTTCAAATAATACGACCAATTCTCCAGTATAGTTTTCTTTACTGATAATTTCAGGTTGTTTAAAATTGTCATTGATAAATGATCGTAATGTCGTATTGAAGCAATTTTCTAGCGCTGCAATTTCTACATTTTCACATGCTGCAAATACAGGATATTTTTCATAATCGACATCAGACGTTTGTCCGAATACGGATTGAAACACTAAAAATATGAGTGGGCAAATGGACGTTTTGAGTCGCTGCATATTTGAGGATTTATAAATGCGAAAGATACTATATTTTCACAAAAATTGATTGATTCCTCCTTGTTATGATGTTAGATTCTTAAAAAATGTGGTCATTTTTGATAGCATTCAAAAAAAAATGAGCTGTTTTTTCGTTGTTTTTTTCTGAAAAATACAGAAAATTACCCCTTTTCGTCTAAAAAAAAGAAATATACAACGATAAATGACATTAATTCAGCTTAATAAAAGCTCTATACATTAGTTTTTTGTACTTTTGTAGTGTACTTTCTGATTAAATGATCTTTGTAAGTCTTGGTAACATTTACAAATGGCTTTAAGTTGACATTTTTCATAATAATCGGTTTTAATGTTAATGTAATGATATGTCACAGAAAGTATACCTAAAAAACCGAGTTAATAACTCGGTTTTCCTTTTTTATATACTGAACTTATCTTGCCTTTTTCTGTTTCCAAAAAAAATAGTTCAAGATAAAATTACTTGCAACTTTCCTTAGTCAACTTTTAACATAATAGGTAGCGTGTATTTTACTTTTACACTTTGCTTTCTTTGTTTTCCTGGCACCATTTTAGGAAGCAATCGTATTACACGTTCTGCTTCTTTTTCAAGTTTTGGATGTGCTGCTCTTGATTTGATTCCTGTTACGTTTCCGTTTTCATCAATTACGAATAATACATTGATTCGTTTTACACCTTCATCTAATCCTAATTCGTTTGCTAAGTCAGCGTCAAATTTTCTTTTAATATGCTTGTCAATTTTCTCAGACATACATTTTTTCCTTTTTTCTTTACTTTTGTATTTTTCACACCCTGGATAAATTGGTGCGTCTTCAATAAAAGCGAAAGGAACTTCGATTTCTTTATCGATGTCTTCATCAATTACATCAACAGTACTAGTATCAACAAGTGAAGTTACTTCTTTTGGCTCTTCAGAAGTTTTCAATACTGTCTCCACTAAATCTTTGTGATCATTTTTAACCTCTTCGACTTTGTCAGTGATAACTTTTGTTTCCACCTTTGGCTCAGGTTTTAATTCTTTTACCAGAACTACTTCTTCTTTAAAGACAGGCACATACGTCATATCATCTACTAGAAGATCATCATCAAGCTGCACCACTTCTGGAGCATCATTTGTTACTTGTACTTGAAATATCGTGTAGATAATAAACAAACTCAGCATGAGGCTAACTGAGAATCGTAGTAATGAATTTTTTGCGCCTTTTAAGTCGTTCTTTTTGGCAAGGTGACTTTCTTGTACACCATTCGCACTCACATCGTGTTTGTGATTTGCATTTTTCATATTAATCGGTTTTAATGTTAATGTTGTGTTAACATCAATAAACGTACCAAAAAGAAAAAGCCCGAGCAAAATGCTCAGGCTTCTATATATTTTAATGTTTTCTTAACTTATTGTACTTTGAAAACGATTGGTAACGTGTAGTTTACACCTACTGGCTTTCCTCTTTGCTTACCAGGTTTCATCTTAGGAAGACTCTTAATTACTTTTTCAGCTTCTTTAGCTAATTTTGGATGTGGCGCTCTTGAACGCACATTTGTAATATTTCCTTGTCTGTCAATTTTAAATACAACAAAGATTTTTTGTACACCTTCTAAATCTAAATCAGAAGCTAGTTCAGTGTTAAATTTTCTATTTACGTGCTTTTGCACTTTTTCAGACATACATTTTTTTCGTTCTGCCTTACTCTTATATTTTTCACAACCTGGGAAAATTGGTGCATCTTCAATTACTGAAAATGGTACATCTTCAATAATTTCTTCTTCTTCTACTACTTCAACTTCCTCAACTTCTTCAATAACTTCTTCTTCAGATGTTTCTGTAGATTCAATTATTGTTTCTTCTACTTCTTCTTCATCTTCTACAACTTCAATAACTTCTCGAGCTGGTGGTGGTGGTGGTGGTGGTTTTGATTCTTGTTGCATTGTAATTTCCACCTCTTCTTCAAGATCTTCAAGCATTTCTACTTCTTGCTCTTTTGCAACTTCGTCATAAGCTGTCCATTCCATACCTTGCCAAATAAGGAATGTCACTAATGCCAAACCTAAGGCTAAATAAAAGAGACTATTTTTTCTTAAGTCAGCTTCTGGATTCTTTTTTGCTTCCATAATAATATAGTTTTAATGGTTGCTAATTTAATTATTTATTAGCAGAAATAACAATTAAATCTGCGTTTTTAACTTTCTATCTTTAGCAATAAACCATTTTATGATGATTATTGCAACTATTGTACCAATTGTATTGGCAAGTACGTCTTGCCAATCTCCTTGTCTTGACGCTATAAATGTTTCTTGAACTATTTCGATAACCACTCCATAAACAAAAGCAAAAACAGCACTAATTACTAGGGCGTTCTTCTGCAATTTTTCATTAGTGATTCCTCTCGTAAAAGCAAAAAACCAAACTGCGGTAACTAAAAAGTAAATTACACCGTGTACAAGTTTGTCTGCATACGAAAAGTGCAATCCTTCAGGAGCTTTGACTTTTATTACACTTAAAATTGTAATTAAGATTGTCCATCCAACAGCTACAGCGGAAAAGATATATTTACGCACCAACAACTTCTTTGTAAGCTTCTACATCTAGCAAACCTTCAATTTCTGAAGCATCTTTGATCGCAATTTTGATCATCCAACCTTCTCCATACGGATCTTTGTTTACCAATTCTGGATCGTCTTCTAACTTCTCATTAAGTTCTACTACTTCTCCCGTAAGTGGCATAAATAAGTCAGATACCGTTTTTACAGCTTCCACTGTTCCAAAAACTTCGTCCTTATCTACTTCTTCATCTAAGGTATCCACATCAACATATACAATATCTCCTAATTCTCCTTGCGCAAAATCAGTGATTCCTACAGTTGCAACATCACCTTCAATTTTTATCCACTCGTGGTCTTTTGTATATTTTAATTCTGCTGGTATGTTCATTTTATAAGCTATTTAGTGTTATTTGAGCAAAAATACTTTTTTCTATTTAAGTTTTCAACCTCTGTTATTGTTAATTTCCAAAATTGTATCGAAGTGTGATTCCCGATCGAATTGTAGTTTGCGGAAATGCAGTAGATACTGCAAATTCGGAGAATGTATGATCGTAGTAAAACAATGCCGTTAGGTTTCTACTTAATGCATAATCTGCTGTGAATTTTAGCGACCACAATGTTTGTCCTGCCGTAACTTGATTACTAAATAAATCTAAGCTACGTATGATTGTGATATTATCTCGTAATGATAAATCGGCTTTTAAATTCAAGTCTCCTTTTAGCGTTGTTTTCTTTCCTGCAATTCGCGTATCAATACGTACATCTTTGAAACGGTATCCTAATCCTACTATATATTCGTTTCCAGAAACCTCTGTAAGTAAGTTATTGTCAAAACTTAAAGATAAAGCACGATCGCGTTTTACTTCTGCCAGTACTTTGACTGAACTTTTCATTTCAAGATCAACTCTAATCAATGGGTTAAATTGCTCTACTAAGTTGATATTAGAGAATATATTTTGATTGTGAAAGTTTCCTCCTTGATCTAAATTTGTACTTCCAAACGGATCTGCCGCATCATAATCTAAGTTGTTTCTAAACGAGTTGATCGTATAGCTTGAACGATATCCGTGCGCTAATGAGAAACGCTTGAAACGCTTTTTGAACCATTTTAATCGCATTAAACCTGTATACTTTATGGTCCAGTTTGGAATTGGCACATCTCTAAACGCTCCTAATTTTACATCATTTGCATCTTGTCCTGAATATGCTGCCAAGAACGCTGGTAATAATACGGCTTGATTGGTTTTTCCAAATCCATCAGGGAAACCATCATTGTCTGTATCTGTTAACGGTTGTCCGTTAGCAACTGCTACACGTCTTGCTATAATTTGTCGGTTATTTTCAAATTCTTGGAATGTTACCGATTTTTCTGCGTCACTTTGTTTAAAAGCTGTTTTTATTAATAGTGTTGAAATCCCAAAGTTTCCAAAGGTATTTCCTGCACCATTTGGCGATAATGATATGTATTCACCGTTTTGAACATTGAACTGTTCTGAGAAATTTTCTGAATAGTTACGATTGGCAACAACATCAATTTTTAAATCTCTCATCGGCTCTACCATTGCCGTAATGTCTAAGTTTTTGTTATGAATTTGTGTGAATTGCTGGTTGAATTCTGAAAATTCAGTTAAATATCCTTGTCGAGCCGCCTCATATCGAACGTCAGCTTGACTACCAAATACGAATCCAAGTGATGGTTTTAAAGTTCCGATGAATCCGATAGATGGTGTATATCCTGGTAATACCTTACCATTATTTTCAGAGTAACTAATATTGATTCGCTTTACACTTCCAACAACATCTACAACCGTGTTGAATATTTTTGTTCCTACACTTGATTTGCTAGGTGTTTTTTTCTTGTCTTTGTTTGCCGTTTCAGTTCCTGGAACTCCTGGTTTACGTGCATTTCTAGAACGAAGATTTGTTTTACGGTTTCCTTTACGCTTTCTAACAAAACCAATGTGCTTGTAGAATTTTGTCATGTCTAAAGTAGCATTCAAGTTGTGCGTGTTTGCGTTTTGAATGGTATTTAAACGTTCGCCTGATACTTCTTGCAATACATCCGAACCACGTTGCCAGTTAAAATCTCCTGTGTAACTATAGGAAGCTGTTAAGAAACTAAATGTTGGTATTTTGTTTAGCGGTATGTCATACGTTAATTGTAATGATTGTGTATGCGTGTTTGGATCTCCAATATCCCAGAAACCATCCCAAATACCTAAATTTTCATTGATGTCTCCATCTTCATCAAAGAAATTGTTGACAATATTATTGTTTGCCGCTGTAAAATTGAAACGCAATGAATTCGTTAGGTTGTAATTAATTGCATACGACCAATCAAATAAGAAATTACGTTGTTGCAAACGCGGTAAGTTATCCACTTCTGCATCTGGCAATAATGGATCTCTATATATTTGATCGTTGAAACTTCTTGTAATGTTTGAGTTTAATGAAATACTTGTCGGTAACGGATTAAAATTGAAGTCTTTTAACCATTTCCAATATCTTCCAGTAAATACAGAATCCATTTTTTTGAAAGGCTCTATTGATTTTGGCTGAAAGTTAAAGTTATAATCCAATCCTGCACGTACATTTTGATCGCGCAACGCTTTTATTTCGTAATCGTGGTGTTCTGTTTCGTTGTATGAATAGGATAGCGTTACGTTTTCTACATCATAGAAACGTGCTTTTTGCTCTGCGCCTCTTTCTTTACGAACACCAATAAAGTTAATACTTTTTCGTTTGGTGTAACTAATCGCTTCTTCTTCTATTCTATCTTTTTTGGCTTGCGTATCTGCTAATTCCAAACGATCTTCCAAACGAATATCTTGATAGAACGGATCAAATTCTGGCGTAATGATTTCTTCTCCAATACTGTAGTTAAACGGAATTTTGACTCCCCATTTTTTCGGCAGTAATTGCCCTAAACTCACATTGGTTACAACATCATACTGCTTTATATCTTCTCTACTTCTATCATTTGGCGATTGTTCTATGTTTCCAAAACCTACCGTACTGATTCTTCCTGTTGCGGAAACTGTTGCAAAATCAGCTATGTTTGCGTCTAACGAACCAACAGCTGCCCAACCTCCTCGGTTTTCTAATTCGGCTAAACGCAATTCATTAAACCAAAATTCACCACAAATTGGAATTCCACCAACAGGTGTATCTGTAGCATCTAAACCTGTAGCTGTGGAGTTTTTAATACCAACCATTAATGAACGAACACGACCAATCGTCGGATTACCAATTATAGCAATACGCATACGCTCATCTGCTCCATACGGCGCAAATTGATTTACAATTGCTTCTGCGTTTTCATTGTAATACGCTGCTTCTGTAGCACCAGTTGTGTTGTCAAAGTTTGCCGCTTTTATTCGTGTTAGCAATGCTAATGGAATGTCAAATTCGTTTTTCCATACGTCTTCTGGTGACGATTCATTATCTGCCGTAACGTTTAGCGGAATTTCAACTTGGTAATAGTTTTGTGTAAAGTCATTTCCAAATCGCAAAAATGCAACTGCCTGTTCATCGGCAAGTTGCTGCGTTTGTCCAAAGAGTGATTCTGCATGGACAAACATTTTTAAGTTTTTATATTGTCGTAAATCAATGTCAATATTTTTGAATACACCACGCGAATCTCCTGCTTCTAAATCGCACAGTACCATTCCGAGTGATTGTTCATTTTGACGTACAACCGTATTGTTATTGTTTAATTGTTCACGCACAACTCCTGGCGGAATTACATATCCAATTGGTAATTTGTTTGAGTTTTCTTCAATGTTTACAATGTTTACATCAAATTGTGTGGTAGCATCGGCACCATCTTGCGGATCGTCACCGTTTTCTTGTAATGATAAGCTGTAACGTCTCCAATCGCCACGAATTAAATCAAGTGTTCCAAAACGAAGTACGGTTCGTTCGTTGAATCCTGTCATATACATACGTATAAAACGAATGGCTCTTAAATCGTCTAAAGAAATTTTATCGTCCGTATCTTGTTTGTAGAAATCTGTAATTGGAATTTTAAATTGTACCCAACGCGATTCAATTACTGTTCCATCAGCTGTTTCTCTTGAACTTGTACGCTCATCCGTAATGTAACTTGTTGCAGTTCCCATTGCTGGATTGATTGGAATTCTGAACTGAAAATAGTTATCAATCGTGTTCATTGTTTGATCTCGGTTGATATCTTCCACATCTGGAACCGTTGTAGAACCTCTGTTGGCATCAGTTACCGTAATTGGCGAGTTTCCTTGCGTACCATTGAAGTTTTTGTATCTGTTTAATACATCTCCGTTTGCATCTAAGAAATATTGATAGTTATCTGCTGCCGGATCGGCTTCTGCTGCATAGTTGGTATATTTTCCAGCTTCTTCGGTATCATTTAATCCATCTAAACCAATATCTTGTACTTGTCGGTTGGCATCGTCCGAATCAAACGCATATACTAATGATTGTGTTTGTGGTACTTGTCCCCAAGCTGTTTCTGTAGTTAGTGGGTTTACTGCATCGGCTTCTGGCAATCCGTTTTCGTATTGCTTACGTCCATCTTTTAAGATATCTTCAGAAATATTACCAATATTTAAGACCAATTCTCCACCAGTACTTGCAGTATTTCCAGAAGAAAAATACGGATCTAATAACCAAAACTGAACATATTCTACATTTGCTTGCTCAAAGTTGGTTGTAGTTACAGGGCGCATAATTCCTCCCCAATTTCCTTGATCTGCTTGTCCAGCAAAGTTTGGATTGTTGTTATATGGACCTCTTTCACTTGGATAATAAGCTAAATCTAATGTTGTTTGAACCGTTGTTTGTCCACGAGCAATATCCGTTTGCGGGAATATTTCATCTACAAAAATTCTACGTGTTTCACTGGTAGATACATCTGTTGGTGAAATTTCACCTGGCGCTTGGTTTCCATAAAATATTGGATCAATGGTATACCATGCTAATCTTGCTCTATTGTAACCGTATTCTAATTGATCGTTTCCAAATTCACCTCCTAAGTTATCTCCTAAGCTATTTCCGGATGTACCTGGCGTACTTGCTAAGAACCAACCTAATGGCGATTTGATATCT
Source organism: Kordia sp. (assembly GCF_045105435.1). Lineage (GTDB taxonomy): Bacteria > Bacteroidota > Bacteroidia > Flavobacteriales > Flavobacteriaceae > Kordia. The sequence goes on along the minus strand of NZ_JBGCDL010000059.1, from coordinate 18,050 downwards.
ATGGTAGATTGCGCACCTTCAAAATCATCTACATACGCAGTAGCTTCCCCTAAAAAGTCTGCATTTTTTGGACTTCCTGGCAATAGGTATGCAAATTCTCCACGAACCGAAAGGTTTGATGGTACATCTGTATCTATATTAGGAAGTTTGTTTACCAATCTTGTTAAGAATGGCACTTCCGTAGAATAGTTTCCGTTAAATCCGAAAATTGAGTTGTTTACAGGTTCTTGACCGTAATTTGCTTTTTGTGTAATTGGTCGCTCGTTCAAGTTTAAGTAAGTAGCTCCAATTAAGAAATTTTCGTTGAATTGATGTTCGACATTAATTCCTGTAAATCGTTTGTTTTGCTGCCCAAATAATGAGTTATTTTCTACAGAAACATCAATTGGTGTGTTAGAAGCTTTTAAGGCTTCATCTAAAATTTGCACACGTCCTAATTGATAATTTACTGTATAGTCAATTCCTTCTTGTAATACACGTCCACCAGCAGTTACAACTACGGAACCTCTTGGCACGTTGAAAGCTCCAAGTGGAATTCCGTCTCCACCTTGCGATTTGTAACGTCCTTTTAATTGGAATTTATTGAGTTCTGCATCATCCAAAGCACCTGTTTTGGTTTCTTCATACATGGCTCTGTACACATATTTTGCTTGGTTGCCGTTGTAGTTAGTTGGATCGTCATAGTCTTCCCCAGCGGAGTTTCTTAATTTTTCAAAGAGAAATTCTCCAAAAGGTTCTACCGTAGAAAATATAATCCGTCCAAATTCTTGATCGACAGTAATTCCAGGCATATAATCAAAGAAACCATCTCCACCTGCTTGTGGATTTTGATAAATATCTAATCGATCTAAATTAAAGACTCTTAGTAATATTTCATCCTCAACATCTGCTGGAAGTGGTGCTGGCGGGTTTGTTACAGAACCTTCTGCAGCCGTAATGTAGTTTACTGGCGAAGGATCTGTATATAGTATATTTAATCTGAAATCTTCTGGACTTAACTGATATGCATCCGTCGTATAGATATTTTTCATCATTAAATCCCAAATTGGATCATCTACTTCCGTAATTGCACTTTTTAAAAGTTTTACTACTAAGTTTTGATTTTGAATTTCTGTTGCATTTCCATCTGCATCTGTATTGGTAACTTGTGTTGCGTCAATTCCGCCATTTGCAAATTCACCTACTTGAAATACTTGACCGTTTGCGGTATATTGAAACGCAACTGCCAATACTTCATCATTACTTAATCGTTGATTTAACGAAATGTACCCAAGTTTTGTGTGTAATTTATATTCGTTAGGGTTTAATTGACGTGCATTTTCAAGATATACATAATCAAATCCTTGTTGTGCGGTTGATGTAACACCTGTAAATCCTTGTTGAATGGTTGCAACATCTCTCACTAATTCTGAAAGTGCTGAACCTGTACCAATAGCTTCTGGATTATAGTTATTGTTTTCGTTATCAGGAAATGCGTTCAGATCTGCGGAGTTAAAGAAACCTCCCACAGGGCCAATTCTTGTTTTACTTGGATCTGCTTCTCCTAAATCTTGCAAACCTACAATGTTACGCACATTTTGAGTTTGTGCAGATCGGTTGGTTACCCAAACTTCTACTCTTGTAATTTCAACTGGCGTATTGATAAACGGATAGTTTGCCAAGGCTGTGTTATAACGATCTCTAAAGTATTGTGATAGGTAGAAGTGACGATCTTCATCATAGTCTAATGCAAATAATGCAAATTCTTCTATGGTTCCGCCACCTTGTGCTGTAATGGTTCTTGTTTGCGAACGTTGTTCTGAGAAAACTCCTGTGATACGTGTTTTTCCAAATTGTAGTTCTGTTTTTACACCAAATAAACTTTGTGCTCCTGTAATTAAAGAACTGTTAAGCGGCATACTTACATTACCAACTTCAATTTTTTGTAGAATATCATCTTCTGTTGGCGTGAATTCTAATTTGATCTGATTTTGGAAGTCAAACGTAGATTCTGTATCGTAGTTTGCGTTAATTTTCAATCGTTCACCAACTTTACCTAATAAACTTAGACTAATTCGCTGATCGAAGTCAAAACTTAAATTACTTCGGTTTCTTGGAGATAAAGCAGGATTGTCATTTTTTTGAAAACGCACTCCTAAGTCAATTGCTACCGAACCTTGCGGAATTACTTCAATGGTATTTCCTCCAAAAATAGATTCAAAGAAGTTAGAATTGATTTCAAATATTGGCAGTAAATTTTTTATTGCATCTTCGGAACCTTCTTTTTTTCCTGAAATTGCACTTATTTTTTCTTTAAAATACCCTTTCATGCTTTCTTTTAGCAACAACTTACGATATTGCTCAGGCGTTAGCATAAGCGGATAACGAATATCGTAATTACTTACTGTTTCCGTATAAATATATCGATCTATAGTTGGATCATAGGTATACTTCGAGACAATGCTTTTTGGAGTTTTTAATTTTATTTTTCCAATTGCATAACCCGTTTTCGTTGAGTCTGGCGGCGTTGTCGGTTCTTGTGCCGTTAGTATGGTGCTAAATAACAAAACGAATACGACAAGCGCATTTCTGGTGTTTTTTGTTATTAGGTTGGTAATGTTTTTCAAAGTAATTATAAGTTTTTTAATGCCATTTTGATCAATTCTTCTACACTTCCGTTTGGCATTTCTTTAATTATTTTATCGAGTACTTTTTCAGATTGCTTTCTTGTGTAACCTAATACTTCCAAAGCAGATAACGTTTCTTCTTTGTTTGTATTGCTTTGAGACATTGAAACTTCGTCAAGATCGTATAATTTTAAGACTTTATCCTTTAATTCGATGATTACTCGTTGTGCGGTTTTTGCTCCAATTCCTTTTACACTTTGAATTGTTGCTACATCTCCGCTTGCAATTGCTTCACATGTTTGCTCGGAAGTTAAAGAAGACAACATGGTGCGTGCTGTACTTGTTCCTATTCCAGAAACTGAAATTAGCAAACGAAATACGGCGCGTTCTGATTTTTGAAAAAAACCATATAAAGTTTGCGCGTCTTCACGAACATGAAGGTGCGTAAATAACTTTATATTTTCTTGATTTGGAAGTTGTGTATAGGTTGTTAAAGAGATATTTATAAAGTATCCGACTCCATTACATTCTATCACTACATCTGTTGGATTCTTCTCTACGAGCTTCCCTTGTACGTGCGTAATCATTTATTAGCTGCTAGTTAAAGTCCCAAATGTAATAAATTTATTCACATTTATTTAACCATTTGTACCATTAATATACTAATATGATATACTAGTGCTGTTTACGCTTCTTCTTTTCGGAGTCGCCACTTTTCTTTTTCTTGCGAATCTACTACTGCAACAGCCGCCATATTGATGATTTCATTTACACTAGCACCCAATTGTAAAATGTGTACTGGTTTTCGCATTCCAAGCATAATTGGCCCAATAGAATCGGCTTTGTTTAGCTCTTTCATAAGCTTGTAAGTAATATTTGCCGAATCTAGGTTTGGAAAAACAAGCGTGTTTACTTCTTTTCCTGCTAGTTTTGAGAATGGAAATGTTTGTGAGAGCATTTCTTTGTTTAATGCAAAATCAGATTGTACTGCACCATCTACATTGATATCAGGATAATATCTGTGTAAATATTCTACCGCTTCGCCTACTTTTTTTGCTTTTTCATGTTCCGACGAACCAAAGTTTGAATAGGACAACATCGCAATATTTGGTTCTAATCCAAACATTTTTACCGTAAGCGCTGTCATTTGTGCAATTTTAGCCAAATCGCGCGCAGACGGATCAATATTTATAGATGTATCTGACAGGAATATAGGCCCGCGCTCCGTAATCATTAAGTTTGTAGTAGCTGCTTTTCGTACGCCTTTTGCAGTTCCAATAAGTTCTAACATTGGTTTTACAACCGTTGGGTAACTTCTGGAGTATCCTGAAATTAATCCGTCAGCATAGCCATCATTTACCAACATTGCTGCAAAATAGTTACGCTCACGCATTTTCTTTTGTGAATCAAATTTAGAAACTCCTTTACGTTTTCTTGATTCCCAATAGACTTTTGCAAATTTTTCACGTCTGTCTGCTTGTTCATCACTTTTAGGATCGATGATTTCTACATCTCCATCAAATTCTAATTCGTCTCTGAGTTCGTGAATGAGTTTTTCATTTCCTAAAAGAATCGGAATTGCAATGCGTTCGTCATATACATATTGTGCCGCTTTTAAGACATCTAAGTGATCGGCTTCTGCAAATACAATTCGTTTCGGATTGGTTCGTGCTCTTTTATGCAATAATCGGATGATTTTATTGTCTGCTCCAAGTCTGTGTAAAAGTTCATCTTCATAACGCGCCCAATCGTCAATAGGTTCTGTTGCTACTCCTGAATCCATTGCCGCTTTTGCAATGGCTGGTGGAATTTTAGCAATGAGTCTTGGATCAAATGGTTTTGGAATGATGTATTCTTTCCCGAACGTCAGTTTTGTTTCTGCATAGGCAATATTTACTTGCTCTGGAACTGGTTCTTTGGCTAATGCTGCAATTGCTTTTACAGCTGCCATTTTCATTTCTTCGTTAATTTTTGTAGCGCGTACATCTAAGGCACCACGAAATATGAATGGAAAACCAAGCACATTGTTTACCTGATTTGGATGATCTGATCGACCTGTTGCCATGATGATATCTTCACGCGAAGCAATGGCCTCTTCATAGGATATTTCTGGTGTCGGATTCGCCATAGCAAATACAATTGGATTGTTTGCCATACTACGCAACATATCTTTCGACACAATATTCCCAACAGAAAGTCCTAAAAACACATCTGCATTTTTCATAGCATCCGCAAGTGAATCATAGTGTTTTGACGTTCTAAAACGTGCTTGCATTGGTGATAAGTCTGTTCGACCTGAGTGCAATAAACCATCAATATCAAACATAGCAATGTTTTCCAATTTTGCGCCCAATGCTACATATAAGTTCATACATGAAATTGCTGCCGAACCTGCGCCCGATACTACAATACGTATTTCTTCTATATTTTTTTCTGTGAGTTCTAACGCATTTATAAGTGCTGCCGAAGAAATAATTGCCGTTCCATGCTGATCGTCATGCATTACAGGAATATCTAGTTCTTCTATAAGTCTGCGTTCTATTTCAAAAGCTTCTGGCGCTTTTATGTCTTCCAGATTGATACCTCCAAACGTTGGCGCAATATTTTTTACTGTTTCTATAAACTTATCTATGTCTTTTGTGTCTACTTCGATATCAAACACATCAATATCGGCAAAGATTTTAAAGAGCAACCCTTTACCTTCCATTACAGGTTTAGAAGCTTCTGGGCCAATATCGCCCAAACCTAAAACAGCTGTTCCGTTCGTAATTACCGCAACTAAGTTTCCTTTCGTTGTGTATTTGTAAACGTTTGATTTGTCTTTTGCAATTTCTAAACAAGGTTCAGCAACTCCCGGAGAATACGCCAGAGACAAGTCACGTTGTGTTGAATATCTTTTTGTGGGAACTACCTTTATTTTTCCAGGTGTAGGTTTTGCGTGATAAATCAGTGCTTCTCTTCGTATGCGTTCTTGGTTGCTTTTACTCATGTACCTATATATTTTGTCTTTTTTGACTTATTGTCAATTGCAGACAGTATGAATTTGCAAATTTAAAAGTAAGTGTGCAAAGGAAAAAATTTAATGTTGTTTCTTTTTTCAATCACATATTCCTGTTATTGTCGTATTTTCTTATACAAATTGTTGTGTTTTCATAAACCATCAATAGCTTTTGTTTGTTAGCCCACTATTAATCAACAACTTTGAGGTATTAGTAATTTTTTAAACAAAAACATTATGACCGAAAAGAACACCGAAAAACCTCCATGGAATTTGCTGCTTTTAAAAACAATTCATTTTAAAAAGCAAATTAGTAGTAATCATTTAAAAATCAATTTAAACTTTTATTCATGAAAAAAATATCATTATTAGCAGTTGCCTGTTGTTATTGCTTGCTTTCAACGGCTTTTGTAACTGCACAAGTTAATACTACTCATTACGGCCAAGGTGCTGGGCAGAACGGAAATAGAAATTCTAATTTTGGATATATTGCTGGTAACGTTCAGGGAACTGCTGGCGACGACAATACATACATTGGCGCTAGAGCTGGACGTTTGGCTTTTGGAGATTTTAATGTTTCCGCAGGATCGTATTCAGCTTATTATTTACAAGCTGGTTCAAAAAATAGTTTTTTAGGCGCTACTGCTGGATTTCAAAATGTTTCTGGAAACGACAATCTTTATATCGGATTTGCCGCAGGATATGCAAACAAACAATCAAAAAACGTACTTATAGGAGATGGCGCAGGTTCTAGCAATAACGGATTTGGAAATATATTTCTAGGACATTCCGCTGGAGCGAGTGAAAGTGGAAATAACAAACTCTACATTGACAACAGCAATACAGCTACACCTTTAATTTATGGTGATTTTAGCTCTAGAAAAGTTGGAATTAACACCAATAATTTAATCAATCAATTGGGAGGCGCAGATTTGTCCGCGTATAGTTTGTATGTAAAAGGTGGGATTTTAACCGAGGAAGTACATATTGAAACTGGTTGGGCTGATTATGTTTTTGAGAAAGATTATAAGTTACTATCACTAGAAAAGGTAGCTAATTTTATAGCTACAAATGGTCATTTACCAAATATTCCATCTGCAAAAGTAGTAGCGGCAGAAGGTATTGAACTTGCTGATATGACAAAGAGACAACAAGAAAAGATTGAAGAACTCATGTTGTATGTTATTGAAATTCAGAAAGAGATTGATGCCATTAATAAAGAACTAGAAACAAACAAGTAAGATCATGAAAAACACTCTATATTTTATAGCAACCGTAAGCTTATATTTTTTAGCTACTTACAATTGCCAAGCACAGTTTAATCCTGTTGAGTACGATTTGTACATTCAAAATGACGTTTATGCTGATAATTTTGACACCGCAGCCACAACAGGAAATATTATTGCTGTCAATACTATTTTTTCTGGTGGTATTGGTAATTATTATGCTACAGGAACTACTTTAAAAGACGGATTTACCGTAGAAAATGGCGGCATATTGTTTCTTTCGGTTCCGATAACGGGCAAAAGAGCAAGTAAAACAACTCCACAAATGTTTACCGCAGATGATAAAGAGTTTCAATTGTACCCAAATCCGGCAGTGAAGTCTGTAAATATTTCATTGACTGATAACGTATGGAATTCTAATGTAAGCGTAGAAGTGTACGCAATAAATTCTTCTGCGATGTTATATTCAAAAAGAATTCAACAGAAAGATGCTTCACGAATTTCCATAGATATTTCTTCATTTCCAAAAGGAATTTATGTGGTGAAAGTGTACGAAGATAAAGGTGGGAAATCATTCACGCGAAAGCTGATTAAAAATTAAGTTTTTCGATTTTATCATTACTAGACTTCATTACGCAAGTCTGAAAAAAAATTAGGCGAAACCTGAAAAGCCTCATTAAAAGAGTAAGGAATAAATTTTAAACATCATGAAATTTTTATATAGAAAAAATAGCTTTTATATGCTATGCTGCTTGCTATACATGTTCAGTTTTACAGAAGTATTAGCACAAACATCAACCGCTTATGGCGCACAAACATACGCTACTGGATCAAACAATTCTTTGTTTGGAGACATCATATCAACAAATGGCGGGAATAATAATGTTGCCATGGGATACAGGATTAGAAGTACTAATAGTAATCAAAATACCATAAACACAAACACTTCTATCGGTTCAGAGAGTGGTTTTGTAGGCTCAAGAAATGTATTTTTTGGCACTGATACAGGAAATTGGCTCTCACAAGGAAGCAAAAATGTTTTTATCGGAAATTGTAGCTCTTGTAACACTTTAGGCTACTCAGATAACAATGTCTTTATAGGCGACAGAACAGGAAGTGGGACAGCAGGAAATACAGCAGGAAATGTATTTATTGGCTATGCTGTAGGAAACTATATAGGAGGCGCAAGCCCTTATAACAATATACTTATGATTGATAATAATCATTTGACAACATCTTTAATTTACGGTGATTTTGCTGCGGATAAATTAGGAATCAACACTAAGAATTTACCTAATAACTTGAATGGTGAAGATTTAAGCACTTATAGTTTATATGTAAAAGGCGGATTAATTACAGAGCAACTTCGTGCACAACCAGGTTGGGCAGATTATGTTTTTGAAGACGATTACAAACTTATGTCTCTTAAAGATGTGGAGCAATTTATTGAGAAAAACGGTCATTTACCAAATGTTCCATCAGCGGAAACTGTACAAAAAACAGGAATTGAACTAGGCGATATTAAAAGAGTACAACAAGAAAAAATTGAAGAGTTGACACTTTATATTATTGATCTTAACGAGCAATTGCAAGCTATTAAAGCTGAAATAGCAGCAAAGAAAGCCGCTAAAAAAACGTCTAATAAACATTAAAAATATACAGATGAAAATTTTAAATATAATTACAAGCAAAACTTTATTGTTGTCCCTTTTAGTTGCTGTTGCGCTTCCTGTAGCTGCTCAGAATACAAATTATGGAAATAACTCAGGTACAGGTGGAACTGAAAATGTAAATTATGGAGTTTCTGCTGGAGAAAATACAACCACTAATGGAGATGAAAATACTTTTGCCGGTTTTTCTGCTGGAAAAAATAATACGACTGGTATACGTAATACATATATGGGAAGTAAAGCCGGTTTTAATAGTACAGGAACAAGAAATACGTTTTTAGGCTCGTCAGCTGGATATAGTAATACAAGCGGTGGTAGCAACGTATATCTTGGCTTTTATGCTGGCTACTACAATACAACTGGAAGCAGAAATGTATTTATAGGAAAAGATGCTGGACTTCAAAATATTACAGGTTCTGACAATGTTTTTATCGGTCATGGATCTGGAAGAAATGAAACAGGAAGTCACAAGTTACATATTGATAATAATTACAGTGTGATTCCTTTAATTTATGGAGATTTTTCTTCTGATAAGATTGGAATTAATACTAAAAACTTAATTACTTCTTTAGGCGGATTAGATTTGAGCGCGTACAGCATGTTTGTAAAAGGCGGTACAATTTCAGAAGAAATTCGCGTGCGCACAGGTTGGGCTGATTATGTTTTTGAGAAAGGTTACAACCTTTTAAGCATCCATGAAGTAGCCGATTTTATTGAAAAAAACGGGCATTTACCAAATATTCCTTCTGCGGAAACTGTGGAAGCGCAAGGTTTAGAACTTGGAGATATTACTACAAAACAGCAAGAGAAGATTGAAGAGCTGACTTTGTATGTAATTCAGCTTCAAAAGCAACTGAATGTATTGAAAGAGAAGTTAAAAGAAGAGTAGCCATTTATTCTTATAGACACAAATATATAGAGGCTGTCTAAAAAGTCATAATTTCGTCAAACCGAACTTGATTCGGTTTCGCATAAGAGTTGAAAATCAGCTTTATGAGATTCTGGATCAAGTCCAGAATGACGACTTTTGAAACTTTTCAGACAACCTCTTCTTCTCCATATAAAAAGCGTTTTATATAGTAAAAAACACCGATAATAATAGTAAAAATAAGTGTTTTAAGAAGTAATACTGGAATGAGTTCCCAAATTTCAATATTCATCTGTAAGCTACTTGGAAGATAGTCTCGATGAAAATCAATTAAAAGTTGTGATATTCTTTCAAAACTAAACGCATAGAAGAATGCAATTATCATTCTTGGAAGCAGGTAACGATTTATGAATTTTATTCGTAACAAATGTGGTAAGATGATCCAGAAAAGGATTTGTAACCACACTTTATCTAAAAGCCAATATAAATTTTGTGAAAATGTCCCTGTATTGTCGTCCATTTTCGCTTGAAATATAATCATAATTAGTGCCGAAATTTTTAAAAGAATCCAGATCGTTCCCGTCCAAATAACGACGCTTATTGCTGTTTTATCAAATGCTTTTAATATTTTTTTATCGCTTCTGTAATGATATAAGATAAAAAAGATAATAGAGTATATTCCAAAGATGAATAAGAAGTTTTCTGCAACATAGTTGACAATGTTAGTAATTGTTTGTGCCATTTTATTCCAAATTTATTCTTCTGTTTTTAAAAATTGAATATTCCGCATCAAACCTGTATACTTCGTTCGCTTTACAGCAGATTTCCGAAAGATTTCACTAAATACTTCTTGTGTAATTTCTTCCCACTCTTTTTTGGTCATCGAAAGCAATTCTGGATGCGGATTGAATAAAGGTTCGTTATGCGGTTTCGAGAAACGATTCCACGGACATACATCTTGGCAGATATCGCAGCCAAACATCCAATCGTCAAATTGTCCTTGTACGTGTGTTGGAATTTCATTTTTTAGTTCGATGGTAAAATACGAGATGCATTTGCTTCCATCAACCACATACGGATCAACAATTGCTTGTGTCGGACACGCATCTATACAGGCAGTACAACTTCCGCAATGATCTGTAACTGGCGAATCGTAATCGAGTTCCAAATCGATAATTAATTCTGCAATAAAATAGAACGAACCCACTTTTTGCGTAAGCAGATTGCTGTGCTTTCCAATCCAGCCCAAACCACTTTTTGCCGCCCAAGCTTTGTCTAAAACGGGCGCTGAATCCACAAATGCTCTTCCAGAAACATCTCCAATTTCATCTTGAATGAAGTTTAGCAAGTGTTTTAATTTATCTTTTATGACAAAGTGATAATCGGTTCCGTACGCGTATTTAGAAAGTTTTGGCGCTGCTGCATCTTTTTGAATGTCAGATGGATAGTAGTTTAAGAGCAACGAAACGACCGATTTGGAATCGGCAACCAATTTCGTTGGATCGAGTCGCTTGTCGAAATGATTTTCCATATAGCTCATTTCGCCATGCATATTGTTGCTGAGCCAAGTTTCTAATCGTGGTGCTTCTTCTTCTAAGAATCCTGCTTTTGAGATTCCGCACGACAAAAATCCCAAGCGTTTTGCCTCAGCTTTGATCAGTTCTGTATATTTTTGTGTCGAATTCAAGCAGTTCTTTTATTGAATTTTAATCTAAGATTGATCGGTTTTAACGTGATTAATGGACCAATTTCTATAGTGTTTTGATTGGTTTCAATGTGATATTTTTTCAACATTGCATACACGGTCAACATCATTTCATAAAGTGCAAATCCATTTCCGATACACATTCTTGGTCCTGCGCCAAACGGAAAGTAATGTCCTGCTGTCTTTTTTCGGTTTTCATCAGAGAAACGTTCTGGCACAAAATCGTTCGGGTTTTCCCAGTATGCTGAGTTTCGATGTAATTCGTAAAACGAAATTCCGATCATGGTTCCTTTTTCAATATTGAAACCTGCAAACGAATCGTCTTCAATGGCAACTCTGTCCGTAATCCAAGCTGGCGGATACAATCGCATGGATTCTTCCACACAGTTTTTTACATAGTTGAGTTTTGCCAATTTTTCCATCGGCGGTAAGCTGTCATCAATCGCGTCAATTTCAGCAGTTACTTTTTTATAGATTTCTGGATGTTGTGCAATGAGTTGAAACGTAAATGTGAGTGCATTTGCCGAAGTTTCATGTCCTGCCACAAAGAATATTAAGATTTCGTCAATGAGTTGTTCGTTAGTCATTGAAGTGCCATCGTCTTCGTATTTTGCTTTGAGCAACATGTCTAATAAATCGTCATGTTCACCTTTTGAAGCGCGACGTTCGTCAATTACCTTGTTGATAATGTCGCGACTTTCTTTGACAAGCACCATGTGTTTTTTGACCAAACCGCTGATTTGATACCACCATTTTTTATGCGGTTGTCGTATTTCTCGAATGATGAAATCTTGTAAGGTTTCTATAATTTCTTGCAAACGATGCATTGTATTTTCATCAGAAGAGTAATTGAATAACGATTTTGCTACGACGTGAAACGCTAGTTCGTTCATAATTTGATATGAATCGATGGTTTTGTTTTCCGGAATGTTTTCGATTTGCGCATCGATAGTACCTTCCATTATTGCCACTAATTTTTGCAATTTTTCTCTGTGGAAAGCTGGCTGAATGAGTCGTCGTTGTTTTAACCAATAATCACCACTAGACGTTAATAAGCCTTTTCCAACGTATTTTGATAAGAATTTTGTTTGAATTTTAGACTTGTGATAGTTCCGATGATTTTTTCGCAACAGGTGTTTTATAATTTCCGCATCACGTGTAAGCAGTACTTTTTTTGAAAATGGTGGCGCAATCGCAAATGAATCTCCATGCTTGTTAAAACCATCTTTATGAAACGGAATCGGATTTCGTGTCAACGACGCTGATTTTAAGAGTAGCTTTAAAAATGGGATTGTGTTTGGATACTTGTACATTTTGGGTGTTGGGTTTTGCATCTCGACTGCGCTCGATGTGACAGGTTTTGATTAAAAATTGAAGCAACCTGTTTTTTATAACAAGATTACTTCGTCGCAAACTCCTCGTAATGACGAAATCAAAACACAATTATATATTAAAACATAAACTCTTAAACTTCATCATTTATCATTCCTAGAAAAGTCCGCCTTGCGTTGCTCCTTTTATTCTTCCAAGATGTTTGTAGGCAAGTTCGGTGACTTCTCTACCTCTTGGTGTTCTTATAATGAAACCTTGTTGTATGAGAAATGGTTCGTATACTTCTTCGATAGTTTCGCCACTTTCTGAAACAGCAGTTGCTAAGGTTGTGATTCCGACTGGACCACCTTTGAATTTATCAATGATTGTAGATAGAATTCTGTTGTCCATTTCGTCCAAACCATACGTATCCACATTTAATGCTTTTAAGCTGAAACGCGCTATTTCTATATCAATGGAACCATTTCCTTTGATTTGCGCAAAATCACGCACTCTACGTAATAATGCATTGGCTATACGTGGTGTTCCGCGGCTTCTTCCTGCAATTTCAATGGCAGCTTCCATACTGATTGGCACTTTTAGTATTTGTGCGCTACGTTGTACAATGGTAGATAACAATTCTGTTGAATAGTATTGTAATCTGCTTGCAATTCCGAAACGTGCACGCATTGGCGCCGTTAATAATCCGGAACGCGTTGTTGCGCCCACTAATGTAAATGGATTTAGATTGATTTGAACCGTTCTTGCGTTTGGTCCAGATTCAATCATAATATCAATTTTATAATCTTCCATTGCCGAATAGAGGTATTCTTCTACTATTGGGCTTAAACGGTGTATTTCGTCTATAAATAAAACATCGCGTTCATCAAGATTGGTCAATAATCCTGCTAAATCTCCCGGCTTGTCTAGTACAGGTCCTGATGTCACTTTGATACTTACATCAAGTTCACTTGCAAGAATGTGTGCCAATGTGGTTTTTCCTAATCCTGGAGGTCCATGAAATAAGGTATGATCTAATGCTTCTTCACGAAGATTTGCAGCTTGCACAAATATTTGTAAATTTTCTAATACTTGATCCTGTCCTGTAAAGTCATCAAAGGATAGCGGACGCAATGCTTTTTCTACATCTAATTCCTCAGATGAATAGTTCTGATTTGTAGGGTCTAAATTATCATTCATTATCACAAAGATAAGAGAAAAAGCTTATAAAGACATGATTTAAACGAAGTTGCTTGTAACTCGCTAGTATAATTAAAACATAATAATTTTCTCACATTTAACATCAAATATTTTATAGTGATTGATTTAGAATGTATTATTAACGTGAGTTCGACTTAAAAAATTCGTGTATCACAAGTAAGGCACTGTAAATTAAGTAGTTGTCAGTTCGAGCGCAGTCGAGAACACTAAGAAATTATACGTTTTAATGGAATCTCGATAGCTTCGCTAGGTATTTTTAATTAAAATATATTTTAATCTCAATAGTGCTCGATTTGACATATGTATTAAAATGCTGAAAATCAATTACATATAGGTAGTTTTATATCGAACTCACGTATTATTAGGTAACAAAAAATTATTAATTATGTTAGAAAGTATTTTAAAAGTAAACGGAGTAAAATCATTATCAAAGAAGGCACAACAAGAACTTCATGGAGGAATTGGATTTCCAGTACCTCAAAACTGTAATGGCGTGTATTGTCCAAATAGTTGTCATTGTATTGTTGCATACAATTCGTATTGTGTGTTTAGCAGTGGCCGAAACCAAGGAGATTATTGCGTAGCATTGTAAATGAAAAAGAGTCGTTTCTGGTAGAAACGACTCTTTTTATATTTTTCCTCATTTGAAATTTTAATTCCTATGAGATCTCTATTTTCATTTAGATTTCCATTTTCATGGAGATGTTAGTGATGTAATTCTTCTTCACCTTCTTTCATTGGTACTGTTTGCGGAACAAAATCATCATCATGTCCTGGCTTGCTATAATCGTAAGCCCAACGGTGTACATGAGGAATTTCTCCTGGCCAGTTTCCATGCATGTGTTCTACAGGAGTTGTCCACTCTAATGTATTTGATCTCCATGGGTTTTGAGGCGCTTTCTTTCCGTAGAACATACTACTAAAGAAATTGTATAAGAATACTAATTGGAATATTCCACCAATGATAGCGAATAATGTGATTACCACATTTACATCTGCAAGGTCATCAAATCCTGGAAATTCTGAGTTTGTATAGTAACGTCTTGGCAATCCAGCCATTCCGATAAAGTGCATTGGGAAGAATACTCCGTAGGCACATACAGCTGTTACCCAGAAGTGAACGTATCCTAAGTTTTTGTTCATCATTCGACCAAACATTTTTGGGAACCAATGATAAATTCCTGCGAACATTCCGTACAATGCTGATATACCCATTACTAAGTGAAAATGCGCTACTACGAAATACGTATCATGTACGTTGATATCTAGCGTACTATCTCCTAAGATAATTCCTGTCAATCCACCTGTGATGAATGTAGATACTAATCCGATAGAGAATAGCATTGCTGGATTCATCTGCAAGTTTCCTTTCCAGAGTGTGGTTATATAGTTAAATGCTTTTACCGCTGACGGTATGGCAATTAATAGTGTTGTGAATGTAAATACAGATCCTAGGAATGGATTCATTCCAGAGATAAACATGTGATGCCCCCAAACAATTGTCGATAAGAATGCAATTGCTAGAATTGAGGCCACCATGGCTCGATATCCGAAAATCGGTTTCCGCGAATTCGTGGCTATTACTTCGGAGGTGATACCAAGTGCTGGAAGTAATACAATGTATACTTCTGGATGCCCTAAGAACCAAAATAAGTGTTCAAATAATACGGGCGATCCACCTTGATAATGGAGCACATCTCCTTGTATAAATATATCTGATAGATAGAATGATGTTCCAAAACTTCTATCGAATATTAATAATAATGCTGCTGATAATAATACTGGGAACGACACAACACCAATGATTGCTGTTACAAAGAATGCCCAGATTGTTAGTGGCAATCTTGTCATTGACATTCCTTTTGTACGAAGGTTGATTACCGTTACAATATAGTTCAATGAACCAAGTAAAGAGGATGCAATGAATATAGCCATAGACACTAACCATAAGGTCATTCCTAAACCAGATCCAGGAATTGCTTCAGGTAATGCACTTAAAGGAGGATATATTGTCCAACCTGCTGATGCTGCTCCACCTTCTACAAATAAAGACAATACCATGATTACACTTGAAATGAAGAATAACCAGTATGACACCATATTTAAGAAACCAGAAGCCATATCACGTGCTCCAATTTGCAATGGAATTAATAAGTTACTGAATGTACCACTTAGTCCTGCCGTTAGTACAAAGAATACCATGATAGTACCGTGAATGGTTACTAAGGCTAAGTATTTATCAGCACTTAATACTCCGTCCGGAGCCCAATTACCTAAGAACATTTCAAAGATTGTGAACGATTCTTTTGGCCATGCAATTTGCATACGGAAAAATATAGACATCATAACACCTATAACTCCCATGATAGTACCTGTAATTAGATACTGCTTGGCAATCATTTTGTGATCTTGACTAAATATATATTTAGTCATGAATGTCTCTTTATGATGATGTCCGTGATCGTCGTGTCCGTGATCTCCTGCGTGTACTGCTGTTGCTGACATATCTATATATTATATCTTTTAATTTATTTTTATTTTTTTATTTTCCGAAAGTTGCTTGCTCTGCAATCCACTTGTTGTAATCTTCTTCGCTTTCTACGATTACTTTCATTTGCATGTTGTAGTGAGATTCACCACAAATTTTGTTACAAAGTAAAAGATAGTCAAACTCGTAAGGCGCTAGTGCTTCTTTTCCTTCTGCAACAAGTTTTTCACTTTTCGCAGCTCTGATGCCATTGATACGAGCCACCTTTTTGATGATTTTAGACGTTTCACGCATTTCTGCTGTGGTTTTCGTTGGCTTCATCGCGAATTCAGTAGTTTGTCCAGGAACACAGTTCATTTGCATTCTAAAGTGTGGCATATATGCAGAGTGTAATACGTCTTGTGAACGCATTTTGAAAACTACTTTTCTACCAACTGGTAAATGTAGCTCTTGTACAATTACATCATCTTGTGCATACTTATCTTCTCGGTCTAAACCTAATATGTTTGGATTGTCACCTAAGTCAATTAAGCGAACATTTGCTTTTCCAAGAACATTGTCTTCTCCAGCGTATCTAGCTTTCCAGTTAAACTGTTGTGCATATAATTCTACTACGATCGGGTCATCATCCATGTTTACATCCATAATTTCATTCCAAGTAAATAATCCATAAAGAATTAAACCTGCTAATGTAATTACTGGAATGATTGTCCAGATAAACTCTAATTTATCATTGTCGGCATAGTACAAAGCTTTTCTTCCTTGTTTACCTCTATATTTGTAGGCAAAGTAGTGTAATAAAGCTTGTGTTACTGTTTGCACGAAAAAGATTAATACCATTGATATTACCATCAATGTATCTACACTTTCTCCGTGTTCAGAAGCTGAATTTCCAATTAGTGGCAAATCACCCCATTTCCAGAAACAAACTATCGTAATGATATATATGAACATCAAGAATCCCATCATGAGATATCCATTGATGTTATTATCCTTGTCGTTCGCTACTTGAGTATTAGAGTTATCTGCTTTCGCTTGTGATAAGTCAAATATCTTCGTCAGCTGCCAAATTGCGATTGCAATTAGGATAAGTACTATAAACGTTAGTAAACCAGTAGTCATCTTATTTTATACTGTTTGAAATTAATTAATAATGAAATTGTTTACTTTCTTCAATAAACGGATTTCGTTTTGCCAATAGTGGTTTCTTTGTCAATGCGGTAAACACTATAAATATGAATAACCCTAGAAATAGAAGGATTGCTCCTATTTCTGCTAATCCAAGTGACCAGTGTGGTCCTACCGTTGCTGGCATTACCATGTTGAACACATCTATATAGTGACCGAATAGAATTACAACTCCTGCGATTACAATAATCCAATTTAATCGCTTGTAATCACTATTCATTAAGATTAGTAATGGGAATATTAAGTTTAATGCTAACATTCCAAAGAAGGGTAAGTTGTAATCATCAATTCTTGTTAGGAAGTATGTTACTTCTTCTGGAATGTTTGAATACCAGATTAACATGAATTGAGAGAACCATAAGTACGTCCAGAAAATACTAATACCGAACATAAATTTTGCTAAATCGTGTAAGTGGCTATCATTTACATATTCTAAATATCCTCTTGATTTAAGGTAGATTGTAACTAATGCAATTACCGTAATTCCAGATACAAACATACTTGCAAATACATACCATCCAAATAATGTACTGAACCAGTGGTGATCGAAAGACATAATCCAATCCCAAGACATCATAGATTCAGAGATTAGGAATAATACTAAGAATACCGCAGCCAATCTGAAGTTTTTCTTAAAGTTGCTGTTATTGTCTGAATTATCTTGACGAGATGATAAACGTCTTGAAATAATACTGTAGGCAATCCAAATAGAACTATAGATTACAGCTCTGATGATGAATCCTGTTCCGTTCAACCAAGCGCTTTTTCC